>JAJRZI010000030.1 GCA_024275295.1 Gammaproteobacteria bacterium | reverse complement strand
GTACCCGGCTGGGTTCTGGGCTGGCCCTGCCAGAAGGCAGGTTCTACAACACCGATAATGCCTGCTTCCGCCATGTGTTCGTAATCATCTGTTGTGCGCGACATCATGTGGATATGGGGGTAGAAATATTTCATGTCAGTATCTCTCAGGCTATATATTTATGCAGGACTGCAAGCAGTTGAGCATCACTCTCTTTGTGTAGGCGTTGTTCTAGTATTTCACCATATTCAGGGTGATGGCTTAAGCTCCCGCCAAGGGCAATGATTGTAAAAAAACGATGTTTGGGGTCTTCGTCTGCAAGGTATTTTTCTATTTTCTTTTGGCCTTCGGTTGAAGCATAAGGGGCTATTGCAAGCCAGATGTCATAGGGCAGGGTGCGACCGGCTGCCAGGCGTTCATCCGCATACTCTTCACAGATATTTGATAGCTCAGGGTTGGCTCTTTGTGTCAGACCTGTAATCAGATCTATGCTGATACCGTTAAAAAGAGATTTAATAACGACCTGATTAAATTCATGGTTATCGTAGTGGATGCTGATGTAGGGGTTTTTCTGTGCAATAGCAGAAAAGAGTATCAGGCTGTTGCTGCGTCCAGCTTCCAGGGCGATCTGCTTTAGTACCCCCGGTTGTGGCAGCAGGAGCAGGGCATGCACTACAGCAATGCGCTCGGCTTCATCGCCATGGCGAAACAGAAGCTCAACCCATTTTTGTGCTTCTGTGTGCCTGAGTTCACAGAGTTCGAGCAGCAAAATAATCCTGCCTGTATCACCAGATGTCCAGTGAGTCAGATTTAGTGGGCCGCCTGCTGTCTCAATGGCTTCAGTATCTGCAGCCAGGAGCTTTTCGCCTAACTTGCGTCTGGCCATGGCAGAGAGGGTGAGAAAATCGTTCTCAAGATCCTGGCTTTGACGAAGTTTTTTGAGAGAGGCATCCATCCAGGTTATGGCTGGCTCCGAAGCGGATGCACGAAGGGCTTGCAGTAGCTGTGCTTTGTGCCGGCTGGCCGGGGATGTTTGGTATTCCATAGCGCCTGGATATTGGAGTTCTTGTGGAAGCTGCATTATATGCTAGTCAAGTGATACTGGCGATCTTGATCAGGATTCGGCCAGGGACTAGTAACAAGATGACTATCAATCCTCCCCACCATGGATCAGCGGCAGAGACCATAATGGCATCCAATGGAATGATGCCCATTACGAGTAGCTTGACGCTATGCTGGATGTTGGTGGGTTCCATTTCGCTATAGAGTTTATTAAGAAGCTGCAGCATCATCAGAAACAGGATGGCGCCAGGGATGAGCGGCCAGAGATTACTGAGTAGATCAAGGTAATAAAGCAGGGGCATGGTTGCCACCATTGCAGTCATGCCTGTGATGCATAATGTGATGGGTCTCGTTTGGTCAGCCGTTGTCTCAATGCGGCTTAGGATTGTGACGGCTATGATGTAGAGCAGGATGGGCAGGGGCAGTAGATAATGGCCAATGGTCAGTGGCGCCACAGAAAGGCCTAGCAACCAATTAAGGTAGCGACAGCTGCCCATAGCCAGACAGCCCACAGCAAAATGTTTGAGCCAACCGTTGTAGGCAATAACACAGAGTGATAAGAGTGCCCCTATGATAAGTTGTTGTGTTCCGGCCAGTCCCGAGAGCGCAATGCCTGTGAGCATGAGTCCCCATCCCAGCCTCCAGGCATGGTCTATCGGGATAGCGCCTGAGGGGAGGGGCCGATGTGGGCGTTCTCTCAGGTCTTCATCAAGATCAAAGCAGTCATTTAGCACCATTCCGCCCAGATAGAAGGCGCTGCTGCTGCATAGTGTGAGACCAAGTATTTGCCACTCAACAGCGCCTGAGGTGGAGATTAGGTGTGCGGCAATGATGTTGGACCAGACGGTAAAAACTGCCGGGAGCCGAAGGAGTTGAAAATAGTGGGCAAACACTGAACTATAGCTTTTGAAGATATTGTAGAGCGCGCCGCCCCACTACTTCTGGTTTATCGGGGAAGGTGTAGAGTTCTACCGTGAGATAGCCGTCATATCCTGCATTTTTTAGCCTGTTCAGATAATCCGCTATGGGTAGATCCCCATCACCGGGGACAAGGTGGTAGTGCTTGTGGCTGGCAATATCTTCAACGTGTACATTCCAGATGCGCCCCGCCAGGCAGTCGATGGCCTCTGCTGCGGTTTCATGGTTTAAATAGGAGTGGCCAATATCCAGGTTTACCCCCAGGTGGGGTGATCCAACCTGTTCAATCACCTCGGCCACCTCAGCAGCGCGTTCTACTAGAAGTCCGGGTTCATATTCGATGCCAACCTGTATGTCGTATCTCTCTGCCACTTTGCATATCTGTTGCAGACTTTCAATAAAATAGGTCAATCCCTGTTGTGGCGATCCGCCTGATCCGGGGTGGCCAGATGTCACGCTGATGCAGCGAGCGCCTAAATAGGAGGCCAGTCGGATGGCTTCCTGGCTGAAGTGGATGCGCCATGCTCTATGCTCTTTATTGGCACTGCTAAGAGAGGGCTCAAATATATTTTCTGCCGGGAGTGGGTTGAAGTAACAGTTTGCGGTGTTGGCATTGAGGTTGCTGATGCCAAGCGGCTTCTCTTCCAACAGTGCTTTGATGGTTTCTACGTCGTGTTCTGTTGTTACACCAGGAAAAAGATGAGGGTGGTCGCATAAAATCTCTGCCCCATCAAAGCCAATCCCTGCAATTGAATTTAAAGCATCAATGAGTGAAGTACGGGTGTAGGCATTGGTGCTATAGGCGAGTTTCATCAGATTTGTTGATCCCGTTTTTTACCTGTAATCATGGCCAGTACCAGGTTTTCGTTATGTGCCTTTGCTGAGAATATAACGCCCAGAATGTGCAGCACAACCATGGCGGTTGCAATGTGAGTGGATAGATTGTGAATCATATTGATCATGTCGGTGTAGAGAAACAGCTGGCTGCCTGCAAGGGGGCCTGCCCGATTTTCTGCGGCATCCAGCGCCACGCCGCTGAGTGTAATAGTGAGCAGCGTGAGCAGCATCAAAACCACCATAACGCCACCGGCAGGGTTGTGCCCAAGATAACGCTTGGCCTGACTGTTTCTGCTCTCTTTAAGATAGTCAATGACTGTGCCGGGTCGGTAGACAAAATCACCAAAGCGGGCATGAGTTGAACCGATGAAGCCCCAGATGATTCTAAAGCAGATCAGGCCGATAATCAGGTATCCGGTTTGAAGATGCAGGTCGTACTCCTCTTCCTGGGTGAGATAGGCCGTTATGCATGCGATGACAAGTGTCCAATGAAACAGGCGTACCAAAGGGTCCCAAACCACGATCTTATTGTTGTTTTGTCGCATTGCCATGCCTCAGAAATGGGAGATGAATATTGCGTTCCAGAAAGAGGGTTACCAGATAGATAAAAAGTGCCAAGGCAAGCAGGAGTGAGCGCAAGGAGTGTCTGCTTTTTTCCTGCTCCAGGCTGGACTGAATGGCCTCTGGTCGCCAGGGTATGAGCACGCCGGATTGCACAGCACTATCCATGCGGGTGACAGATAGAGTGGAAGGCGCGTATTCAGCAAGTGGTTGGTAAATAAAACTATGCTGAGCAAGTTGGTCACCTTGTTGTGCCACAGTGCTATAGCGCCCTGCAATATGGGTGGGGAAGGTAACCTGATAGCGTCCTGGTGCGACCAGATCTGCCTGTAGTCTGGTTGTCCGGCCAGCTGGGTCAAGCACCTGAATGGTAAGCTGTGGGTCATGTTGCCAATCCATGCTATTGGATGCGGCATCTATCTGGAGTTCTATATTGCTCTGAATAATCCGGTGTTCAATATGCAGAATTGGATTGGCATGGTGGCTGCTGCTCCACTCCACCAGTTCACCCAGAAAACGTCCCCAGTAATGCCATTGATGCCAATTTCTTGCCCAGTCACCAAGGCCACTGGGGAGGGCGGTCACCCTGCCGGCCCCAAAAAAGTGGCTGGCAAGCAGAGGATCGCCCTCTGCCGAGGTGAGATATACCTGTGCATGATCACGCTCTTTTGTGACCATATAGCTATCCAGTGCTGGCCACTGGATCCGTTCTTCCATCAAAAATGGAAGAGGGTTTTTTACCAAGGGTTGAATTGGCCCCTTCTGTATGGCTGAACGGCGCTTTAAAACCTCACCGCGCATCAGCTGGGGAAGATAGGCGATCTCCTTAACGGGCAGAAACAATCCTTGATTGATAGAGGTAAGATGTTGCAAGATGGCTGTTTCTGTTTGCCTGCCAATGGCCAGGGCGATGAGATCGATATTTGCTGCGGAGAGCTGTTCAGCAATGGCATTGAATGCTGTGCTCTCTTCAATAAAACCATCGGTGACCAGTATGATGATACGTTGTGCTGTCTGATGCTCTTCTAGCAATGTTATGGCTTGAGAGAGTGCAGACGCCAGACGTGTTCCGCCGTTTGGTGTAAAGGTAAAGGCCTGCCTGAAACGGTTTGAGATATCAGGATGCCGAGCCAGTGGTATGCGCAACTGCGATTCAATATCAAAGGTAACCAATCCGGCCTGATCACCTTCGGCCAGGAGTTCCACCGAATCCAGCACGGCACGGCGGGCAATGGCCATTCTGTTGAGTGTGCTGCTCTCCGTTGTGCGATCCATGCTGCCGGATTTATCCACGAGAAAGATAATTGCGGCTGGTGGCAGTGGCTCACGTGACTCTGCGGTCACTGGAAGCGCCTGTTCAATGATGCTGTTGCGATACCCTCCACCGCCAAAAGAGTGTGCGCCTCCGAGTACGATAAGGCCGGTGCCCTGCTTTTGCACACGGGTTCCAATCTGGCGCCAGGCCTCATCTGTCAATGCCTGACTATCAATGTCATCCAGAATAATGACATCACTTCCCCCCAGCAGGGCAGGATTAAAGTGTGCTGGCGCAATCGATCTGACCCGCCATCCACCCGTTTGAAGACTGGCAACAATGGGCGAGTTTTCATCTCCGATATAGAGCACTGAGGCAAGACCTGAAACCTGAATGATTCCGGTGCACTGGTTGTTGCGCGGTTCAGGGTCATCTGGGGCAATGATGCTGAGCTTAATTTGATACTCGCCTGCCTGGGGTAGTGCAAGTTGATGTTGAAACAGGTGTGGCGCATCCGGGGTGAGTCTGATCTGTTTGCGCAGGTGATCCTCGCCATTCACCTGAAGCAGCAGTTCAGCTGTTGTGTTTGAGGTTGTCTCCAGCTCTGCTGTGATGGGGATAAGTTGTCCGGGAGCAGCCTGGCTGGGCATCTGTAATGAGCGGATAAAGGCGTCGCCTCTAGTAGCGGTCTTTTCCGGTTTGGCCCAGAAAACAGGGGGTGAGTTTTTTTTAAAGTCCCCCAATGTCTGCTTAATGTCGCCTGCGGTCTCCTTGCCATCTGTGGCCAAAATAATACGTGCCGGTCGTGAAGGGCTGAGTGTGAGTAATGTACTCTGCAGGGCCTGTGCAATATTGGTCTGACTCTGCTCAAGCCTCTGGGTGCGTGGTGGTTGTGGCCTCTCCAGGAGTTGCTGAAACTGAGGGCTGTCTATATTTACAGGTCTGATCTCTGTCACGTTATTGCCCCCAAAACGTACCAGGCTAAAGCGGCTGCCTTGGGGTAGCTGTTGCGCCTGGGCAGTAACCTGTCGCCAGATCCGGTTGGAGAAATGGCGCTCCATACTGCTGGAGTTATCTGATAGCAGGATCAGGTCGATAGCGGGCCGGCCCCAGTGCATAACCGGATTCCATAACGCCGCAATCAAAAGGGTCAGCGCAAGCATTCGTCCGCTACTGGCGATCCTTAAGCTCACGTGCTGATCCCTCTGCTGCGGATAAGATCGAACAATAGGAGGATCAGAGCGGCAATGATGAACCAATTTGTCAGATCCAAAGTCACCGTGCTGTGGTTATTGGGGCGGATGCTGTTGTTGATCTGAAGTGGCCTGGGTGTGATTTGCGTCTCCTGCAGTGTGTGCTGAACGGTATGGATGCGACCCGGGAGATTGTGCTCCAGCATAAATTCCATGAGTCCAGTCACCAGGGCTGGAAATGCTGGGTGCTCTGTAAGCTGCGGTGCAGTGATATCCAGGCGAACTTCCATCAAGCGGTTGGGTGTTGATTGGAAAGAGATCAGCGTTGTCCCATCTGCAGTCAGTAGTGGCTGTCCCACTGCGGGTGTTTGAGCGTCGCTGGCAAGGAGTTGTACCGGCTGCAGGCTAAGCTGGCTGAGCCGTTGTGCGGATGGTTTCCAGAAAGGAGGTTTGCTGACCTGTTGGGTCTGCCCCCCGGTGTGGAACCAGATCGTGGTGCCCTGTGTTAATGGCTGTTCCCTGGCACATACGATAGTGAGTGCTGAAGATGTTGAGGCGGTGGCAGTGAGTCTGATATCGGGAAGTGCCTGCAAGAGTGATTGCATGGGTCTGCCACAGTTTCCGGTGAGTGCTACCTCGGTGCCCGGGATAGAGAGGGAGAGGCTATCATCACTTGCAAGGGCATCCCCTGTAATGCCCTTCGGTTGGAGTAGTGTGGCTTCAATCAGGCGGGTATTGAGTGGAGCAGTGAAAGTGTGGAGCCTTGTTTCACCGGGTTGAAGGGTGAGTGACCATCTGCCCAGTACCTTTTCCTGTGTGCGGATTTGTAGCCATCGGGTGGCGTTTTTTTGCCCTTGATTTGAGATGCTGGCGATGCCTGTAAAACCCACTTGAGTCAGTGAAGGACGAACAGAGAGCCGTGTGAGCGCTGCATTCTCTGTCGTGCTGCCAACCTGAATAATTTGCTGTACTCCGGTGCTGTTTACCCAACCCTGCAGCCTGTTGTCGGCACCATCGGTTACCAGCCAGGTTTCATGCTCAGGCAGGGTTGGGCCTGGCAGTGGTCTGGAGATTGTTTGGGGGGCGGCACTTAACCATGCCTGAAGTGCCTCTCTGTTTTGTATGGCGGTTTGAGACTTGAATTGCAGGCTGCGGGAATGATCCTGCAGAGAGTGAATTGTGGCCTGGCTTATCCCCTCTGCATCGAGCGTATTGAGCAGCTGCTGGATTCCCAGTTCAATGCGTGTCCCGCTCTCTTCAACTGTATGCATACTCAGTGAATGATCGAACCAGGCATCAACTGTACGGTTGGACAGTGAATCCCAGGCAGGTGCAGTGAGGGCAAGCGCGATAGCGGTGATGATGATTGCCCGCTGTCGCCAGAGTGGATCGGCTGTGGTCAGCCTATGGCCTCTGCTTTCCGGGCAGCTAATGTTTCGCCATAAAACAACGGTGGAGACGGGCAGGTCAACCCCCTGATTGCGGAACCTGTGTATCCACCACACCAATGGAACAGCAAGCAGTCCAAGCAGCCAAAGCGGTGACTCAAGGCTTGGCATTGAACAGCCCCAATGATGTCAGGTGTTCAAGCAGAATGCTCTTCCAGTTATCTGCGGTGGTGCAGGAGGTAAAGGCAATCTGGTGCTTTTGACAATGCAGTTGCAGGTTTTTGATGAGGTTGGCTAACTGCTGTTCCGCCTGTTTCTGAACCTCTGCTGTGGGGTGGATGCTGATCTTTTCATTGGTTTCAATGTCACGCAAAGATAAAGCCCCGGATTGTGGGAGCAGGGTTTCATTCTCGTCCAGTACCTGCACTGCATGCAGATCCTCTCCGATTCCTGCAAGAAGTTTGAGTCCAGGTTGTAGACTGTCAGCGGTCAGAAAGTCGCTGATGACAATGATCTGGCTGCCGCTTTGCAACTGTGATGCGCAGCCGTTGAGCAGCGTGCCGCCCCCTGATGTTCTGGGGTGGGTTGACTCCAGTAGACGCAACAGTGCAGCGTAGGCATGATGGCCGCGCCCCAGTGGTTTGAATCCATCGACACGATCACTGAAGGTGAGCAGGCCGACCCGATTGTCCAAGTGTATCAGCAGATAGGCGAGGGCAGCGGTAAGTTGCACGGCGAGTGCCCATTTCCTGCCATTGCCCAGGCTCATTGATGCACTGCGGTCCAGGCAGATAAACCAGTCGGATGATGTCTCATTACGAAACCGGCGGATTTGTGGGTTACGGCTACGTGCTGTTGCACGCCAATCGATATCGCGCGGGTTATCGCCAGGCATAAATGCCCGGTGATCGAGAAACTCAATGCCGTGCCCCGCCCGCAGCTTGTGTGGTCGATTGCCGGGGGTGATCTTGGGGCGCCCGGAAAGGAGACGATCAGCGACCCTCGCCAGGCGAATCAGTTCGGCTTGATTGAGTGCCCTGAGCGGGTGAGCTACTGCTGGTGTTCCCATTGATTGATGAGTTCTGTTAATACACTGTCTATATCCACACCATCAAGCTCACTCTCAATGTTTAACAAGACTCTGTGCCTAAGTGCGGGAATGGCTGCCTGACGAATATCTTCAAGCGCCAGATGGGCGCGACCATGGATAAAGGCGTGAACCCTGGCCATGCGTAGCAGCGCCTGCAACCCCCTGGGGCTTGCACCGTATCGGAAGTGTCTGGCAGTTGAAGAGGGGCTGCCCCCTGGTGTTGGGTGTGTGGCCAGAATCAGGTCGACGGCAGCCTGCTTGAGTGGTGTGGCAATCACCAACTGCTGGATGAGTGCCATAATCTGCTGCACCCTCTCCGGCTGAAGTATGACGCCTATATGTTCAGCAGGCTCATCATCCAGTGAGATGTCGATCATCCTGAGCAGGGCGTCAGCATCGGGGTAGTGGATATTGATCTTGGCAAGAAAACGATCCAGCTGTGCCTCCGGCAGGGGGTAGGTGCCCTCGATCTCAATCGGGTTTTGAGTTGCCAACACCCAGAAGGGAGAGGGCAGGAGATGGCGTTGACCTGCCTGGGTTACCTGGCCCTCCTGCATGGCCTCAAGCAGTGCCGCCTGGGTTTTTGGGGTGGCGCGGTTGATCTCGTCCACCAGCACCATACTGGAAAATATGGGGCCACGGCGAAATTCGAATTGTTGTCCTCCAGCCTCATTTTGCAGCAGGAGTTCACTGCCGGTGATGTCAGCGGGCATCAGATCCGGGGTACACTGGATGCGACCCAGGTTCATCCCCATAGCGGTGGCCAGGGCCTTTGCCAGATGGGTCTTGCCTAATCCAGGCAGGCCTTCAAGCAGAACGTGGCCGCCTGCGAATATGGCAGCCAGCAGTTCTGTAATAAGCTGTTGCTGGCCTACAATGGTTGCCTCTAATGCCGTTTGCAGTTGGATGAAATCCTGCTGGGCGGTTTTGAACTCTGTCTCAATTGAATGAGGCTCTGCTGTCATTTCTCTGCTCCTGAATGCAGATTTTGAAAGTACTGTGCGATGAGGTGTTGCTGAGATAGGTTGAAATGCCCTGGATAGAGAGGGGTGTTCCCAATCTCGGCAGCGACTACGGCTCTTCCTGCTGCGCTTGGTTGTGTTGGAAGATTAAAATCGGCAAGTGGTGCCCCTTGGTGGTGAGTGGAATAACGGCTGTCATCAGCATCGGCACGGCGTTTAATTTGGATGGTTGAGACAGCCAAAGTGCCAGCCTTGTCGTATGTTTGCTGGATACCTTCAATGGCCTTGGTACTCCCTGCTATATCATGTTTTTGCTTGTCTGCTTTGTGTGGTTGACTGCTGGAGTGCGATGGCGTTCCTATTGGTGTGCCTCCATCCCTGTCGATCTGATTTGCTGCTGAGATCCGGTCAGTTGATGGCAAGGGATGATGGGCCTGCTGCTCTGTCTCTGGAGCGGACGTTGATTCCTCCTTTTTGCCTGCGCTGTTCCGGGGCATGGTATCCATGGTGACAGCATTGGCATTATTGTTTTTTGTCGCTGCATTTAAGTCTGGTATCGGCTTGGATGGCTGGCTAAAAGAGCGGGCGATATCGGCCAATGGGTTTGCTGTTTCAATCGGTTTTGCGCTGGCAAATTGAGTGTTGGATTGGTCTTGCAGCTGTTGTGTTCCGCCAGGTAGTGACAGCAAGGTTGCTCCAATCAGCATGCCTGTAGCAGCCAGAGCTGACGAACGGGGAAATACCATCGCAGAATGTGTTTTAATCTGTGATTGCCAAGTGGATGTTTTTTTCAGTGCCCGCCTTATAACCAGTTGGCCAGTGGCAGAGTGGGGAGTGGGGTGCTGTATAAGATCCCAGGCCGACAGTAACAGTGAATCGGCATTAAACCATCTATCGGCAGTGCGGGATGCTGCTTCCATACCGGGTCTCTGAAACAGTAGACAAAATAGAAACGCTAGCAGTGGCGGAAGCAAGGCCATAACAAGTCCAGCCTGATGCATATTTGGCCATGCCAAAAAAAGGTGTCCAATACCTGTTATTATCACCAGTGTGGCGGATATCCAAAGGCTGGTATTTATGCTGTGCAGCAGTGATTCCTTCCAGAGGTGATTTCTGGTTTGGCGTATAAGTTGCGTCAGACTGGCTTCGTTATAGGCGTTCACAATCCAGCCTCCATTATCCATTCCGATGGAAAGAGGATGACAAGAGTGATGGCAGTCAACTGAAGTCCGGAGAGCACAAGATTTTTGTTGGTGCTTTGAAGATTGATGTGAATCAAAGCCCGGGTTGCAGCGAACAGTAGCAGCGCATATAAAATAAGACCGCCTTGAGAGACAGAGATAGTGTTGATAGTGATGGCGCCCACCAACCAGGCCAATGCAAAAAATGGCCAGGGTATGCTGATCAGCATCAGAATGGCGGAGAGGGTTTCACCTGATGTGGCGTTGCCCTGCAGCCGAGGTATATACAGAGAGACAACAATGGCCTGGATGATAACTGCAACGCTGATGCTGCTCTGCAATGTATTTAAGGTGGACTCACTCCCTACCACGTTTTGCAACTGGAGTAGACTCCAGATCAGGAGTGGCAAGGTATAGGCCACCCCTGCCCAAACACTATGCTGAAGCTCTCTCATGTGGCTGGCCTGATCAGTAACCATCCTGACTCCTGTACATGCGAAGGTAATAACCCGGCCTCTTTGAGTGTAAAGGGTAGAATAAGTGCTGCGCTATCAGAGATGGTACGTGCTCTGATCATTGAATGAAAAGTGCTGGATATTTCTATAGTATCTGTGCTGGTTGGCGTCCACTGTCTGCCCGGTGCTAAAGGGGGTACAGCGAGGATTTTGTCTTGCCAATATAGCATTGCTCCGGTGGCAGTCTTGTCCCCGTGATTAATGACAATAGGCGTAGCCTCATCTGTAATCAACGAGAGTTTGTATGGAACGGGAAACGACCCCTGAAACAAAAACCGATCATGAATAAGCGGTTGGGTAGTGAGTGTCAGTTGCTCAGTGGATGGTTGGTGTTGATTGAATTTCAGTTCAATGGTTCTGTTGTTCGATGGTTGTGGTAGCCCCAATGCCCTGGATAACTGTAGATGATAACGATCAACATTTAACCCTTCTACACTCAACAGTGCTGAAAAATTGGCTTGTTGACTGCCGCTCTCTACTTCAGACCAACTTGCCAGGCGTGTATGGTTTTCCTGCAGTGTCCAAGCTGCAACCAGGGTGATAGTGCCCAGTGTTGGTATGATGAGCAGTAGGGCGGGTTTGCGAGTGGCGCGTAGCATCAGTAACAGAATGCCGAGGTAGCAGCCGAAGAAGAGAGAGAGGGTGGCGATGGGGTTCTGCTTTTTTGTCTCATGCAGTAAAGCCTGTAACGCTCCCGTCGATGGTGATGAATAGTGAACCCTGTTTTTTGGCTTTGCCTGAAACAGATGAATGGCGCGCCCATTGCAGCCGGCAATGTGGCGTAGTTGATTGAGCAGATCGTTGTTGGCATTGATCAGCAGTAGTTCTTTGCATGCATATAGATAACTGCTGAGGGCCAATGTCTGCGCTTTATCAAGATCGGCTAAATTAGAGGGCGTTAGTACCAGTGTTTGGATTGAGCCATAACCCTGGTCTGTTCTTGGCAGCTCATCCGGCACAAAAGTGATATTCGGCCGGCTTTTGTCAGTGCTATCTGGCAAGGGTGCAGCCAGGGTTGTTGCGTAGAATCCCTGCTGGCTGGGTATAAAGTTGAGTTGTTGCTGAAAGGCAAGATTTCCCGCACGATAGATCTCAATGGCTAATGGCTGATTGGAAGCGGGGCGTACCGGAATCCAGAGTCTCAATGGCATGTCAGCCTCCAGGGTTCCAGCATGATGGGTTATGAGGTTACCCCCCTTTAGCGTGAGCCTGAAGTCACCACCCCGGGATGAGATGATCTGTATGCCTAGTTCAGTGGTGTTTCCTGATTGAATGCGCCCTTCCCAGGCAGGGGTGATCTTGACGGCCATATCCTCTATGGCGTATGAGTTGACAGCCATCAAGATCAGCTGCAGGGCAATAGTTAGTTTGAGTAAATGGCTCACTATAGTTGGTGGTTTATCTTCCCATTTTAAGATAATCAGGCCTCTCAGGGTTTTTTAATGACATGATTCAGAGCGATGACAACCCAGGCGGTGCAGAGGTTTTTGTCACCTTCCCACCAGCGTGGTGAATCGCTGTTTACCCAGCTGCCATCTTTCTCATGTATGCTCAGTAGTTTGTTTGTCAGGTCATTACGCCAGTTGTGAGTGACTCCCTTGCCGTCGGTGATCCTGGCTTCGCCAAAGGCATACATGCTTTTGGCAAATGCATTGTAATAATAGAACAGCCCCTGGTTTTTCTTGGCACCTGGATTTTCATCCAGTGTGTAATTGTTGCGGATCCACTCATAGGAGGCCTTTACGCGCGGATCATCTTTGTCGGCACCGGCAAACAGCAGGCTGAGCAGTCCGGCGTGGGTCATGCTGCCGTAGGATACGGCATCGCCATGCGGGCTATAACCTGGCATATAGGCAAAGCCGCCATCATTACCGGCCCAGCCCTGATCATTGGTCTCGCTGTTGTTTTGGCTGCGGGAGATGAAGGTCATGGCTTTTTCCCATAAGGGGTCTTTGTCATCAAAGCTGGTAGCCTTCAGGGATTCAAGGGCGTGGTAGATGTTGGAGAGATCCGGGCGTTCGTCACCGCCATAGCCGATGCCGCCATAGTATTTATGGCTGGGTTCATAGCCATCTTCTTTGTCCAGTTGCAGTCCTTTAAGGAATTTTTGTCCATTCTGGATGATATCCGCATACTTTGGATTGTGGGTCGCCTGCAGGGCGGTAATGGCCACTGCTGTATTGTAGTTGCGGTTATGATTGGTCTCGCTGATGGAGCCGTCTTCATTGACATGCTTGAGCAGGAATGCGACAGGACGTGTGATGAAGGGGCCGTCATCTTCCGTATAGCCTCTGCGGTTTTCCAGAAATGCACGCAGTGCAAGTGCGGTGACACCAACAGATTTTGACCGGGAGCCATCTTCAGCCTGTGTCTGGCGCAGATAGTGCAGCCCCTCGTCTGCGGCACGTTTGGCTTTGCTTTTTAGTGCAGGATCCATGTTGTCATCAGCTATTACTGTTGACAATGGAAGTATAAAAATAAAGCAAAGTGTGATTATTTTGCGTACAAGATTCATCTTTTACATTGCTCCTATAGGGATGGTGATGGGTGAGGTTTTATACAGTTGTCACCTGTTGTTTGACGCAGCCCAATTGCCTTGCTGATGTAGTGGCATGTTAGCCCGATAGTCAGATAGACCAGGCTTGTTATCGGGATAGAGGGGTAGTCAAAGCGCAGTCCGCCAAAAGGTGTATGACGGTAAAACCATTCACCACGCAGATAGTCCCAGTCAGCCAGTGTGGCGAGATAACTCAAGGGGCTGGTGGTGATGATGGCGTTGATGATCGTCTCTCCTAAATAGAGAGGTTCCACTGCCGGCCCAAGCCAGAGTGGGGCGCTGGTGGTTATCAGTAGCAACAGCATTGTCCAGTATATGGCGCTGTTGTGGCTATTACTTAAAGTAGTGAGTAATCCTGCTATGGCTGTCATGGCGAAGGTGAGCAGGCATAGCCCGAGCGCCAGCTTCCATAGCATGGGAGAGCTGAGAGACAAGGGTGTTTGCCACCATACAACCAACAGGGTGCTGATGCCTGCGCTGGCAGCCTGGAGCAGTTGATGAGGCAGATTTGTTGGGCGCTCTATGGCATGGGAGATCAGCACAATAGCAGCGCTGAGCAGGCTGCAGCCACTTAATAGCAGGAGCTGTTCACCCGGCGGCATGAAATCCCCGGCTGTATGGATAACTGAGGCTGAAATCATAATGGCACCCAGTGTGGTAACTACCAGGTGTGATATCCATGTTATTGATGCTCTCATTGAGCGTTAACCCGCTTGATTCAGTCTGCTTGCAGTAGTCGCCTGTTGGTTTGAAAGATGCTTTTCGGTGTACTTCAGCAACCGTTCAAACTGGGTGTGAAGCGCCATTTCAGGGACATCCATCGGGTCTTTAAAAAAGGAGGCCAGATGTTGCATCGGGCCAGCCTCTCCATTTCTTGCGGCAAATTCGCTAAACCGCACCATATCGAGCACCAGTGGGGCGGCCAGAATGGAGTCACAGCCCTGCCAGGTGAACTGCATACTCATCTTTACATCCAGAAATCCCTGGAAGTGGATCAGATCCCAGGCGGTTTTCCAGTCGCCGAGTGAAGGGACATAGTTGATATCAACGCCAGAGTGCGGTTCGTACCCCAGAATATTCTCTAAAACATGGCCTTTGTTACGCAGCTTGGCGACGCGGTTGGCCGGTTGATGCAAGGTCTTGCCATCGTTGTTGCCCAGCATGTTGGTACCTTCCCAGCTCAGCACCTGCAGGTTGCGGAAGGCAAACATCGGGGCAAGCGCGGTTTTGACCAGTGTCTCTCCGGTTTTTCCATCATTGCCATAGAAGGGGAGGCATTGCTGCTGGGCCAGTGCTCTGATGCCACCGAGTTTGGTTCCGTAATTCGGGGTGAAATTGAGATAGGAGCAACTGGCGGTCAGGGCTGTATAGACGAGCAGGATGCTGGGAGAGATATGATCTTTACGGTTCTTGCTGATGAGCGTTTGCAGCCCTTCGATGGTGGCATGTTGGGATGAAATCTCTGGCTCGGGTTCTGATGAGGTGAGATTAACCACCACTACATGACTGAGGTTATGTCTCTCCCGAAAAGCGTCTATGCCGCTAGTTATTTCATCAGCCAGTTCTGTGAGGGTTGGCATGCTGGGATTAGGGCCAGCAGGATTCCATTTGAAATTATTGTTTACCAGAATATCTTCATTGATTATGCCCAGCTCTTCCGTAACGGCATCCAGCAGTTCACGGGACAGAGTGCGTGAGGTTTTATAGAGCGACTCGGCGCTATCCACCAATGAGAGATCTGAAATATCCATGCCACCAAAAATCAGATCGCCAGGCCTGGCCAGGGAGAGCCGGTTCATGGGGGGGAGTTCAGTGGTGATGCCTGCCTGAGAGATTAGCCCTTTGGTCAGTGCCAATGTGCCTATGATCAGTGTGGCCGAAATGTCTCCATGTGCCCCCGCTATCCAGACGCCAACTTTATTGGTACTGCTTTGATTCATTACTTCTCTCCCTTGGTGTGACCAGCCATATACCACCTGTACTACATATAGGCTAATCATGCCGGAGTATACTTGGTTTTGCTTTTCTGAGCATGCACCGGTTGGTACAGTAGGGCCGTGTATCCGTAGATACACGGCCGTTCCTGTCTGTTTGCATCTGCCAGTATAACTATGGGGGAGGCTGGCATGCTCATTAGCCTGACTGGGAGGAGAATGGATCAGGCTAATCGGAAACCATAATTCAAGCGTTTGGTTTCACTTGCGAATAACGAGGCATATATTGGGCCAATACTTTAAATGTTCGAGAATTCCATTATTCTTTAGATAAATCATGGTGTTATAACTGGCGTGCCCGTGGGGTGAAGTGCTGAAATGCGGTGCGGCTGTATTGGTACTGTACAGCAATGGTTTGCCAGGGCGGGTTTTTTGTGTGAATTATTCAATTACAACAGTATCTTGCATAAGATGCGCCAGGCTGCCTGCTGGGCTGTGCAATTTCAGGTCAGCGATTGCGCATCTTTTTACGCAGTGTTGAACGATGCAGGCCGAGAAGCCGGGAGGCGGTGACCTGATTATCTTCCGAGAGCCGCAGTGCCTCATCAATCAACTCCTGCTCGATGAAGCTGACCAGTCGATGAAACGGGGCATCCTGCTGATCGTCACTGCAGAGCTGGTTCAATGCAGCGCGTGCGGCACTGCCCAGGTGGCTGTATGTTGTCTCCTCCGTGCTGTTGTCGTGTGCTGTCAGCGGGTGCTTGTTGCATTTCAGATCCAGATCATGGTGGGAGAGTACCTGCCCCCGGGCCTGCAGTACCGAGCGTTTGATTGTGTGTTCGAGTTCCCGGACATTGCCTGGCCAGTGGTGCTGGCGCAGCAGCTCCAGTGCATCGCTTTCGATGCCTTGCAGTGCCTTGTGCAGTTCATGATTGGCCTGCTGCAAAAAATGGTGAGCCAGCAGTTTGATGTCTCCTTCACGCTTGCGCAGTGGCGGTATATGCAGGGTCACCAGATTTAACCGGTGATAGAGATCCTCCCGGAAGCGGCCAGCCTTCATCTCTTGCTCCAGGTTTTGATTGCTGGCGGCAATGATTCGGGCTTTTAGCGGGATGGAGAGGCTGCTTCCAACACGCTCAAAGCTGCGTTCCTGGAGTACCCGGAGCAGTTTCCCCTGCAGCGGATAGGGTAGTTCGGAGATCTCATCCAGAAAGAGTACGCCCTCTCCGGCCATTTCACAGTGCCCTATGCGGCGTTCCGATGCCCCGGTAAAGGCGCCTCTCTCATGTCCAAACAGCTCGCTTTCCAGCAGTTGTTCAGGGATGGCGGCGCAGTTGATGGCGACAAATGGCTCTTCCCGATGGTTGCTGTATCTGTGGATGCCTTTGGCCACCAGCTCCTTGCCTACGCCGCTCTCCCCGGTGATCAGTACAGTCAGATCATTTCTGGCAAGCAGTCCCATCAGCTTGAACACCTCCTGCATAGGGGCGCTCTGACCGACCAGTGTGCCCTGTTCTGCCGGGGAGGGTGGCGTCGAGCCATCTGTAGTGGATTCAGGTTTGTGCAGTGCGCGTGCCAGCAGGCTGCGTATCTGTGGTAGCTCCACCGGCTTGCCAAGGTAGTCGAAGGCCCCCAGCTGCATCGCTTTCATTGCCGTATCAATCGTGCCATAGGCGGTCATGATAATTACCGGCAGATCCGGAAACTCGGCCTGTAGCTGTTCGAGGGCGGTCAGGCCATCGGCACCGGGCATCTGGATGTCCATAAATACGGCATCGGGCCGCTCACTGCGCGCCAGTTCCAGGGCCTCATTGCCGTTGGCGGCGATCAGCGAGGTATGTCCCTCCAACTGCAGGATCTTTGAAAATGCCTGGCAGATGGCATGCTCATCATCTACGACCAGAATCTTGTTCACGGCCTCTTCTCCACAGGAAATCTGACTACAAATCGGGCGCCGCCCAGACTGCTCTCCTCAACCTGGATCTCTCCTCCCTGCAGCTCCACCAGCTCTTTGCTGAGTTTCAGGCCGATACCCAGCCCGCCTGGCTTGCTGCTGCTGGCGCCAGAAAAGAGGGTCGCACGATGTTTGGCAGGGATGCCCGGACCGGAGTCCTCCACCCAAAACAGCACCTCGTTTGGCCCTCTATCTGTCCCAACCCGGATGATGCCCCCCTCCGCCAAGGCATCCCCGGCGTTGACCAGCAGGTTGACCAGAACCTGTTTGATGCGATCAGGATCAACCTGTACCTGTGGCTGATCCTTTTTCAGGAGACTCTCCAGTTGAATGTTACGGTGATCAAATTGGGTTTTGAACAGTCGAGTGACCTCGCTCACCGGATCATTCAGATCGGTTGGTCTGCAGGATAGATGGGTTCCCTGGCCGACCTGAAGGGCGCTGGTGGCAATGAGTTCCAGGCGTCTGACCTCATCCAGCAGGGCATCTGCTGTGCCCCGTTGTTCGCTGGGGAGTGATTCGGCCAGAAGCTGCAACTCCAGCTTGATTGCGGTCAGTGGATTGCGGATTTCATGGGCAATCCGTGCCCCCATGCTGCCCAGTGCTGCCAGGCGATTCTGCTCGGCGATCTCCCGTTCGTAAACCTGCAACCGCTCTGCCATCGTGTTCAGTGCATTTGCCAGTACACCGAGTTCATTGGCCTGTCCGATATCCACCCGGATTTCACGGCGCCCGGTGGCGATCTGGTCGGCCATCTGCGCCAGCTTCTGCACCGGCTGGGTAATGCCCAGGATCGCTTTGTGGCCTGCCCAGCCCAGAATGATGATTCCAAAGAGTGCGGCAGTGCCCAGCCATCGGGCGGTACTACTGGCGGCATTTTGAATGTTGTCCAGAGATGCGACCACGGCAACTGCCAGATAGCGGGGGTCACGGCTCTCGGACAGCTGCTGGGTGACCAGCATAAAGGGGGCGCCTCTCTCTTGAACGATGGTGGCTTTTGTATGACTCAGTGCTGAACGCCAATGTGTGGCCAATGCGGGTGCTATGTTAGATTTGTCATCGAGGGTTGATATGGCAAATTTGCCATCTGGCTGGATCAGTATGAGGTCTGCCCTCAGCAGGCGGCTCAGGCGCTGCAGGAGCTCTTTTGTGAGTGGAAGTTCACCGTTGGCCAGTACCTCTCCGGCATGCACGAGCTGTCTTTCCAAACGATTCTCGAGTGTGCTGGTCAGCATGGAGGTGGCGATCCACCAAGCCAGTGCGATGGCCAGGATCAGGGCCATGGAAAATGGAAAGAGCAGGCGAAAATGGAGGCTCTGGACGGGTATCATGGCAGCAATATGCGCCTCTATCGCACCCTTTTGACGATAAGCGTTATGGCGGTACCCACAGGTGGTGCGATGGTATTGTTTTCGTCACCTATTGCGCCGTAGTCACCCAACCCCAGCCCCTGTTTGTGCTCAATGATGGAGGCGGGGTCATGCACAAATCCGATCAGGGCACCATCCATTGCGGCCATGTATTTTCCTTTGGGTGAGAAGGATGAGCCGGTATAGACCCACTCCTCAGAGGCGGACTTCGCCCCTTTGCCACCCAGTATCCTGGCTGCCGGCAGGCGGATTATTTTGCCATCCCGTTGCCAGCTTACCCATATCTTGACCGGCGCCCCCTCTATGAGTCTGGGATCAAAATGGTGCTCAGCCCCCTGCGCACCCTTTGCATCAAGCCCCAGCATGATACATGCAAGATTGAATTCAAAGGCGTCACTCTCAAGTTCCAGCATGCTCTCATAGGCCTTGAGTCCCCCCTGGGTAACGGCCAAAAACTCAAGTGGCGGTTTGATCCGGATCACCTTTCCGGGAACCTGCAACTCCCCCTGTTTTTGGTCAACATGGATGGCCCCTATGGCATATTGCCCATCATCCAATCGGGTGGCCTTTGGCTGCTGTGCCGCTGGGGGGTGGGAGAGCATGGCGGCCGGGTCTGATGGGGGTTCTGCCAGGAGGGGAGATGCCGGCAGCAGGAAGGCCAGCAGGAAAGGTAGTGATGGCAGGTGAATGGTTAATCTTTTCATGAGGATTCCGATGGATATGAATGTAAAATCCCTATTACCATACGGTGGGGCATGGGGGGAGGAAAGAGCAGGGTTTGGATAGAGTCAAAGCCGGCTGATGCCATCCATTCGGCCACATCGGCATCGGCATGCACTCCGCCATCCGGTGCGGAGAGCATCATGTTGAGTCCGAACAGGGTGGCAAATGCAGGCTCTGCACCCCCCGCATCGGTGAAGATATCGCTGATTACCAGCAGCCCATTGTGCTGAAGCGCATCTGCGGCGCGCCGGATGAGCTCTCTGCAGGTTGCTTCGGTTTCGCGGTGAAAGACTCCGGAGATCAGCACCACATCGTTGTCTGCCGGGAAAGGGGTCTGTTTGTAGTCCCCGGCCAGGGTGGTGACCTGTTCTGCGGCGCCCATGGAGCCGATGATCTCTCGGGCAATGGCGACCACATCGGGCAGATCCAACACCACGGCGTGCAGCCCTGGGGTTTGCCGTGTCAGTAGTGCCGAGTAGGTTCCGGGGCCTCCACCCACATCCAGCAACTGTTGCCGCCCCTTCAGATTCAGCATCTGTACCATGGTATTGCCGATCCCGAGCGCCCGGTTGTGCATGCCGTATACGAATGCACGGGTCTTCTCTTCATCTCTGCCCAGGTAGCTCTCTGCCGCTATGGCCGGTTTTCCTTCACGTAGCGCCTGCTCCAGGTTGCCCCAGGCGGTGTAGAGGTTATCGGCATAACGCACTGCATCACCAAGATAGGCCGGTTTTCCCGGCACCATGAATGCAGCAGTTAAAGAGGTATTGGCAAAGCACTCATCCGGCTCTTCCTTCAGCAGTCCAAGCGCCTCGCAGGCTTTGAGCAGCAGACGGGTAGGGCGGGGTTTCAACCCCAGTGCAGCGGCTATCTCTGCGGTACTCTTTGCCTCTTTATCCAGCAGATGAGACAGACCGATCCGGTTGGCGGTGAGAAATAGCTGTGATTCCCAATAACGGGTGGTTAATGCTATCAGAGGGGCTGGGTTAATCCCCGGATTGTGGTCTTGATGCATACTTGAACCCCTATGGAAATGCCTATGTTATATCATCGCAGTCGATATAATATGGGAAAAACCGGATGGAGTCATAATCCTAGAATAATAACATCTCGTAACGGTAACCATATCTATGCGCAATGTTCTGCTTATTGTTTTTGCCTTGCTGATCCCGATTATCCCATTTCTGGTTATTGGTGAACTGCCGGGCGAGAGGTGGCTCTCTGCAAGTGGAGATGACGCCCTGCTGTTTGGCCTGACCGGCGCCGGGTTGCTGATGGCGGATATCCTGTTGCCCATCCCATCCAGCATTGTTGGTACCCTGCTGGGTGCCAGGCTGGGCTTTCTTCCGGGAGTGCTTTGGATATGGAGTGGACTGGTTTTGGGTAATCTGATTGGATATCTTGCTGGGCGGTTGCTGCTCTCGCGCCTGGGTCGTGAGCTGCCTGAGACGCCTACCCTGTTGATCCTGTTCATCAGTCGGCCTGTGCCGGTTCTTGCCGAGGCGGTTACCTTTGCTGCGGGGGCAGGGCGCATGCCTCCGGGGCATTTTCTAATTGCCTGCGGTGTCGGTAATGCCATCTATGCCTTGGTTCTGGCGGGCAATGGCGCTGCACTGATCCCGGATGCCCTGCTTGGCCCGGGATTGGTTATACCGATGTTGTTACCCGTAGTGGCGTGGTCCGTATGGCGATTGAGCAGTAGAAATGGCAGATCCAAAAACGGCCCATAGCTCAGCGGTTATGGTTGATTTTGAGGCTCTGTGGGTGTTCCGATAGCGGGAGCGGACTGGGTAAGTGCTTTCGCTGGATCATCGCTTATTTTTGCCAGATTGCCTGTATCATCTGTTTTTATTAGATAGCCCCTCTTTTCTGTGAGATCCTCACTTACTGCCGGGTCGCCGTTTTCCTCTGCCAGACTGCTGTGCTTATCGGTGAGTGCCTGCTCTGATTCGATCAAATCCATGAGTTCATGTACCTGTTCAAAGTCCATCTCTGCCGGGAGTTTTTGTGGGTGGTTATGGTAAATATCCTGGAATGCTTCTGCCGATATCCAGCCCTCACCGGGTAGAAATACCCGGCGCTCCGCCATATCAATCTTGAGTTTCTCAACCTTTTTCTGAGGTATGGGTTTTTCCTGCGTGGTTACAGCAATAGGATTCTGGACAGGGGGTAGCTGGATCTACTTTGACTCTGTAGGTTTGTTTGTATTCCCGGAACTGTTTGTTCCGCTGTCACTGCATGACGCCACAACAATGGCAACTGCTATCGTGGTCAGGAGATGGATTTTCATAGAAGGGCGGTCTTTAAAATAGATTGCCGGGGTGGGCGAAATCGCACCACCCCGGAGGTTCAATCACTGCTTGGTAAGGATTAGCGTCTGCGTCTCCTTGCCTGTGGTGTGGCAAAGGCCTCGTTGGAGTAGGCCGACTCCAGTCCGCCACTGATCCAGGTGACTACATAGTAGTAGGTTGTCCCGTTGGTCAGGCCAAAGTCGGCATAGGCACAGTAGTCGCACTGGTGGTTTGTGGCTATGGGCGTATATGGCCCTCCCAGGGTAGTGCTGCGATAGACATTGTAACCTGTTGCCCCGGACTTGGGTGTCCATACCAAATCGAGTTTGCTGTCCTTGGCACGGGCATACAGATCGTCGATCGGTGGTGTTGGTGGTATGGAGAGATCCTGCACCGTTACCGGCAGGGTTGCGATGCTGGTGCTGCCGTCGTCATCGGTTACCCGCACGGCAACGGTATAGTTGCCACCACTTGCCCAGGCATGGGTCTGTGTTGTGCCACTGTCGCCGGATGGGTTAAAGCTGCTGCCGTTGTAGTTCCAGTCCCACTCGTAGCTGATAATGGCATCCGGGCTGGAGCTGGAGCTGCTTGCGTCATAGCTGCCGGCCTGACCTGCGTCGAGCGAGGTGCTGCCGCTCAGTACGGCAGTCGGCCCCAGATCATTTACGGTTACAGCAAGGGTGGCAATATCCGTACTGCCGTCATCGTCGGTGACCCGTACGGCAACGGTATAGATGCCGTTATCCAGCCAGGTGTGAGACCTGATTGCACCGCTGTCGCCGGATGGACTAAAGCTGCTCCCGTTGTAGTTCCAGTCCCACTCGTAACCGACGATACTGCCAGGGTTTGAGAATGAACCGCTGGCGTCATAGTTGCCTGTCTGACCTTCATCGAGTGTTATATTCCCGCTGAGTTGAGCCACTGGGCCGACGCCATTGACATTGACCACAAGGGTGGCAATGTCCGTGCTGCCGTCATCGTCGGTGACCCGTACGGCCACGGTATAGATCCCATTGTCCATCCAGGTATGGGGCTGTGTTGCACCGATATCCCCCGAAGGCTGGAAGAGGCTGCCGTCGTAGCTCCAGTCCCACTCATAACCGATGATGGCATCCGGGCTGGAGCTGGAGCCGCTGGCGTCGTAGTTGCCTGCCTGACCTTCATTGAGCGGGGTGTCGCCACTCAGGGCGGCAGTCGGTTTCAGGTCGTTTACCGTCAGGATCAGGCTGTCGCTACCGGAGCCGCCGTCATCATCGGTAACGGTGATGGTTACAGTGAAGACCCCATTGTTGGGTAAGGTGTGGTTCAGGTTGAAGCTCTTGTCCGGGTTCAGGGCAAGGGGCTGGTCGCCGGTGCCATCGCCATAGTCGACGGTGGCGATCCAGCTGTCGTTGCCTGGGTCGGTGAATGAGCCGCTCCGGGTAAAGGTATTGCCTTCATCAATAGTGGCATCTGCCCCTGCGCCCACGACGGGTGTGACATTGCCTACCGTCAGGGTCAGGCTGTCGCTACCGGAGCCACCGTCATCATCGGTAACGGTGACGGTTACAGTGAAGACCCCATTGTCGGGGGAGGTGTGGCTCAGGTTGAAGCTCTTGTCCGGGTTCAGGGCAAGGGGCTGGTCGCCGGTGCCATCGCCATAGTTTACGGTGGCGGTCCAGCTGTCATTGCTGCCCGGATCGGTGAATGAGCTACTCCGGGTAAAGGTGTCTCCCTCGTTGATTGTGGTATCGGCTCCTGCATTTACTGCGGGTGCCACGTTGGTTACGGTTACCGTGGTGGTAATCGTATCCTCCAGCAGGGAATCACTGACCTTGAGGCCGATGGTGTAGGTTCCGTCATCCAGCGTGGCCGCATCAAAGGTTGGAGTAGGGCCGGTGGCATCATCAAACTGGCCGTCGTTATCCAGATCCCAGGCGTAGGTGATGGGGTTGCTATCCGGATCACTGGAGGCGCTGCCATCCAGGGTGATGCTGGCACCTTCATTGACCGTGTAGGGGCCATTGGCATCTGCAACAGGCGGATTGTTGGCCAGTACGGTTGCGGAGGTAAAGTCGAAGTCTTCCAGTTTCTGCCCCTGAGGGTGCATTACGGCATTGTCCAGTACCCGCAGTCCGATATTCAGTGGGGCTGTGGTAGCTGTGGGAAAGACCACCACAGGCTGCTTGCCGGTGGCATCGTCAAACTGGCCGTCGTTGTCCAGATCCCACTGCCATTCGGTGATGAAGTCGGTGGGGTCGATATCAAATGAACTGGAGCCATCCAGGGTGCAGGGGATTCCTGCAGTACAGCTGTATGGGCCATCGGCATCGGCTACCGGGGGATGTGGCGGTACGGCTACAATCAGCGTGAGCGTATCCGTGTCACTCCGTGCCGGGTCATTATTATCTGTTACCCGTAGTCTTACCGTGATATTGCAGGGCAGCACGCTACCCGGGCAGTTTGCTGCGGTGTAGGTGTAGGCGGCTGTCGGGCTGCTGCCAGAGGTGTCGTAGCTTCCGTCACCGTCCAGATCCCATTCATATTTAACGATGCTGCGGAATGGATCCAGATGGAATGATCCTGATCTATCAAAGGTGATAGGCACATCCACCCCCCATACCCGATCATCACCTGTATCGGCCACAGGTGGCTGTACAAACAGGGTGGGGGTGAGCATGATGACGCCCCAGGCATTGGCCAGATTACCCCTTGCATGGCCGCAGATACCAGCAAATGATCCGTTGCTGGTCGCAAAATTGTCATCGATCAGCGTACGGGCAATGCCGGATATGGGGTCGTTGAACCAGTCCAGTCCGTTGTATGTGCCTGTTCCGGTGAGATTTACCACTGGGCCAGGCAGTGCCAGACGCATTGCCTTGGTGAGGGCAAAGAGTGCGTAGTAGTTGCAGTTCCCCTTATACCAGCTGTTCCAGTTATTGGTGATGGTGTTTTCGGAGGCGATCCAGCGGGGATCTGAGGTCTCCAGATCATCCATGGGCATCTGAACCAGACCGGATGGGGTCAGTGCCTGGCCGGTTCCGGGGCCGGTGTAGCCGAAGCCTGCACCGCTGAAGCTGTAGTTCAGCCAGACATTGTTGCGATCCTTTACCCACTGGGGCATATCCAGGTTGAAAACATGTTTCAGCGCCAATACCCCAATAGCACCCCACTGGGCAGCGGAGTTATCCGGCCACTGATTCCAGCCATAACGCCATGCACCTGTACGGGAGTCATCATCCTGCCCCCAGGCATATTGATCGATCATATCCTGGGCAATCTCCTGGTAGGTGCGGTTTCTTACGTTGGACACCCCGGTATCAGCAAAAGTAGTGGGAGAGCCGGAGCTTGCAATGGCGTCCATGACCATGCCGCCTTCATAGGGAGAGCGCCCGCTGTTTACGCCGATACCGATGTGGTTACCATTGCTGTCGGGGTCTCCATAGGTCTGCGGTGATATGCCGGTAGTGGAAAGCTTGGTGTACATGGAGTGCAGGCCTCGGCTCACGGTCTCCACATAGGGGTTTTCACGTACATCACCCAACTCTAGATGACCGTTGATCTCGAAGGCCTGAGTGGCCGAGGCCGTCGAGCTTGCGGTGTAGCCGCTATAAGACCACTCTCCATAGAGAAAGCCGTTGGTTTCACTGCGTGACTGCTGTCCATGCAGGTACCAGAGCCCGTTGTCGATGGCGATATTGGTCTCGATGTCCAGTGACCTGGCTCGTAGGCGTAGCAGATAGTTGTCACTTACGGTTACGCTATTTGCATCAGTTATGGTGATGGTGGCAATAAAGGGTTGACCATTGACGCCGGTATAGGTGTGCTTGGTCTGGATAAAGCGTTTATTGCTGACGGTGCCGGAGACGGGGGCTGAGCCATCGCCAAAATCCAAGGTGTAGGTTAGGGGTTCGTGCAGTGACCAGGCTACTGCCTTTAGGGTGGCCTCTTTGCCGCTCCAGCTGTCGTGGGGCACCTCGATCCCACCCGAGAAGCGCCAGGGTACCGCAGTCACCACTGGGTCGGGGCTTACGGCTACGCTGGTGCTCTTGGTGTTGGTTTGACCTGCAAAATCGGTAACGGTCAGGGTGGCGGTGTAACCTCCTGCAACCGTATAACGGTGATCGGCCCAAGGATTGCGAGATGTTAGCGTGGCAGAGCCGTCACCAAAATCCCAGGTATAGGTTTTGATGCCAAAATCATCCGAGGAACCACGGCCGTTAAAGCGGGTAGGGATGTCCTCATTGGTGCTGTAGGGGCCGCCTGTGTTGGCTACAGGTGGATCACCGAGTAGCACCGTTATCGTGGTGCTGTCCGTATCGGTCTGCAAGGCATTGTCGGTGACCGTTACCGTTGGGTTGTAAACCCCAGGAGCCAGGTAGGTTGTATCAACCACTGCCCGTGTGGCGCCTGATTCAAAGATCAAGGGTATAACCCCGGTGGGGGTCACGAAGTCTGAAAATTCAAATCCCCCTGTGTGGACGGTTGCCCCGATACGAAGTGGAGAGTTGGAGGCATAACTGCTGTCATAGATCAGGATCCAACTGCCAGTGCCTGCCAGGCGGTAGTAGTAGGTTGCTCCGACAGCCTTTACATCGATGCGGACATCGTATGCCTCGCCCTTGGTATAGGTGACCTTGTTCCCCCTGCTGGAACCATTCTCGTAGATGTATATCCAGCTGTTATCATGGAAGTAGATCGCATGAGGGAACTGGTTGTAGTGGTAGTTACTGCTGTCATTTTTGAGCCCCCACATCATATGGATGCTTCCGGCAGCAGTCCCAACGCGCCCGGTATAGGATTCACCGGCTACGCGTGGGAAGGTGTCCAGGGAGACCAGGTAGCGGTTGCCCCAGTTTCCAGCGCCAGTAACCAGTGCGGTATTGCTGATCATACTGGCTCCGCTGTGAGCCCACTTTTCAGTTACATCAAAGTTCCAGTTGAAGGAGTAGATACCAAAGTCATCCGTGGATCCTGATGCGTCCAGGGTTACCGGCAGTCCTACCTCGGTAATATGGTTCGGTCCTGCATCCGCAACGGGTGGGTTGTTGAGCCCTACTGTAACCTGAGTGGTTGTGCTATTGGTCTGGCGGCCATTGTCAGTAATGGTCAGGGTGACATCATAGGTGCCTGGAACCGTGTAGATATGGGTTGGTGCTGCACCTGTACCGTTGCTTCCATCGCCAAAATCCCACTCGTATTTCCAGATCCCGTTGTCATCGGTAGAGCTGCCGGCATCGAAGCCTACAGTCCATTGTCCCCCTTGGGCAGCCCCCTCATCAACGGTATAGGGCCCGCCATCGTCTGCTACCGGAGGATCGTTGACCGTTACGTGCACGGTAAAGTTGATCTGATGGCTTTGCAGGGCATGGTCGCGCGCGGTCAGGCTGGCCGAATAGTCACCTGCAGCACTGTACTGATGGCTGGGCGTGGCCCCGGTAGCGGTTCCTCCGTCACCGAAGGTCCAGGCAAAATCACACAGCCCGGTGTCGTCACTGCTGCTGTTGCCGTTGAAATTTACCGTCCACAGGCCGGCGTTTGCAGCGCTTTCATCCACGTTGTAATCACCGCCAGCATCGGCAACAGGTGGAGCCCCAGGGGTTGGGGTTACTGAGGCAGTGGTGGTTATCATATTCTGTTGCAGGGCATGGTCAGTAACGACCAGGGTTGCTGTGTAGTTACTGGGTACCGGGCCACCGGCTGCATAGGTGTGGCTGGGGGTTTCACCATTCCCTGTGGTGCCATCACCAAAATCCCAGTCATAACGATAGATACGGCCGGAATCATCACTGGAGCTGCTGCCATTGAAGGCCACGGTGTAGTTACCACAGCTGGCCTGCGCCTCACCCGGGGTATAGGGGCCGCCAGGGTGTGCCACTGGTGGAGCGCCATGGGTGAGGCTTACCGTGGTGCTGTCATTGTCGCTCTGCCCAACTACATCGGTAACCGCCAGGGAGATATTGTAAGCCCCCTCTGGATAGGTTGCATTTGGCAGCTCTTCTGATGAGGTCTGGCTTGGGGCAGTAAAATTATCCAGATGGATAGCTGTTTGGTAAACCACAGCCCCCAAGCGGAAGGTTGAGAGGGTAGAGTGGCTGGAGTCGTAGAGCAGTGTCCAGTCCGGCGCGCCGGTCAGACGGTAGTAATAGGTTGCGCCAAGGCCGTCTTTAAGGTCGATACGCAGATCGTAGGATTGCCCTCTTGTATAAGTGACCTTGTTGCCTCGACTGTAGCCATCTTCATAGATATAGATCCAGCCGTTGTTGGCGAAATGGATGGCGTAGGGGTACTGGTTATAGTGGTAGTTGTTACCGGTGTTCTTGAGTCCCCACATCATGTCTGTAGCACTGGCCGTGCCAACACGACCGGTAAAGGAGGCGCCTGCCACACGCTGGTACTGCTGATTGGTTACCAGGTAGCGATTATTCCAGCCATAGGCGCCGGTAACCACTGCTTCACCGCTACTTATGGTTGCGCCGCTGGATGCCCACAAGCCAGGGTGCAGATCAGGTGAGTCAAAGGTTTCGTTAAGGCCGTTGCCCAGATCCCAATCAAACTGTAGTGGATTTGCTCCATCGTCTGAAGAGGCACTGCCATCTAATGGCACGCTATAGATGCCGGCGACAGCAAAGTCTTCACCGAAGGTGTAGGGGCCACCCGCATCTGCCACCGGCGTATCGCCGAGCAGTGTCACCCGTCCACTGCTGATGGCTATCCTGCCATCATTATCGGTTACCTGCAGGGTGACGGTATAGTTATCCTCTAGATTAGGGAAGGCGTGGGATACGTTCATGCCGGTAGCGGTGTTGCCATCACCAAAATTCCAGCTGTAGTCCATGATATTGCCGTCATCGGTAGAAAATTCACCGCTCAGGTTTACCGTATCCCCCTTGTTTCCGGTATAGGGAACAGGGGTGATCCATGGAATGGGGTCGCCGACAGGCGGTGCTCCGGGGGGGGCTGAGATACCCAAGATATTACCCGGGGTGTTGGAGGGGTTGATTAGAACCGCTGTCCCAAAGGTGCCGTCGCCGTTGCCCGGATAGTAGTAGATTTTACGGCTACTATACGTGGATGCCACCAGATCCTGGTTGCCGTCCCGGTTGAAGTCGTAGTTGTCGTAGGCACCCTGGTTGTTGAAGTCTATAGAGCCGACATAGACCCCGGCTACAAAGGTGCCATCCCCATTGCCTGCGTAGAAATAGGCATCACCGTTACTGCCATAGTTGGCGATTACATCTGGGTGGCCATCGTTATTAAAGTCGCCTGCGGTTACGCCATAGGGGTCGATTCCGGGGTCACCGACCACGCCGGAGTTGATAAAGCCGCCGCTGCCGTCACCCCGGAATAGGATGATCTGCCCACTGGAATAGGTGGCGCGCACATAATCGAGGTGGCCATCATGGTCGAAATCTGCGGTATCCATTCCCCGACCGTTACCGATAGTCAGATCAATGGTGGTTATCGTAAAGTTCCCATGGCCGTCGCCCATCGCCTTATGGAGGTACTTCCAGTTGGAGTTGCCAAGAAAATCCATATTGCCGTCATGGTTGAAGTCACCAGCGGTCATGTCCATCTGGTAACTGTTGGCGTTGCTGCCGGTGCCTACGATTCCGGCGTTGCTGAAGTTATCTGTGCCATCGTTGATAAAGAGGTAGAAGCTCATGGTGTGACCGGATGGACTGCCAACGGTAAAGTCCAGATCACCGTCATTGTCATAATCGGCAATCGCTACGCCGCGGATGTATCCGCTCAACTGGGCTATCTGGCGATAGTTGGACCAACTGCCATCGCCATTGCTCTGGGCATAGTAGATGCGCCCATTGTCGTCTGTGACGATGATGAAGGTGTTGGCGTAGTCGTCACTGGTGGCGGCGTCACAATCGTCATCTATTCCGTTATGGAATACCTCGACCCGACCCGGATAGACGCCGGGGTTGCTGTCATCGCAATCCGGGGTCGGGGTTGAGCAGAGACTGAATCCATCGCCATCTGCATCGAAACTCTCGTCGATGGTGCCATCGCAGTTGTTGTCGATCAGATCACAGATTTCTGTATTGCCCGGGTAGTTGTTGGGTTCGGAGTCGTCACAGTCTGGTAGCGGCACGGCGCATACACTGTAGCTGTCACCATCCAGATCGAAGTTTTCATCGACTACCCCGTCACAGTTGTTGTCTTGCAGATCACAGACTTCCGTATTGCCCGGGTAGTTGTTGTTGTCCGCATCATCACAGTCTGCTGTGGGTAGGGCGCAAATGGAGATGCCGTCGCCGTCTACGTCGAATCCTTCGTCAACGGCATAGTCACAGTTATTATCCTGGTTGTCGCAGACCTCAGGATTGCCACTGAAATTGAGTGGATCACTATCGTCACAATCGCCTCCACATGCGGTCTGGCCATCGCCATCATTGTCGGCGTTGACCCCTTCATCAACGCTTCCGTTACAGTTGTTGTCCTGGCTGTCACAGATCTCCGGTGCTCCGGGGTAGCTGTTGGCATTGTTGTCATCACAATCCGGAATAGGCAGGGCGCACTGGCTGAAGCCGTCGCTGTCTGCATCAAAGCCTTCGTCAATCGTGCTGTCGCAATTGTTGTCCTGCAGGTCGCAGACTTCCGTGTTACCTGGGTAGTTATTGTTGTCCCCGTCGTCACAGTCACCGCCGCAGGAGGTGACACCATCGCCGTCAATATCGAAGTTTTCGTCAACGGTGCCATTGCAGTTGTCGTCTACGAGGTTGCATATCTCTGTTGCGGCCGGATAGATGTTGGCATCGTTGTCGTTGCAGTCGCCGCCGCAGGAGGTTACACCGTCATTATCGACGTCAAAGCCCTCGTCGATGCTGCCGTCGCAGTTATCATCCACAAGATTGCATATCTCTGTTGCACCGGGGTTGATGGCGGCATTGCTTTCATCGCAATCGATGGTGTAGTCATAGCCGTCATTGTCTGCATCCGGGTCATCAGGGGTTGCGGGGTCACAGTCATCGTCCAGTCCGTTATGGTAGACCTCAGTTTGTCCTGGATTAATATCTGGATTGCTGTCGTTACAGTCTACGTTGCTGGGATAGCCGTCATTGTCATTATCCGGGGCGCTGACTGTCATTCGCCAGGTGTGGCGGGTATCCGGACTCAGGTTGGAGCCATCAGAGATGGTTACGGTGACCATATGTTCGCCTGCATCCGCCAGAATGGCATTGTAGATGTAGGTGTTACCGTTCCCCACCGGGTTACCATCCAGATCCCAGACGTAGGTGATGGGATCGGAGTCCGCATCAGTTGCGGTTACGTCAAAAGTGCTCGTGCCGTCATGCGGGATGACGACACTGACGTTCGGTGTTGTGAGGGTGATCTGGGGCGCGCTGTTGACGTTGTTTACGCTTAAATGCGTATAGGCCACGTCGTTATAACCGGTGGGAGCGGCCACTTGCAGACCGATGAGTCAGTTCCATTCGGAGTTGAATATTACCGACGGCGTCTGACCCGATGCGTCGTCGAACTCACCGTCCATGTCCAGATCCCAGGCGAACAATAACTGATTATTGGCCAAGTCAGGATGACTGCTGGCGGTACCGTCCAATGCCAAGGATATGCCCTCGTTCACCACATATGGACCGCCGGCATTGGCGGCCGGAAACGGCAGGCGCAGCTGGGCCGCGAGATCTGTTTGCGCCACGGCCATTACGTCTGCTAGGGAGATCAATGCGGCTACTGCGTCCGCCTGACCTGCCGCCATCCGCGTAGCTAAAGTGGATAAATCGTTGGGGTTCTGGAGCCCAGAAAAATCCCTATTGAGATAGTCCGCCACCCCGTCGCTGATGTTTTGCTCGGTCCAGCCTGCGGCAAGAAGTTTCAGCCGTTCCTCCGGTGTCAGTCCGGAGGTATTCACCCGCACCTGGGTGGCGCGGTAGTTGTCAAGGATGGATACGAAATCGATACCTGATGACTCGATCTGAGTCGCCAGGGTCTGTAATCCCGCCACCGTCCTCGGGATGGCCTCGGCCAGGGTGCGGGCATAGTTCTCAATCTGGCGGGCCTGCACAAAAGCATACTCGCCATTACCGGCTTGTTCGGCCCCCTGGTAGCGTTCCATGGCATGCAACAGGGCCTCGGCCAAGGCGGCTTCCTGGCTCGTCAGCTCCCCCAAACGCAAGGCCGCCTCATGATTGACATCTTTCAGAGCCAGATCCAGTACCAAACCACCAGTAAGGACAGGAATTTCTGTAAAGTTGTTGTCCGGCGGGTCGGCAGCTATCCCCTTGTAGTAGAAAGCCTGATTGACAATCGTGTTGATGATGTCGTTCTGGAGCTTTATCAACCCCCCCCAGGCATCATCCAGACTACAGTAGAGCGTACCTGTGTCCATGTTGATATTTGTGCATGCAAAAAGGAGAAAATCAGCGGGATCCGTGGCGATGGAGAATGCCGTCAGGGCGTTGTAACCAGCGAAGAGTGCCCGGTAACTCAAAGACGCTTCTATCCAGTTTCCCCCCAAATCATCTGCTTTGGCCTTGGTGGCTGCCAGTTGGAGTGCGAAAGCGGAGCCCGTATCGGACAGCGGCTCTATATCGGCTGGGATGGAAACTGTGAATTGCTCGCCCCACCAGTCCGAGCCATCAAAGATACCGTTCTGGCAGTCGTCTACTACCACGGAATAACTACCGCTGATAAGGTAACCAGCGGGTGCTGTGTTGCCTAGCACATCGTCAATGACAAGATACTGAAGTGTATTGGGAATGCCCTCACCGTTGGATACGTCGACAAGTGCAGCACCGCTGGCGGGCGATGTGTGCCCCTGGATAACATAGATGTCGGCCCAGGGATAGACGAAATCTCCAATGCCTCCGGGGGGGCACGATCCCACATAACTGATACTGCCGTTTTCTGCTATAACACTTTCATTCGTGCCAAATGAGTTTTTGTTCAACCATATAAAACTTGCCTCACCGGTGCGGGGGATAAGAAATAGCAGCGAGAGGAGAAAGGCAGTAAGAAGAAACAGAGACCTGTGGGTGTTTGCCATCATATCAGATTTTCCGGTGTTCATATTTCCTGCTCCCACATTATAGTAAGCGCAACATGAGGTTCTGAATGGGTGATTATATCGACCCGGTTCGCTAAAAATCTTTGGACGTTCATTAATCAGCCCTATGCAAGCTATATTCATCCGCCGTCTGTTTTAGGCAGGAGGCGTTGGATATGGTTTTCAAATTCTGCCAGGGGTCTTGCGCCGATCAGGGCCGCCCCATTTACATAGTTGTCTGTGCTTTTACCGATGATAAAAGAGGGGGTGCCGGTAAACCCGGCTTTGTGAGCTGTCTGTATATTTTGCTGGATTATGTTGTTGTGCCGGTTGCTCTCTTGGCACGCCTGAAAGGCGTTCATATCCAGCGAGAGCTCCTTTGCATAGCTTAGTAGCTCTTTTTGCCCGAGGGCTCTGGAGTGTTCGAACAATGTCTTGCGCATCTCCCAGAATTTGCCCTGCTCAGCAGCGCAACGAGCTGCGTTGGCGGCTGGTTGTGCCTGCCGGTGAAACTTCAGGGGCAGATCCATGGCAATGTAGCGCAGTTTGCCCGTATCAATATACTTTTCCCGTAGTTTGGGAAAGGTGGTGTCATGAAAGCGTTTGCAGTACGGGCACTGGAAATCGGTGAATTCCACCAGGGTGACGGGGGCGTCCGCCTTGCCAAGCGATGGGTTGTTACCCAGCTCTATTTTTGCACTGGTAGGTCGTTTGCGCGGTTTGGCTGGGGTTCGCTGTTTTGCAAGAAGCTGGCGGATAGCGCGGAGTTCTTGGAGTATTGCATCACCCTGTTGCTGGGTTAGTCCTTCAGTGGGGAGTTGTAGTGTTTTCTCCCGTTGGGGAGCGGCAGATTTTTCCACGCCTGGAGCAGTGGAGTTGCTTGCCGGGCTGCTGGCCAATAATGTCGGCGGGAAGATACAAACAATGACAGCAACAATCAACAGCACCCCCCATGGATTGGATGCTTTTCCTGCTGCACCACACTGCATCTCACAGCAACAGGCGAGATGCCTGGTGATAGATCTATCCCCCATTATGTTCGACAAGCTAATTCTCCTCCCCAGAAGTCAAGCTATCGATGGCCTATTTTCAAAATAGAACCATGTTCAATGCTTAGATTTTATGCTCTTAATGCCAAAACACCTTCAAATAGTTCATTTTTCATCTTCTGCCCTTTCAAATAAATGCTAACGGTTATCTCCAACGTATACCCGCAAACCCCATCAAGCCGGCACTCAATAGAAATAGGGCGCCTGGTTCCGGCACATTGCTCGTATCGTGGATACTCAGGGTGCTCCAGAAATAGACGGTGTCAGGTGACACACTATCCGTCTGCTGTAGATAGAAACCAGGAGTAACCGCCGGCAGGGTCGATGCCAGATACAGTGTTACGAGTGCCTCTTCATTTGCGTTCAGAACAAAATCCCAGTCCATCGCCATGGAGACATCGTCAGGAAAAGCGGTATTCCCATGGGTACTGGTACCGATCCCGTTGTCAAGCACGCCATCCTGGAGATGTTCATAAATATCGCCATTATTATAACCAGGCTCATCAATCTCCCATGATTGACCTGTGGCTAAGGTGCCAACTGTGGCGCCTGATTCGTTGTAAAAGGTATTCTTTGATTCATCAATATCAAAGTCGAAAAAAGCGGTAAAGCTATGGTTGCCAACACCGCTGAACCCCATGCTGAGCGTGCCGAGACCGGAGCTGTCCAGTGAGCCTGTGGTTGGCATTGGGTCTGAATAATAATTTTCGCTAAGGGTGCCATCGACATTGAATGCCCAGTCATCAAGGGCAATCACGCCAGCTTGGGCAGACAGCGTGTTTATCGAGAGGGCGATGCCAAGCATCAGTGGGACACTCATCTTGTTCTTCATACTGCATGTCTCCAAACAAAATTTATCTTGAATATTTTTAAAGCCTTACCGGCCGCTTCCGCCCCTTCCTGGATGGTAAACCTGTCTCTCCTTCAAGCCATAACGAAACAGGTAATGATTAGAATCAAGCAAAATTTGATCCAAGTATTGCCATGCTGTAAAAATACTTTAAAAACAAGGGGGTAGATGGTGTGAAAAAACGCTTACCTACTAAAGTATGTAAAAAATCCTGACAGATTTCAGTAAAATTGATTAATCTCATTAAATCTCACAGCCTAAAGCATGAATTGATAATGCTGTTGCTGTATAAAAATGTAAGGGGCGATCAGAAAAGAGCTTTTAAACCAGTCTGTTATGAGTGTGTCCGCGTATAAAAGCCGGTGTAAAATTACCGATAAAATTACCGGTAAAAGGGTGTGGAATCGGTTACAAAGGTGGTTTTTTATGACATTTTTAAATTAAATGGGTGTTAATTTTTTTGGCTGAATCCTCTGTGATAAAATAAAATAGAGCTAATTCAAATGGTTATCATGATTATGCAGGTTGCAATAAAAGTGTAAAAAAAACTTACACAGACTTAGGATGATTCTTTAAGCGCCATTACGTTAAATCTACATCAGGTCAGGGCAGTGTTACGGGTGCTGGTGGTTGCCAGCCCTCTGCCCGGTGTTCTGCCACCACAGCAGTATAGATCCCCCCCCGCACATTAAATTCAGCCGTCAGCCGCATGAAGCGGGGTTGGGTTGCCGTAACCAGATCTTGTAGTATTTGATTGGTTACGGCCTCGTGAAAGGCGCCTTTGTCACGAAACCCCCATACATATAACTTTAGTGATTTAAGCTCAACACAGAGCTGATCAGGGATATATTCAACGGTGAGTTCAGCAAAGTCTGGCTGGCCTGTCTTTGGACAGAGGCAGGTGAACTCCGGCACCTGAATACGGATGGTGTAATCACGCTCCTGCTGGGGATTTTCAAAGGTTTCCAGAGAGTTGCTGGGTTGAGATGGCATGGTATTGAATCCGTTGAATAGGGGTTTGGAAGGCAGATTATACGGGGTCTGGATAAACACGAAAACCGGCTTCTTTTAAATCGTGGTTAATTAATATAATTACGCGAACTATCATATAGTTAGCGCATTGTTGTTGGTGGATGCGTTTGCATCTTAATAGCTTGTATCCTGCAGCAGCTGCCTGTAATCTTAGCGCTCTATGCGTCTGGAAAAAATACAACTCGCGGGTTTCAAATCTTTTGTTGATCCTACTCATGTCCCAATGCCCAGCAATCTGGTGGGTGTTGTGGGGCCAAATGGCTGTGGCAAATCCAATGTAATTGATGCGGTACGTTGGGTGATGGGAGAGAGCTCAGCCAAGCATCTGCGTGGCGAGTCTATGGCCGATGTGATCTTTAATGGCTCCACCTCGCGTAAACCGGTTGGCACGGCCGCGGTTGAGCTGGTATTCGATAACAGTGATGGCGGCGCCGGGGGGCAGTATGCCCAATACACCCAGATATCGGTTAAACGTCATGTCTCCCGCGATGGGCAATCCCTCTACTATCTAAATGGTGTGCGTTGCCGCAGACGTGATATTACCGATCTGTTTCTGGGGACAGGGCTAGGCCCGCGCAGTTATTCCATTATTGAACAGGGGACAATCTCCCGCCTGATTGAGGCGCGTCCGGAAGAGCTGCGCCATTTTCTGGAAGAGGCAGCGGGCATATCGAAGTACAAAGAGCGGCGGCGGGAGACCGAGAACCGGATCAGACACACGCGTGAGAACCTTGAACGACTGGACGACCTGCGGGAGGAGATTGCCAAGCAGCTGCAACACCTTAAGCGTCAGGCCGCTACGGCGGAGCGATACAAGGTTCTAAAACAGGAAGAGCGGCGCCTGAAGGCGGAGCTGCTGGTGTTGCGCTGGAGCAGCTTTGATAAAAGTCTGCAACAGCAGGATAGGGCCATTGCGGAACAGGAGACTGCGCTTGATGCGGCGGTGGCAAAACAGCGGCGGCAGGAGGCTGAGATTGAGCAGCAGCGGGAAGATCATATCTGCGCCAATGATCACTTTAATAAGGTGCAGGCCGATTTCTATAGCGTGGGCGCCGAGATTGCCCGTCTGGAGCAGGCGATTCAATATGCCAAGGATGCGCGTCACCAGTATGAGCATGACCTGGAGCAGGCGGAGCAGGCGCTGACTGAAGCGGGTGACCATTGTCAGCACGACGAACAGAGCCTGAAAGAGCTTACTCGAGTTCTGGCAGAGGATGAACCCAGGCTGCAGGATCTCCGCAGTCACGAGAAAACGGCCACAGAGCAGTTGGCTGAAGCTGAACAGGCCATGCAGAACTGGCAGAATGAGTGGGACAGCTTTAATCAAAAATCCACTGAGCCGGCTCAAAGTGCACAGGTTGAGCGTACCCGCATCAATCATCTGGAAGCGCAGGAAGGTAAGCTGTTACAACGCATTGAGCGTATGAATAGTGAGTTGGGACAGCTTGATGATGCGCAGCTGATAGAAGAGATCCTGCACCTGGAGCAGCAGGAGAAGGAGGGGCAGGGAGAGATAGATGCGCTGCAACAGCAACTGGCCAGTCGGGTAGCCCAGGTGGGAGAGGTGAGGGAGACCAATGCCCAGTGTGCAGACAGGCTTGACCGGATGCGTGAGCAGCAACAGGTGTCCAGAGGGCGTCAGGCCTCGCTTGAGGCACTGCAGCAGGCGGCGCTGGGTAAACAGGAGAGTGCTGTAGTCGAGTGGCTGGAGGAGCGGAAACTGGCTGATGCCACCCGCCTGGCCGAGCGGCTGGATGTTGCGCCAGAGTGGCAGCATGCGGTGGAGACGGTGCTGGGTTTTTATCTGCAGGCTGTCTGCGTTGAAGAGTTCTCGGATCTGGCTGTCAGCCTCAAGGCGCTGCAAAATGGCACCCTGACACTGTTTGATACCACGACAAAGATAACCTCAACAAGAGCTGAAGATTACGCTGAAAGACTCATCTCAAGGGTCAGCTCGCCCTGGCCTTTGGATGACCTGCTGGGTGGCGTGCATCTGGCGGAAAATCTTGGCCACGCTCTTAAACTGCGGGATAGCCTGGCTGAACACGACTCTATTATCACCCGTGATGGTATCTGGATGGGGCGCAACTGGTTACGCATGACGCAGGAGCGGGATGAGCGATCAGGTGTATTGGCAAGAGAGGATGAACTCCGGCAGATTAGTGCTGAGTTAAAGCAGTTAGGTGAACAGACAGAGCAGCTGGCAGCCGATTTTGAGCAGGGCCAGCAACAGCTAAAGGAGATAGAGCACTCCCGGGAAGAGATTCAGCACCGGCTTGATGAGGCCAATCGAAGAGCGGCCGATTTCCGCGCCACGCTGGGAAGCAAACGGGCAAGGGCAGACCATCTGAGTGCCCGGCGCAGAGCCATTAGTCAGGAGGTTGCAGAGGTGCGTAGCCAGATCAGTTCTGATAAAGATGAGCTGGAGCGCGCCAAAACCAGCCTGCACAGTGCGCTGGGTGAGATGGAAACGCTGGCTGAACAGCGCCAACAGTTGATCCAGCAGCGGGATAGATTGCGTACGGTTCTGTCAGAAAAGCGTGATGCAGCGAGCCGCTGCCGGAGTGAAGCACATGAACTTGCGCTCAAGATAGAGGCTGTGCGTTCATCCAGTCAGTCGCTGGCCCAGGGACTGCAGCGCATGGCGACTCAGTTGGCCCAATTGAAGGGTCGTCAGCAGGAGCTCAAGGCAAATCTGGCCAAGGGTGCAGAGCCGCTGGCTGAACAGAGCCAGCAGCTTGAACAGCAATTGGCAGAGCGGATCAAGGTGGAGGCACAGCTGACAAAGGCGCGTGATGCAATGGAAGGGATAGAGCAGAAGCTGCGCCGGTTGGAACAGGATAGAAGCCAATCTGAACAGGCGGTACAGAAAGAGCGTGCCACGCTGGATCAGGCCCGGATGCAGCGTCAGGAAGTATTGATACGCGGCAAAACAATAGAAGAGCAGCTGAACGAAACGGGTTTTAGTCGTGAGCAGTTGATTGATGAGCTGGCTGATGAGGCCACAGAGGCGCAGTGGCATGAGCAGGTGGAACGGATGGATATGCGCATTCGCCGGCTGGGTGCTATTAATCTGGCGGCAATTGATGAGTTTCAGGAGCAGTCGGAGAGGATGGAGTATCTCGATTCTCAGCATGCTGACGTGACGGAATCGCTGGAGACGCTGGAACGCGCCATTCGTAAAATCGACAAAGAGACACGCACCCGCTTTAAAGAGACCTTCGATAAGGTCAATACAGGCATTCAGGATATGTTCCCCAAACTATTTGGCGGCGGACATGCCTATCTGGAACTGACGGGGGATGATCTGCTGGATACTGGGGTCACCGTCATGGCTCGTCCGCCCGGCAAGCGTAACAGCAGCATCCAGCTGCTTTCAGGTGGTGAGAAGGCATTGACAGCGGTGGCGCTGGTTTTTTCAATCTTTAAACTGAATCCCGCACCGTTTTGCATGCTGGATGAGGTGGATGCGCCTCTGGATGACGCCAATGTTGGGCGCTTCTGCGAACTGGTTAAGAGCATGTCTGAGCATGTTCAGTTTATCTTTATTACCCATAATAAAATAACCATGGAGATCGCCCACCAGCTTACGGGCGTCACCATGAATGAACCGGGTGTCTCCCGGCTTGTCTCTGTCGATGTTGAAGAGGCTGCCCAGCTGGCGGCTATGTGATTGAGTTGAGATAAATGGAAGCTGATTTTCTACGCCTGATTCTGTTTCTTGCCGGCATTGTTGTGGTGCTGATTGTCTATTTCTGGGAACGGCATAAGCGTGTTAATGCGCAGGTGCATGCGATTCGGAATGCAGAAGAGCGAGTCGATAAGACAGGTGAAGAGATTGAAGCCGATAAATGGGTGGTCACGGATGAGTATCAGGCTGATGAAGCGCCAGAGTTTGAAGAGGGCGAGCCGGATGAGCTGTCACAGGAGCTGGATCAATTGAGCGAGCTGGTGGCTGAAGAGTCTCAAAGGCTGGATCATGCTGAACAGATACCGCTTTTTGCTGATGATGAATCCCCGGCAGCTGACGGTGCCGAGTCCAAGGTTATTGCCATTAATCTGGTGTCGCGCAAGGCAGGATTTAATGGGGAGGATATCCTGCATGCGGCAGCGGATGCAGGTTTGCAGCCAGGTGAGATGGATATCTTTCATTACCACCACGAAAGACAAGGGAGGAAGAGGGTCTCTCTGTTCTGCATGGCCAGCATGGTTGAGCCAGGTCACTTTCCACTGGATGAGATGGATGAGTTTGTGACGCCTGGGCTGACGATGTTTCTGCAAATATCCGGAGCGCAGGGTGGGCTGGCGCTGTATGACGAGATGTTGATGGCGGCAGAAAAATTAGCGGAGTCTCTGGATGCTGAACTCCAGGATGAAAAACATTGTGTACTCACGCGCCAGGCAATTGAATATCAGCGTGAAGAGATTATCGAATACCAGCGTCAACAGATGCTGGCAAAAACCAACAAATGACTCAACAGAAAGAGCTGGCGCGTGTGCGTATTGCGCAGCTGCACAGTGAGATCAATCGCCATAATTACCAGTACTATGTGCTGGATGATCCACTGATTCCAGATGCTGAGTATGACCAGCTGATGCGGGAACTGCAGGAGCTGGAGCAAAAATTCCCAGAGTTTATCACCCCGGATTCACCCTCTCAGCGCGTCGGTGCAGAGCCGTTGGATGCCTTTGGCGAGGTGCGTCATCAGGTGCCCATGCTCTCATTGGATAACGCCTTTTCTGATGAAGAGTTAAAGGGTTTTGATCGGCGCGTTAGAGACCGTCTAAAAACAGATGAAGAACTTATCTACGCTGCTGAGCCGAAACTGGATGGTTTGGCTATCAGTCTTCGCTATGAAAATGGGATGTTAATACAGGCGGCTACCCGGGGGGATGGAAGCCGGGGCGAAGATGTGACATTAAATGTTAGAACCATACCCTCTATTCCCCTTGCCCTGCTGGGTGGTGATTGGCCCGCTATCCTGGAGGTTCGCGGCGAGATCTACATGCCAAAGTCAGGTTTTTTGGCACTGAATGAAGATGCTCGCCGGATGTGACAGAAGCCCTTTGTCAATCCCAGAAATGCAGCAGCGGGCAGTCTGCGCCAGCTGGACCCGCGCATCACCGCAAGTCGTCCGTTGGCGATGTACTGTTATGGCTTTGGTGAGGTTGAGGGTGGCCCGTTGGCTGCGACCCATAGCGAAAGCATCAACAGGCTTGCAGCATGGGGGTTGCGAATATCACCTGAACTTCGAACAGTAAAAGGGGCGGCAGGTTGTGCCGCCTACTATCATCAGATTGCCAAGCGGCGGGATAGCTTTGATTACGACATTGATGGCGTTGTTTTTAAAGTGGATAGCTATGCCCTGCAGGATCGGCTGGGCTTTGTTGCCCGTGCCCCGCGCTGGGCCATTGCGCAGAAATTTCCTGCAGAAGAGGCGATCACCCAGGTAAAAGCAGTTGAGTTTCAGGTGGGTCGTACAGGCGCCATTACGCCTGTTGCCAGACTGGAGCCGGTCTTTGTGGGTGGTGTGACGGTAAGCAATGCCACGCTTCATAATATGGATGAGGTTGCGCGTAAGGATGTTCGTGCTGGTGATACGGTCTACGTCAGACGGGCGGGTGATGTGATCCCTGAGGTGGTGCGTGTTATCCCGGAAAAACGGCAGGCGGGCGCAGAAAAGGTGACGTTGCCAGCACACTGCCCGGTCTGCGGTTCTGAGGTGATAAAGCCTGAAGGTGAAGCGGTTGCGCGTTGCTCGGGTGGCTTGTATTGCGCTGCCCAGCGTCGGGAATCGATTAAACATTTTGCTTCTCGCCGTATGATGGATATTGAAGGGTTGGGTGACAAGCTGGTGGATCAGCTGGTGGAGAGTGAATTGGTTCATGACCTGGCAGATCTCTATCGCCTGACTCAGGAGCAGATTGCAGGTATGGATCGCATGGGAGAGAAGTCAGCCAAAAATCTGCTTAAAGCGCTGGAAAAAAGCAAGCAGACTACTTTTGCCCGTTTTCTCTTTGCGTTGGGTATCAGAGAGGTGGGTGAAGCTACAGCGGCATCCTTGGCCACTCATTTTAAAACGCTGGATGCGCTGAAGCAGGCACGCCTGGATGATTTTATTGTAGTCAAAGGGATTAAAGGCATCGGTGAGGTGACGGCGAAAGCCATTTGTGATTACCTGGATAGGCATCCAGCTCTGGTGGTGGATGGGGATTTCCCCCACTGGCTGGTCAGTCTGAAGATACGTGGCCTTAATCTGGAAGTGGCCAAACGGCTTACAGAGCGATTTGGGTCACTGGATCTGTTATCAACAGCCACAACCGATCAACTGCGTTATGAACGATCCAGCCTGGTCGATGGTGTTGGGCCGGTGATTGCCGAGCATATTGTCGCCTTTTTTCATCAACAGCATAATCTTGAGGTTATTGACCGGCTTCTCCAGGCCGGTATCAGCTGGGATGAGACTGAAGATGAGAGGCAGGATCAACAGCCGTTATCAGGGCTAACCTTTGTGCTGACCGGCAGTCTGAGTCGCCCGCGTGGAGAGATAAAGGATCGACTGCAAGCCTTGGGTGCCAAGGTTGTTGGAAGCGTGTCGAAAAAAACCAGCTATGTGGTGGCTGGAGATGCCGCAGGATCAAAATTGGATAAGGCCCAACAATTAGGGGTTCAGATACTTGATGAGGCTGAACTTGAAGAGTTGCTGCAACTACAGGGAGACGGCATCTCCCTGTAGTTATATTGTGATTTATGGCTTTGACGTTGTTGTATTGATGTCGCCAGATTTCTGAGCAGGAGGCCTCACCTGGATGTCTGCTTTTTTGCGCAGTTCAGTCAGGTATGACATAACCAGTTCGCGGCGCTTTCCATCCATTAGGGCATTCTGCACATCTTCTAAGGCGGGAGGTGAGGCTTCACGAGCATCTTCCCGAAGGATGACATGCCAGCCGAACTGGGTTTTAACGGGTGCGGTTGAGTGTGCCCCGTTTTCCATTGCCATAACGGCCTCAGCAAAAGGCTTGACCATCTGTGTAGAGTCAAACCATCCAAGGTCGCCTCCCTGGGATGCAGATGGGCCGGTTGATCTGGTTTTGGCCAGCTCGGTAAAATCTGCCCCGCCATCCAGTTCTTTGATAACAGCTTTGGCATCACATTCTGATTTTAAAAGAATGTGCCGTGCCTTAAATTCCTGCTGTTGCTTGCCACCGTAGCGCTTATCATAGAACGCCTTTAAGTCATCATCAGATATCTGTTGTTGCTGCACGAAATTGGCAATAGACATCTCAGCAAGTGCACGTATACGCAGTAGGTTTAAGAGTTCAGCTACTTCAGGTTTTTTGTCGAAGCCTTGTGCTTCTGCATTTTGTACTATCAGTATTGCATTGACCAGTTCATTGAGTATGGCCATCTGTTCTTGTGGTGTATCTCCTTTTGCACCTTGTCTGGCTCGGCGCCACTGCTGATGAAAAGCGGCATACATGGGTTTTGTTACCGGGGTGCCATTAACAATCACGACCACATTGGGATCGTCAAGGCTGGCTTTTTGTGCGGTGGTGGGTGCAGCTGTTTCACGGGTTGTCGGTGGGGGTGCTGGCTGTTTATTTGTAATCTCAGTGGGTGCTTTTGCTGTAGTCTGAGGTACGGAGTCAGTCCCCTCATTACAGGCTGAAAGCAGCAGCGTCATGCTTAATACAATCAGTTTCTTTAGTGAGCATTGCATGGATGGTTTCCTTGTGATTTAGGGTAGTACTTTTTTAAATGGAGTGACGGTAATGCTGGCATAGACGCCAGTTAGTGCATAAGGGTCCTGGTCGGCCCATGTTTTTGCCGATGCCAGGTCTGGGAATTCTGCAACGATCAGGCCGCCAGTAAAGCCTGTAGGCCCGGGGTCTTCGCTGTCGATAGCTGGAAAAGGGCCGGCCAGTAGCAGGCGGCCTTCGTCTCTCAATATTTCCAGGCGTTTGAGATGCTCTGGACGGGCACTCATTCGTGCTTCAAGACTCTCTTCCTGATCGGTTCCTGTAATGGCATAGTACATGGTGTTTCTCAGTTAGATATTCAAAACCAGCTGTGATTATAAATGGTGAGATTCTTTAATGGGAAGCAATGTTTGAAAGTTGCTTGTGAAGCGCTGGATGTGCCGGGTTACATAACAGGTGCAAAATATATGCAGTAAACCTGTCTTTACATGTGTGTCAATCAATCATCCCATGCATAGGTGGCTTCTACTTTATTTCCTGGCTCACTATATATGAATGATTTGCATAGCTCCTTGGTAAGCATGAGGCCGCGCCCACTGGGGATAGATGAATCAGCTTGAATATTGGAGATATAATTTTTGTAGTCAAAGCCAGGGCCGCTGTCTTCAACCCGAATGACTATTTCACCACCTGTTGGGAATAAGTGGCTATGAATGGATATTGTTATATGCCCATCGGATAATTCCTTGAGCCTTTTTTCGCGTTCTGTGAAGTAGGTTGTGAACCCTCCCGGCTCGGCTTTAAGTGTAGAGTTCATATTCAATATGCCATGGTCAAGTGCATTAATATACAGTTCGCTCAATATTGTAAAAATCACTCTACGCTGTTCTTTTAAGCTCTCCAGTTCTTGTATCTGATTTATTAATAGCGGAACAGGGTCAATTTTCAACAAGCGTGGCCCTTCCAATGTAACAACAAATTTTAGACTGTTATGGGGCGAGTTTGAGTCATCTTTCAGGCTTTCTGCTTTATGGCTGATCAGAGGTTGTTTTTTATCAAATACAGCCAATACATCAGGTATAAATGGAACCTCTACCAGGCTAATGTCATCATCTTGAGGCGCATCAAGGCAAAGCTCCTCAAGGGTATGCGCAATAGATTCAACGATGCTTCCTTGAATTGAGCCTTGAGAGAGTATCTTTTCCAGTCTTTCATGACCAAAATATTCTCCATCCGGGCTTCTGGCCTCTGTTACCCCATCGCTTGCCAGCAGGGCGCGATCCCCAAAGTCAGCTGTGATGCTTGATATGGAATGAAGGTAATCAGCATCGGGTAAAATACCTAATGGCAGCCCGGTAGATGGAATACGGTGTTTTATCTCTGTGCCTGTTGCATTTGTAATGAGTATATCGGGCATGCCGCAACAACAGAGTGTCATGCTCTCCATGGTGTGATTAATGCGAATAAATTGTGCTGCCATGAACATGCCTGTGGGTAGCAAGGCATGTAGTTTTCGGTTAATCTAATTGAGAATTTGATCTACAGAAAACCCCTTAACGGTCATGGCACGAAAGGTTTCAGATACAGGTAGTGCGCCAAGTGCTGCTGATAGCCCATGTCCGGTAAAGTCACCCAGTAATACATTAAGATCACCATTGGGTGCGTATGCTGTCAAAAGCACATCGCCACTGAAAACTGCAGCAGGGCGCATGAGTGATTTGAGTTTTTCCGGCATTACATTGCCGGTTATCACGGCGCCACTAAATATTTTTTCAGCAATTTCTTCTTCGTGTTGTCTTTGATCTAAAAGCATCACTACTTCGCGATGAAGATTGCGAATTCGCTCCATTGCCTTAATCTTTGATTTAAGGACGGTGTGATTGAATGGTTTGGTTAGAAAGTCATCGCCACCGACCTCTACGCAACGGGCAAGCGCCTTTTCATCTGTCATTGCGGTTAGAAAAATAATGGGTACAAATGTATCGCCGCAGAGTGCCTTAATCTGGATGGTGGAATCAAAGCCATCCATGACTGGCATCATAATATCCATAAAAATAATATCGGGTTGATTCTCTTTAAAACGCTCAACTGCTTCTGCACCATTTACCGCCTGGATGGTGGTGTATCCCATTTTTTTCAGGAGAGCGTTAAGGACTATGCGATTGGATAGCTCATCGTCTGCTATTAAGGCCAAGCCGATTGATTGTTGGTCAGATGGCTTTGTTGATGAGGTAAGTTGTGTGCCTTGCATATGTGTACTGCTGCCTATGGATCGGGTTTTTGGTTTTTATCTGCCGGTTGGTTTAGAAATCTAGCGGCATCTATATGAGAAAATTAAGCTTTATTATCTGTCTAAAGATGATTTGAATATTACCCATATTTCAGGCGGCAGGTTAATGAATTGTGATAGGTGTAAAGCACAGGTATTTTATTGAAAACATTGGATAATATATTTGTGGCGCCAGATCTGTGGTGTGCTCTGGTTGTTCTTGAGCTATGTGGGTTTTCAGGCTTCTAAAGCTCAGGTAATGACTGTTGGCTGCTCTCGCCCTGTTTTTTGCGTTATTTGAGCCAATTCCTGTGCAATGGAGACGAGAGGTGCCATCACATTGGCTGTTGTCTGCTGCTGCTTATTGGGGTCTGGTTCAAAGGCCTCCAGGTAGACTCTTAGGGTGGCGCCCTCGGTGCCAGTTCCCGATAGTCGGTAGATGATGCGCGAACCGCCTATAAATCCAATCCTTACCCCCTGGCATTCTGAATAGCTGTTATCGATTGGGTCAGTGTAGGAGAAATCATCGGCGTATTCGATGACGTGACCTTGTATCTGCGTTCCGGGTAGTGAGTCAAGTTTGTTTCGCAGGTGCTGCATTAGGTCTGCAGCTGCCTCTTTGTTGACGGCTTCATAGTCATAGCGTGTGTAATAATTGCGGCCATATTCACGCCAGTGCTCTTGTACAATGGTTGCAACTGATTGCTGTTTTACAGCAAGCAGGTTGAGCCAGAAAAGCACTGCCCAGAGTCCATCCTTTTCCCGTACATGGTTGGAACCTGTGCCAAAACTCTCTTCACCGCAGAAGGTTATCCTGCCAGCATCCAGTAGATTGCCAAAAAATTTCCAGCCGGTTGGGGTTTCAAAGCATTCAATGCCCAGCCTGTTTGCAACACGATCCACGGCCTGGCTGGTAGGCATGGAGCGGGCTGCGCCATCTATTTTATGCTTTTGATATCCCGGTATGAGGTGGGCATTAGCCACTATAATGGCGAGACTATCACTGGGTGTTACAAAAAAATCCCGGCCCAGAATCATGTTGCGATCACCATCGCCATCAGAGGCGGCGGCAAAATCAACACCATTGTGCCCCTGGGTCATGCTGACCAGCTCATGCGCATGAACCAGGTTTGGATCGGGGTGGCCACCGCCAAAATCGGGTAGTGGTTTGCCGTTGATGACGGTGCCAGAGGGGGCGCTCAGCATATCTTCCAGGATGTGAGTGGCGTATGGGCCGGTAATGGCGTGCATGGCGTCAAATCGCATGCTGAACGTGTTGGATTTGAACAGGTTCCGAATGCCGTCAAAATCAAATAGTCTCTGCATCAATTCGGCATAATCTGTTACCGGATCAATAATCTCTATCTGCATTCCCCCTAGCTGAGATTGGCCTGTCTGATCAAGATCGATATCCGCTGCTTCCAGGGTTTGATAATTGCTGATCTCGGTGGTGCGTTGGTAGATTGCCTCGGTAACAGCTTCAGGTGCTGGCCCGCCATTGGCGGTATTGAATTTGATGCCAAAGTCCTCATCTGGCCTACCTGGATTGTGGCTGGCAGAGAGCACGATACCGCCTTGGGTCTTATATTTGCGAATAACACAAGAGACAGCAGGGGTAGAGAGTAGGCCGCCTTGCCCCACAATGGCATGAGCTACCCCGTTTGCTGCTGCCATGCGCAGAATAATCTGGATTGCTTCGCGGTTGTAGTAGCGGCCATCGCCGCCCACCACCAGAGTGCCACCAGCCAGCTCTTGCTGGGTGTCAAAGATGGATTGCACAAAGTTTTCAAGATAATGGGGTTGTTGGAATATTTTGACTTTTTCCCGCAGACCAGAGGTGCCAGGTCGTTGTCCATCGAAAGGGGTGGTATCGGCTTTTAGTATTGGCATGGCGATCAGTACTCAGAATATCAGTAATGCATGTGCCATCATAAGGTGAAAGTGGGTGTGATAGCTACCCACTAAACAGTGCTATTAATATTAACTTGTTGGAGTAGTAGTGCTGGTTTGACGTCATGCTCCCCGTATTTTCTTGCAGGATCATATTTGTAGTCTAGACTTTCTAGTATTGATATTCATCATGAAAAGCAGTGGATAGCTCTCCTTTTAAAATCAGCTGCGATTTTTCTCTTTTATCGCGTAGGAGTATATAAGGCAAGGATGTTAAACCATTCCGTTCTATGCGCTACTCATAATAATAAAGAAAGGCTGATCACCCTTGCCTGGATACTGTGGTCTGTCACCATCATATCGATTACTAAGAGAATAACCTATTTTGCACATGCATATAGTGATTAGTACTACCTTTCAAGTAATGAGGAAATAGTATGAAAGTCAATCTACCGGTTACTGCTAAAGAACAGTTCATGAAGGAGGGGTCTATTCTTGTCTCCAAGACAGATCTGAAAGGTACTATTACCTATTGTAACCGTGATTTTATTGAAATCTCAGGTTTTCATGAAGGTGAACTCATCGGCAAAAACCACAACATTATTCGTCATCCAGATATGCCGCCAGAGGCGTTTAAGGATCTTTGGGATACTGTTGCATCCGGGCGGACTTGGACTGGAATTGTTAAGAATCGTTGCAAAAGTGGCGATTTTTATTGGGTGAAAGCCAATGTGACACCGCTGTATGAAAATGGCAAGTGCGTGGGCTATATGTCAGTCCGTACGATTCCATCCAAAGCGGAGATTAGTGCTGCAGAAGGGCTATATGCAAAGATAAATGCAAAACAGGCCTCGCTTGAGCCAAAAGGAGTGGGAAAGTTACTGGTTGCAATTAAAGCACTGAAAATCAGATGGCTAACCAATGCGTTGGTTATTTTTGCAGCTGCTGGTTTTTCTTTGTTGAGCTATATGGTGTCGGCAGGTGTTGCAAGCAGTACGCTTATGGTTACTGCGGGTGTACTGGCAGCTATTACGCTTGTGGCAGGTCTAATGCTCTCTGTTCGTATTACCAAACCATTTTCCTACGTTAACCAAAAACTGCGTCAAATTGCTGATGGCAACTATTTTGACTGGGTGGATGTTAATCGGCAGGATGAGTTTGGTACGCTTCAGGAAGTGATTAAGATGACACAGATAAAATTGGGCTTTGATGTTATGGATGCCAGAGAGCAGGCAGCGGCATCAATGCGTATAAAAACAGCCCTGGATAATGTTTCAACCTCTGTCATGATGGCCGACCCGGAATGCAATATCATCTATCTGAATAAGACGGCAAAAGAGCTGTTTCATGATGCAGAAGCGGATATTCGCCAGGATCTTCCCGATTTTGATGCAAGTGCACTGCTTGGTGCATCGATTGATACCTTTCATAAAACACCCTCCAAGCAGCGGGATATGCTGGCAAATCTATTATCTGTCTATCAGACGGAAATATTAGTGGGTGGGCGTACATTAAGAATTATTGCCAATCCGGGTATTGACGCTAGTGGCCGTCGCTTGGGTACGGCTGTGGAATGGAGAGACAGGACAGCTGAGGTGGGGGTAGAAAAAGAGATAGACAGGATTGTAAGTGCAGCACAGGTTGGAGATCTCTCCAGTCGTGTGGATATGACAGGTAAAGAGGGCTTCTTTAGAGATCTATGCGGTGGCATTAATACCTTGATTGATGTCATTGATAATGCATTTGCTGATATTGCCCAGTCCATGGATAGAATATCAAATGGTGATTTGACCAAGCCAATAACCAATAACTATCAGGGTGTATTTGATAAGGTTAAAACAGATGTAAACGGGACAATCTCCAGGCTGAATGATGTACTGGCACAACTCAGACAATCCACTGAATCAATTGCCACCTCATCTGGAGAGATTGTATCTGGCAACAATAGTCTCTCTAGCCGAACAGAACAGCAGGCGAGTAGTCTTGAAGAGACGGCAGCCAGCATGGAAGAGCTCACCTCCACAGTAAAAAATAATGCCGGAAATGCAAAGCAGGCAAATAAGGTTGCCAGTAATGCAAGAGAGCTTGCGGAACAGGGTGGTACGGTAGTGAACAGAGCGGTGGATGCGATGAGGGACATTAGTAATTCCAGCCGCAAGATATCAGAGATCATAGGTGTTATTGATGAGATTGCGTTTCAGACCAATCTATTGGCGCTTAATGCATCAGTAGAGGCGGCGCGTGCAGGTGAGCAGGGGCGTGGTTTTGCCGTTGTGGCCTCAGAGGTTCGAAATCTGGCAGGTAGAAGCGCTACAGCCGCAAAAGAGATTAAAGAGTTGATTCAGGATAGTGAAAGTAAAGTTGTGATTGGATCAGAACTGGTAGATGAGTCGGGCAAAACGCTCAGTGAAATTGTAACCATTGTTGCTGATGTTGGTGGGTTGATTTCTGAGATTGCAGCTGCAAGTGCAGAGCAGTCTGAAGGGATAGATCAGGTCAATATGGCAGTAACCAGTATGGATCAGCTAACGCAGCAGAATGCAGCTCTGGCTGAAGAGACCTCAGCTGCATCTGTCTCAATGAGTGATGAAACGCAGGAGATGAGTAAGTTAATGGGTTTTTTCAAAATAGCTGGATAGTGGCTTGTTAGTCGAGTAACTTACTTAAAATCCCTTGGTAGATCTTTGATAGTTTTTCCAGGTCTTCAACGGCAACACATTCATTGACCTGATGGATGGTTGCATTCAGTGGGCCAAGCTCCAGTACCTGCGCCCATGTTGGTGCAATGAAGCGCCCATCGGAGGTGCCGCCAGCGGTGGAGAGTTCGGGAGCCTTTCCGGTGACCTCCTGTATTGATGCTACAGTGGCATCCAGCAGCTCACCTGTTGCCGTCAGGAATGGCTGGCCGGATAGTTTCCAATCCAGTGTGTACTCAAAATCCCCCTGATTCAGTATCTCCCGCATGCGGGTTTCAATGGATTCAGGCGTCAGTTCTGTAGAGAAGCGAAAATTAAATCGCATCTCAAACTCTCCGGGTACGATATTTTCTGCACCTGTGCCATGATCCAGATGGTAGATTTGAAAGCCGGTAGCGGGAAAGTGATGGTTGCCTCCACACCACTCTTCAGCGCAAAGCTGCATCAATATCGGCGCAAAGGCATGCAGTGGGTTGTTGGCCAGATGCTGATAGGCAATATGTCCCTGCTTGCCATGTATGGTCAGAAATCCGTGCAGAGAACCACGTCGGCCATGTTTAACGGTGTCCCCTAACTGCTGACTGCTGGAGGGCTCGCCAACCAGGCAGTAGTCGATTTTTTCGTTGCGGGCTTCCAGGGTTTCCACGATCTTCACTGTGCCGTTGACTGCGGGCCCCTCTTCATCGCTGGTGATGAGAAAACCAATGGAGCCTTTGTGATCTGGGTTTTCTTGTATAAAGGCTTCACAGGCTGTAACCATGGCGGCCAGGCTACCTTTCATATCGGCAGCCCCACGGCCAAATAGTCGGCCATCACGGATTTCGGGTTGGAATGGGTCTGAATCCCATTTATCCAGATTGCCAGCTGGGACAACATCGGTATGACCGGCAAAGACAAATAGAGGTGCCTCGGTGCCACGTCTAGCCCAGAAATTGTCAACATCACCAAAGTGTAGTTTCTCAACCTTGAAACCAATGGCCTCCAGGCGTTTGATCATGAGTGCTTGGCAGCCTGCATCCTCTGGTGTGATGGAGGTGCGGCTGATCAGTTCAGTAGCAAGGAGGAGGGTGGCTGACATTAGAATAGGTCTTGGTATTGGGTTTTAAAAAAGCCAATGTGGAGGCATGTTTTGGGGAGAGATCTATGCCTCTCCCCAAACACTAAACGATAGATTTAGTCGATTCGCAACAGTTCGTTGAGGGTAACCTTGCCACGGGTCTTTTCATCAACCTGCTTAACGATGACAGCGCAGTTCAGGCTGTATGCACCATCCTTGGATGGCAGGCTGCCAGCGACGACAACAGAGCCAGCAGGTACGCGACCATAGGTGATCTCGCCGGTCTCCCGATTGTAGATTTTGGTGCTTTGGCCAATGAATACACCCATGGAGATGACGGAACCCTCTTCAACGATAACGCCCTCTACAATCTCAGAGCGAGCGCCGATGAAGCAGTTATCTTCGATGATGGTGGGCGTGGCCTGTAGAGGCTCCAGCACGCCACCGATACCTGCGCCGCCCGAGAGGTGTACGTTTTTGCCGATCTGGGCGCAGGAGCCGACTGTGGCCCAGGTATCGACCATGGTGCCGCTATCGACATAGGCACCGATGTTGACATAGCTGGGCATCAGCACAACGCCAGGGGCGATGTAACTACCCTTGCGAGCTGTGGCTGGAGGCACGACACGCACACCCTGTTCACGAAAGGAGCGTGAGCAGTGATCCGCATATTTGGATTCGACCTTATCGTAGTAGTTGGTAAAGCCACCCTTCATAAATTCGTTATCGGTGATGCAGAAAGAGAGCAGCACAGCCTTTTTCACCCAGTCATTGACGATCCATTCGCCATCAATTTTCTCAGATACCCGGATCTCGCCGCTGTCTAGCTGATCGATAGCAGCGATAACGGTGTCTCGTACCTGAGTGTCAACGGTGCGAGGATTGATGTTGGCACGGCTTTCAAATGCCTCTTCGATAATCGCTTGGGTGTCGGTCATGTCTGTCTCCAGTTGGGTTGTATTTAGATTAGTTCAATATAATGCTTAATGCGTTGTGCCGCATCGATACATTCATCCAGTGGTGCAACCAAGGCCATGCGTACTCTGTTCCGGCCCGGGTTAATACCATTGATCTCGCGGGAGAGATAGCTGCCCGGTACAACGGTAACGTTCTGCTGTGCAAAAAGCTCTTGGGCAAAATCGGGGTCGGGGGTGGGCGTCTTGGGCCAGAGATAGAAGCCGGCATCTGGCTGATCTATTTCAAGGTTGCTTGCCAGTATATTCAATACTGCATTGAATTTTTCACGGTAGAGTGTGCGGTTCTTTATGACGTGATTTTCATCACCCCATGCCTTGATGCTGGCCGCCTGGGTTGGCAGTGGCATGACGCAGCCGTGGTAGGTGCGGTAGCGGTAAAACTGGCTGAGAAGGGTGGCATCACCGGCCACGAAACCTGACCGCAATCCTGGCGCATTGGAGCGTTTGGATAGGCTGTTGAATACCACACAGTGTCGATAATCGCTATTGCCCATCTCTGTGGCGGCCTGTAGCAGGCCAGCAGGTGGGTGGGCTTCATCGGGGTAGATCTCTGAGTAGCATTCGTCTGCCGCGATGATGAAATTGTGCCTCTCTGCCAGATCAATCAATCGCTGCAGCGTGGGGATGCCGATGACTGCGCCGGTTGGATTATGGGGTGAACAGAGATAGAGCAGCTGGCAACGATCCCAGGTGGCGTCCTCCACAGCTTCAAAGTCAGGTGAAAAGCCGGAATCAGCTGTGCAGGGCAGATAATAAGGCGTTGCCCCTGCCAGCAGGGTTGCACCTTCGTAGATTTGGTAAAAGGGGTTTGGCATCAGCACCAGTGGATCTTTGGTTCGATCTATTGCGGCCTGTGCAAAGGCGAACAGTGCCTCACGGGTGCCGTTTACCGGCAGTACCTGCGTTTCTGGATCAATAGCCTGTTCAGGCAGTTTAAAACGGTGAATTAGCCAGTTGGCGATAGCCTGGCGCAGCTCCAGGATACCTTTGGTGGTTGGGTAGCCGGAGAGTCCATGCAGATGCGCCAGCACCGCCTCGGTAATGAAGCCGGGTGTAGGGTGTTTGGGTTCACCAATGGAGAGTGCAATATGCTCCAATGCCGTTGATGGTGAGACGCCCTCTTTCAGCGCAGCCAGCTTTTCAAAGGGGTAGGGCTGGAGTTGACCCAGATCCGGATTCATAGATGCCATTTTACTTGTTGGAAAGGCGCGTAGTATAGGGCATCCCCTATGGGCGGCCAAATGGTTAAGGAACCTCTGATTAATTCCGTATTTTGAGCGATAATACCGCATCCTCCTAAGAACGCTAGAATCTGACATGCGCCAACAAACCTTTGCCGATACTAACTTCGAGAAATTCCGCAAGAAGACCCGCAAAGAACAGTT
>JAJRZI010000159.1 GCA_024275295.1 Gammaproteobacteria bacterium | reverse complement strand
GCACTTACGGACTCAGCAGTTACGATGCGGCATACCTCGAATTAGCAGTACGTAATGGGTTGCCATTGGCCACATTGGATAAAGATCTAATCAAGGCTGCAAAAAAAGCCAATGTAGAGATTTATCTAGCATAAAATGTATCCTGATTACCCATAAAGCTCAGCCATCTTCAGCAGCTTCTCAGGCATAGGTGGTGTTCTCACTGATACATACAAAAACCTTGGAAGCATATCTTCCAATTTGAATCGACGATTAAACCGGTAACAAAATTCCGCCAAGTAACGTGGTAAATGTTTCGGATTAATGGCGTGATACACACCATTTATTGCGCGTTTTACGTTGCTTATCGCGGTATTAACCCAGGTAAATGACTCAAGGGTGACGCTCTCAGGACCTCCGCCTGTCACAATGGGCTCGTGTCGACAACCCGCTTCAGTGACCGCATTAAAACAAGGTAGGCCATCTGAAACTACGAGGCAATTTACCGTGAGGTGTTGCTTGGCCCATCGAGCAATTTCTTTCGACCTGAAGCCCTCAACCACATTCATATTCATTGCGATAGGATGGTAAGCGTCTAGCCAACTACAGGACTACCCCTTATTTTTTAAATCGTCCATTTTTAAATTCTGTGGCAACAGGGCCAGTAGAGCCTGCTCAGATTTAGCTGCCGGGAATTTTTCAAACAGATAGTTCAGATAGGCCCAAGGCTCTAGTCCATTGGCCTTAGCTGTTTCCACTAATGTGTACATCGTAGCACTGGCTTCCGCTCCGCGAGGACTGCCGGAGAATAGAAAGTTTTTCCGGCCAATCACGAATGGCCGGATAGCATTTTCAGCCATGTTATTGTCGATCTTGATATGACCATCGTCAAGGTAGGTGGTCAGCTGTGGCCAGAGACTTAGTGTATAAGCGACTGCTTTACCCAACGGACTCTTAGGCAGCACCTTTCCAGCCTTCTGATCCAGCCACGTCTTGATCTTGTCCAGAATAGGAGCGGACTGCTCCTCACGGATGGTTTTTCGCTCCCTCGGAGTATCCTCTTTGGTGAGTCGCTCTATCTGATACAGCTTGCGGATCAAGGCCACCATCTGATGTGCAGCTGCGGTGTTCTTACGCCCATGGGTGGCCTCAACAAACTTCCTGCGGACATGTGCCCAACAGGCGGGCCCCAGGATGCCAGGATTTTGAGATAGCGCGTTATAGCCACTATAGCCGTCCGTTATCAGGTACATTGCTCCGTCAGGATAATCTTCTCCTTTTGGGTAAAGAAAACCCTCCGGCACATCGCCACTGCGAGTGTCTGCATACTGGAACCAGATCACCGGTTTGTCCGGTGGGCCACCTCCATAGACCCACATGCAGGATAATTGGCTATTATCCCGACCAGGTTCATTCAATACTTGTAATTTGGTTTCATCAATGTGGATGATGCGCCCTTGGTAGAGCACTCGTTTCATGGCCGCCATGAGCGGTGTGAGGCGATCATGGAGCTGGATTACCCAGCTACTCATGGTCTGGCGGCTCAGATCAATGCCCTCGCGGGCATTGATGGTCTCCTGGCGGTAGAACGGCAGGCCATCCATGAACTTGCGGGTTACAACGTCTGCTATTACAGAGCTGTGGCCGATGGCTTTGGGGATGATCTGCTCAGGGCGAGGAGCTATCTTGACACCTTGCTCAGCACCAGCCACTTCATCATCTTTTGGAACATACTTGGCACGCTTGAATTCGATGACGTAATGCTGCCGGGGAATGATGGCCAGTTGCTCTGAGGTATCGTATCCAATGAAGATCCAGTCATCACCCATCGCAGCCTTTTCTGCTTCAGAGACATCGAGGATTTTTTCTATCCGGTCGAAATGTGCAGGCAGCGGACGGCGGATGGGTTTCTTCTTCTCCCTGTCGTCTTTTTCTTTGACCTTTGGCTCAGAATCATCCGGGTCTAATGGTGCATCATCCAAATCAGCCAGCAACTGTTCCAGCTCGGCTTCGTCAAACAGATTGAGCTGATCTTTGTTGGGGCGGTCTGCGCTGGAGCCAAACTGACGTTTGCGCAGCAGCAGAATATAGTCGAGCAGCTGTTCTATGCGCTGCTTTTTCTCAACAATAGTCTGCTCTTTTTCTTTTACAGTATCCCGTAAGTGAACCACTTCAGCCTTAAGCTGAACGGGGTCATTTTGAGAGGAAAAAGCCGCTAAATTCATGCATGAAATTATACCAGATAGCGGCTGTAAAAGCTGCAAAACAGTGCCTTAAAATAGGGAATATTTTGCTGATTTATGTGCGCTGACACGGGTAATATCCAACCCCTCAAGCAGCCAGCTCAGTTCGCGTGTCGATACTTCAATTGCACTGTAATCTCTCGCACTCGGCCACCAGAACCGCTGCTTCTCAAGACGCCGGTACAAGAGCCAGAATCCATTGTTGTGCCAGTATAGGATTTTGATCTTGTCGCGCAGTCTGTTGCAGAATACAAACAGGTGGCTGGAAAATGGATCCTGTTCCAGAACATCCTGCGCCAATACCATCAGGCCATCAATTGATTTACGCATATCCGTGACGCCTGCTGCCAGATAGACCTTTGTGTTTGCACCAAAGGAAATCATAATGCCCGGAGCACCTGGATAACCTGTTCCAGCGCCTTCGGGTCGAACTCAGTGGGAACTTCGATACGCAAGTAATTGTTGACCCGAACGGTTAGGTTTGATGGGGGCTTATCCTGCACGCTGACAGGAATAAAACTGATCGGTTCTGTTCCCTTCTGATTTTCTTCCATTTCAAATATTCGGCGCCAGCGTTGGAATGAGGCCAGGCCCAATTGGTGCTGCTTGCAAAAAACCTGCTGGCTCTCACCACTTTGCTTCCAGGTTTCAAATATCTTTTGCCAGCGCTGGCGATTGAGTTCCCGTTTAGATAAGCTTGCTTTCATGATATACCCTTTGCGTCAGTGTAGATGGGGACATCATGCCGACCACGGAAGGGCTGGGAAAGATGTAGCTGGCTAGACGCTTACATAGGATGCCCTTGATTATCAATCGATACTGCAGCGACAAAGGGCGTTTTATTTTCTTAACCACGGCCCCGCTTGCCTCCACGAAGTTCACCACCCCAGTACACATCGTCTAACTGCACTATGCCACTCAGTGATTTGCCATCATCACGTTCTTTCATTACCTGCATCAGCTTCTGCTTGATGCTCCACGCTGTATTGTAAGAAACCCCTATCTGCCGTTTTAGTGAAAGCGCAGAGATGCCTGTCTTCGCTTGGGTAAGCAAATGAATTGCCAAAAACCACTTGGTTAAAGGGAGTTTTGTCGATTCAAAAATAGTTCCACTGATTAGTGATTGTTGATGATGGCATCGATTACATTGAAAAATTGCACGACTTTTTAGTGTGCAGTAACTGGATGCACCACATTCATGGCAATGATATTCGTCTGGCCAACGCGCTTTAAATAGTGCTTCACGACATTTTTCCTCATCCCCGTAGTCATCCATAAAATCAATGAGACTGTAACCTTTTTGGAATTGTACTTGGTTTTTCATGAGTTTATCTCCACATGCATGCCAATACTAAAAGTATAGTGCTTGCTCAGAGAATGGCTGCGCTTTATGGGTAATCAGGAAATGTATTGTCAGCACTTTTTGCATTCTCAGTGCTTGGGACATCCAGAGCAACCCAGGGTTATGCAAACTGACCACGTTGTAAAAATTGAATAACCGCCTTGGCAGTCTTGCGGGAAAACAGCAGCCCAAAATGGCTGGTACGTTGGGTACAGGAATCAGCGGCTCCTGGCAGTTGCGTCTCGGCCACTGAAACAGTGCCATCATTGGGGCGCTCCACTCCACCTACAAACCAGCCCACACCCATATTCAAGGTGCCCGCAATCACACCAAGATCGCGCCCACCAACCCACTCCGGGGCACCACAGGTAAGACCTTGATCCACGCTATGGCCCAGTAGCCGTCCCAAACCCGGAAGCCTGCTAATGCGATGCGCCACCACACTGCCCTGTACCGGAGACCCCAGCAGCACAACTCGGCCTGGTGGCAGATCAGAACGCTGATTGAATAGGTGCATCAAGACAATGCCACCCAGGCTGTGCGCCACCAGATGAATAGTCTCTGCCTCCTGATCATGAATAAAACCAGCCAGTGCTGTTGCGTTATCTGCAGGAGTAGACCCCAGAGAAGGATATCGG
>JAJRZI010000158.1 GCA_024275295.1 Gammaproteobacteria bacterium | reverse complement strand
CTCTTCTTTCCAGATTTCTGTAAGTGGAACCTCCGCCTCACTCAAAGGCTTGCCAACAGGGGAAGGCAACTCTAGCCAATAGGCATTGGGAAATCGAGTTCCATTTGCCTGAAACAGATTTACAAACTGGCACTGAAAAAGCCCATCCATGGAGAATGAAAGGGCAATCTTATCCCCCACAATATCAGCAAGATTTATCCCATCTTCCCAGGGAGCTGCAAATCTGCCATCAATCAAAATAGAGCTATCTGTTGACTTCAATTGGTCACCGCCCTCTAGCATTCCAATGTCTTCAACCACAAGCCCTGGTTCTGTTGCAGCCAACCACAAAGAGTAGTGATGTGAGAAATCCTGTACAGTCCAACGTAACTTATATCCAGCAGATCCTGGCCCAGCCGTACCAAAAGTCAAACCCTGGGTTTTCCCTCGAACATATCCGGCAAATAAGGGGAGTGCAGCCTTTTCAACTATCCAGCCTGCAGGCGGAATATGGTTCCCCTCCTGCCCAATAAACAACAGACGTGGATTGGTACCATCTGGTCCCTCTACCGACAGCATTGCTTTGGAACCAGGCGCCAGATTGAAATCAACACTATCAAGCCATTGTGCAGTTGTAGCCTGAAATTCAAATCCACGGGAAAACAGATTCAACACATCAGCTGGCTCTGTATCCCGCAGTACCACATTGGAGACATTTTTGTCTGAAATCACATTTACCTTATACCGCTGGTTATCCGCCCCTCCATGAACACTGATATGAGAAGGGCCATCATAGTAGTCCTGCCAAAAAAAGATGCCCGGTGCCTGGTAACGATCAGGCCGCCCCTTGATGGATACAGGCAGATCAGGAGATTCTTGAATTCGAATAATCTGGTTAGCAGGGATATTTTTAATATTCTGCACAACCCCGGATGGCCAGCGAACCTCGATGCGATCAGCCTGGCTAGAAGCACCCAGTCCAAAATGGATACGCTGCATATCCTGGCTATACTTATGCATGCCACCATTTTGGTATCGTTGCTGCATGACACCACCAGAAACCAATCTGACCCGTGCACCGACTCCATCGCGGTTACTGGCAATACCTTCTAGATCAATCTGCAGCCAGTTGTTGCCAGAACCCATATTATGCAGCAACTGGTGAGGGCCATTGTTAAAAGGAAAGGAGCCAGCACCGTGGGTCACATAAACATCAAGGTATCCATCGAGATCATAATCAGCTACAGCCGCATTTCGGCCATTGCCCAATAGAGAATCAACACCAACCAGATGCTTTACAAATGTCCCACCGTCATTTTCATAGATAAAATCAGGGGTATTGCTGATCGGTGAACTATTTGAGGCGTAAATATCCAAATCACCATCATTATCAAAATCAGCCTTCACCACATGGACGCCTCCAGCAACACTCTGGTCAATTCCGGCTTCTGTGCCTAAACGCAGAAAACCTGATGTCGTGTTCGTATACAATTTGGAAGGAACAGTGTATTGGGGTTCATAATTACCAATCCGCTCCAGTATGGTAATCGGGTCTCCCGATATTATTTTGCCAGAAAGGGTTGGCTTCTCCTTGCCTGCCCCTCGATCCTCATGAAGAAACACTACCTTCCATTGATCGAGAGCCGGCTCATAGCCGATTAACACATTTCCAGCATTCTCATTGGCATCATAGCTATAGAGACCATGGCTGGCAGGATCAGCTGGATCAAGGTCTATAACCATCGGGCCATTTATGGTATTGATTATCGGCGGTTCCCACCCATCAGTACCAATTAGATAATCATCTATTCGAACCCATCCTCCATCCATCTGAAAGGTCACAGGGCCTATCGTCCGAAAAGTAAAACCCACTTCAAACACAACCGGATCACGTGGCCAAAGGTATCTGAAGGCAAGTGTATCTGCGGCGGGCTGCTCAAGGATAGTGCGTCCAAATAGATTGCCACCACGAAAGATATCAGGACGAAGATCACCATCAAAATCACCAATGGCCATATCAAACTCATCAGCGTCAATCCACCCATGGAGTATGCTGACATCTTGAAATAAAGGGGATGCATAATTGAAGATCGGGCTACCCTTCTTGCCATAGAGCAACTCCTCAATATCATCCCCTTCAAGATCCGTTATTGTGGCAAATAGTGTGGTCTGATCTGTTGCCAAAGCAACAGCATCCGTGACATCCTGAAATACCATCCCAGGGGAGTGGTGAAAGATGCGAGAGCCAATGCCTGGTGTGATATTCGTAAACAGGATATCCAGCAATCCATCCCTATCATAATCAAACGCAAGTGGTGTCCGCCCACGAAATTCAGGGTTTGCCAATCCAAGCTCTCCAGCACGCTGATTAAGTTGCCCATCACGATTCATGAGTACCTGAGTTTCATTCCAGGCCTTGGTCAATCCGCCACCGTTACCCCCAACCTGAACAATAAGATCACTATTACCATCATTGTCAAGATCAGCCCATTGCGCCCCGTGGGTATCAACAAAATCTACAATATCGTTATGGCCAAAAATGGTATTGAAGCGATTTTGGAAGGTTCCGTCACCTTGGTTAATGAAAAAAGCAGGCCGCTCTCTGTGATTACCATCATAAAGATCTGGCCAACCATCATTATTGAAATCCCCCCATGCAATCCCCCAGGAATCGCCCGAATGGGTCAACCCTACCTTATCTGTGACATCTGAAAATACAATCCCTTCTGCTGTTGCAGAATTTACACAGACTAGAGATGTGGCAACCAGAATCCATTTAAGTGATCTAACAATCATTTTCCTATCCCAATTTAATATTATTTACGAGCCATTTTATTCTGCCCCATAAAAGCACCATGTAAAAAATAGCACTTAATATCTGGAGTAATCTTATTTTTTTAACATTATCACGCCCCTCAACTGGATTAAGAAGCGTTGGGGGTTAATGACAAAGGTACCCACTAAATGAAAGGGAAACCTCAGGACAACAGGCAGTAAGGATAAATACCCTATCCCTGTATGAGAAGCTTGATGACCATACCTTAAATCTTGCATTTGTGCAGATAGGCACCACTCTATAAGCTGAATCTCCCCCGTGTTTAATACGCCTTTCCAGGTATCCACAGCGCTCTTCTGGATCCCTACCGCTGTATTGTCCACTGCCCGGACGGATGAATCTATCTGTGGAATCCTGAGCATCTCTTCATCAAAGGGTACACCAAGAAATGTGCAGATCTGCCCGATCACTTGTCGGGAGTTTTCGACCAGATCCTCAAACCGCACCCGCAGGTAACGGTTGCTGGACTCAACACCCTGCCCTGCAACAAAAGCCTTCTTCCAGAGCAGGCTCATGGTATAGGGATGGTAGCTGACCCACTCACGCACCATCTCCAGTAGAGGGATATTTTTTGCATTCAGCGCCTTGCGTCTGGACCAGCGCCGCTTCTGCGATGCGATCACGGCTCTGGGATCACGCACAATGTGGAGAATTCGGGCATCCGGGTAGGCCTCTAGCAAATCTGCTGCATAATAGATATTGCGTGGCGTCTGCTCTGCCACCAGAGAGGCACCCGTCTCATCTGCCAGATGCTCCATGAACCTGTGAAACAGCGTTACGCCATCAACAGGCTCCTGCAGAGTGGTTATGAGCGCCCTGGCGCTTTCAGTGTCTGCCACTTCGAGGCGATCCCGCCACAACCCCCTTCGGTATCTTGCAAAAAGCTTCGCTACCGTCTTGAGTAACTGCTGCCCATGAAAGGTGCTCGATCACCACCAATGTCGAACAGATCGCCAAAATAGTGGAGCTCATTCATTGCACATATAGAGGGGTGCTGCCCCAGGATTCGATTCAGCATCGTGGTACCTGATCGGGAGGCACCAGCAACGAATACAAGATTTTTAAGCACACTCATTGCCCTGCCTGATTGGCTTCCATTACATAGAGTCCGTATGTCGCACCGATATAGAGTGTTGCCTCTGCAGGTTCTATCTCCACAGACCAGACATTGAAATTAGCTTTAATCCCGTTATTGAACGGCATCCAGCTGCGCCCAAAATCATTTGACCGAAAAACGCCGGCAGAGACGCCTCTTCCCGGCGCCCATCTCCCTGCATAGACAGTGCGGGAATTTCGTGGATCCACCGCAACCGACCGGACAGCAAGTGAGCCGTGGCTATCCCGGATAAATCCCGATTCCGGCCCGATTCGCATACAGCGCCCGTCATCCACTCGATAGAGTCCACTGTTCGTCCCCAGATACAGCCGTCCTCTGACATGAGGATCAGCGGCCATTTCGTTAACATGGATATCCACTCCATCACAGGTTGCAAGGGCGTGCCAGGTCGAGCCCATATCCGCCGATTCCACCACCTGCGACCTGCCCCGATCAAATCCATACACCACATCACCATTGTCAGGAAACAGCGCCCTCACCCGCTGTTTCAACGCAACCCACGACTGACTGCCGTCACGGCTTCGATAGCCTGAGGCATAGATCACATCCCTCTTCCGGGGATGAAACCGGATAAACTTCAACCCGCCTTTTACGCTATCGATCTGCTGCCAATGCTCTCCCTGATCATGGGAAATGGCCAGTCGTTTCTCTCTCCAACCCCCAATGGATAGCACGATGCTTCTCTTCGATACGGCAACCGCACCGATGGAACGAGGGTGCACTCCAGGAATATCAATATTTTCAAAACGCTTTCCACCGTCCAGCGTTCGCCACAGCCCATGATCCGTCAAGGCAAGATACCACTCCCGCGAGGAGACAAACGCCATATCCACGACCCGCCCTCCGGTAAACCCACTGCCACTGTAGTACCAGCTCTTGCCACCATTTTCGGTACGCAGAATCCGTGTTCTGCCGTTTGATGCGGCCAGGGCAACCCGCGGTTTTTGAGGGTGTGCAGCAATCGGACTTGGAAACCAGAACCCTCTCCCCGCCGTCAACCGCCGGGCATTCAGGCTTTCAGCCCTCTTCCAGCTATGACCTCCATCATCCGAGTAGTAAGGGCCCTTTATCCGGCTTTTGCCGGTACCCGCATAGAGTCTTGACGCATCGGCCGGGCTGGCAAAGAGATCAACCACGCTGGAGAGAAACATTGGCAGCAACCCTCTCGATGAGTCATGAAAGGATCTTCCACGATCATTGGAGAGATAGATACGGCCCTCTGCCGCTGCAACAATCCGCTCAGGGGCTGCCGGTGATACTGCAATGCTGGATGGCGCTTCGGCAAGACCCTGGCCGATCCTTTTTACCACCCCGTCCCGATAGCGGTAGAGCCCCTGTGAGGTGGCTATGATTAAAGTTCCTGGCTCTGCCGGTAAGGCCTCCATATCCCTGATAACCCCCTCATCAAAACCGGCCTTCTGCCAGCTTTGCCCGGTATCCCGGCTGATCAGCAGGCCATCACTCTGCGACCCGGCAAACATTACGAGCTCCTTTCCGGCCACGGTTCGCAGATCGACGGCAAAGAGCGACCCCATGGATTGCTGCTTGTGGAATTCTGTCTTGTGGATGAAGATCCAGCTCTTCCCGCCATCTACGCTTCGGAATATCCCCTCCCTTCGCCCCTGGCTGCGATGGGCGCGCTCCGCCTCCGGCCCAAGACATCCGGCTGCGATAACAATATCTGCATTTTCAGGATGCACCAGCAGTGAACAGGCGCCGTTAGCATCCATGCCGTTGGCCGCCAGATGCCATGAGTGGCCCGCATCAGTTGATTTCCAGACCTGAGTGGTGTCACTCCCCATATAGACAATCCGGGGATCCGAGGGCGCATAGACAATACTCATGACCTGCTGAAACCCCTCGCCACCCGCTATGCCCGCCTCGGCCTGGGCAATCGTGGTCAGCGGAATAGAGCGCCATTGGTACTCTGCCCCATGTGCCACACCGGCTATCATACAGGTGAAAATTAAAGAGAGAAGGTAATGCCCAGACATCCAAATGTCGTTGGGGCGGGGGAGAGTCATATCTTTCCGGTAACGCGCGCCCGAAGGATCCCTCCCGGCCCAGGCGTAAAATCTGCTCTCTTCTCAGTAGCCTCTGTATTATCGTCCATCGTTGAAATATGGTTAAGCTTGAATACCACCGCTACAAGGATCAAAAAGATAGGGAAATTCATAATGCTCTGTACAATATTCTGCACCCCGGATATGACGATAAAATAGACGGATAGCATCAGCATCGCGAAGTTCCATATCCAGAGATCCCGGGTAACCTTTCGCATAAGAAAGTAGAAGCATATCCGCCCAAGGAAGGCAACATAGGCAAGCAGACCAAACACTCCTGTCTCCAGGAACAGATGCAGATAGTCATTATGTGGCTTACGCGGTTTACCAAAATGTTTCTGGGTCACCATGGCGCTCGATCCTATTCCATAACCCATGATGGGCCGCTCCATAATAATTGGAACAAGGGCCGCCCAATAAGCGAACCGTCCCTCCAGTGTGCTGATTTTTGAATAGTGCACACTGCCTGGATCTTGCAGCTCCTGAAATCGCTGCATGATCTTTCCGGAGAAGACCAGCATAAATACCACACCGCCAACAAACACCCACTTGAAGTTGATATATTTACGGTATTTTACTGCCGCTACAACAAACCCCATGATCAATGCCAACCAGGTGCCTCGATTGAGTGAAAGCACTTGCGAAACAAGGATCATCGACAAAATAACCAACATCAGTATCTGTGTTTTTCGGGTGGTGGCTGTGCCCAGACGTACAGCAGCAGCAGCCGTCACAAAGGTGAGAAATATCCCATAGTCATTGCCCGTGGCAAAGACACTGCTGATGCGCTTCACTTCAGCGCTGTATATCAGATCGTAGTTCCCGGTAATCGCCTGATAAAAGCCAAATAACAGCGGAATCACCGACGCAATGATTAACGCATCAATAATACAAAACGCATCTTTCTTACATTTAACGCTGTTATAGGCAATATTGTACAGAAACCAGACCGTAAGCAGCTTGGCCAGCGCCGCTACGGACTCGTTAACATCATCGGAGATCCCAAGAGAGAGAAATGCGATCACGATAAACAGGCCAAAAAAACCGCTTTTTTCCACCGTCAGACGCCAACGCCCCTTGATGACCGGAAAGATCAATCCAAGCGTAATGACAGTAAGCGTGAGGGGAAGCGCAATCGGAAGTCCAAAGAGCTTATATTGCAGCCATGCAAAGGGCTGGATTAGCGGCCTGACCACCATATAACTTGCAACCGTCATCGTTGGCAGAAAGATCCCTGAAAACAGACACAGGGAACCCACAAAAACGATAAATTTTGGCAACAGCGCAAGCATTCCGATTCAGATCCCTAAGGTTAGGCCCAATTTATTCTGCTTCAAAAAACTTAGAATCTTGGCAACTTCATTTTTCTCAGCCTATCAATGGCATGGCCAAGCTGGGATTGCAGCTCTTTCTGCACCTGGGCAACAGCCTCACCAACCCCACGCTGAGCTGTTTCATTCACAGCCTGCTCTTTTGTCTCCACTGGATGTTCGGCCAGCCCTAAACGTGGCGTTGCGGCAGACTCTACTTCAGCTTTGTCCATGGTCACTTCCAGCATAATCTCTGCTGTGATCTGCTGCTTCTCCTCTGCAAATCCATACACCAATGCCAAATCGCAGACCCGGTTAATAATTCGTGGGGTGCCATGGCTTAACATAAACGCTGCCTCACAGGCCTCATCATCAAACAGGTCGGGATTGCCGCCCACTACGCTGAGGCGATGCTTGATATAGGCTTTGGTCTCTTCTTCATCAAGTCGCCTCAGATGAAAATCAACCGAGATGCGCTGGGAAAATTGTTCCAACTCTGGCCGCCTGAGCAGGGTACGAAGTTCAGGCTGCCCAAGCAGCACCATCTGTAAAACCTGATGTTTGTCTGCGTTGATATTGGAGAGCATGCGCAGCTCTTCCATGGTTTCAACACTGAGATTCTGCGCCTCATCAATCATCAGTACTGTACGATGGTTTTTGCTGTATTCGTCAATCAGAAATTCATTGAAAGCCTGGTAGAGTTCTACTTTGGTTTTATTTTTATAATCAAGACCAAAGGCAAGTAATACCCATTGCAGAAGCTCTCCAAAGGATTTCTGCGCATTGGTGATGAGACCAATCGTCACTTCATCACCCATCCGGTTCAATATATGTCGGCTGAGGGTGGTTTTGCCGCTTCCTATTTCACCTGTTATCACTGTAAAACCGGCCTGACTCATGAAGCCATACTCCAATAGAGTCAGCGCGGTTTCATGACTTTTACTCAAATAGAGAAAATCGGGATCAGGCAGCAGTGAAAATGGCCTTTCATTGAAGCCGTAATAGGATTCATACATGATCAGTAGTGATGAGCTATGGTGCTTTCTGTGGATTTATTCAGTACTGTTCCAAGTATATTTATAGAGTCCAATAGCTCTACTGCACGTTTCAGTTCGCTCTCTTGCGTTTTTCCATCTTCAACGACCAGTAGTGCAGCATCAACATAGGGCGCAAATGCAATCACATCATCACAAGGCAATACCGGCGGGAGATCAAACAGCACAATACGCGAGGGATAACGGGCCTTTAACTCTTCTACCAACTCAACCATTTTTGGAGAAGAGAGTGTTTAAGATGAGCTGGAAAAGGCTTTATGACCAGGGAGAATAACCAAACGCTCAATGCCAGGATTGATCAAAATACTGTTTAATGCGACATCATTCAGCAGGTAGTCGCTGATACCCAGGCCAGGAATACCAGGGAAATAGGTATGCAATTTTGGTCTTCGAAGATCCATATCCACCAGCAGCACGGTATGGTTAACTTCACGCGCAAGACAAATAGCCAAATTAAGCGCTGTCAGTGTTTTACCGCACCCTTCTGTGGGGCTTGTAATTGCCAGCGAATTCCACTTATTAACGCGCAGCCGTTGAAGCACCTGTGTTCGCAACACTTTATAGGCAGCGGTTGCTGGATCATTTTCATCTATGGCAACAACACGCTTTTCATGCAGGCTGTCAGGGTGCATGGAGACAACGCTTGTTTCGGTATATGTAATGTTATGATCGGACTTTGGCCCCTTATTATGCTTTGCTGAAAGCACTCCACTGTCTGGACCCTTATTCTCACTACGTGCCTTATCCAACGCTTGTTTAATTCGTTCCATTTTCTCTCACCTTAAACCGCAGACTGCATAATGTTTGTATTCATGCTGCTAGCCAACTTCTTCGTCACAACCCTTCCAGGCGACGGAGAGCTGAAAACCAAAGCACATCAAGCGGCATAAACAGGAGATGTATCAATAAGAGCACACCACCAATAATCGATAGCAGCAAAAGTATGGAAATAAGCTGGCGTAACACTTTTCGCCTGCGATCTGCCGCATTGGTAATGCACGGAATAACAGCAAGGGGCGCCATTCCCACGGCTTGCGTAACACCACGAGCGCCGTGGATTGCCCCGTCTAATACCTCTGCCGTTGCTGTAACACCTACACCCCCGACTATTGAAAATATAACGCCAAGAAACAGAATGGCCAGACGATTCGGACTCTCCGGCTCTTCAGGCAGTTGTGGTGGCTCAACCAGTGAAAAGCGTTCACCCTTATTCTCTTTTTCCAGGGTTTCAGCCAGCTCTGCTTCCATCTGTTTTGCTTTGATCTCCTGGTATTTGGTCAATGCATTTTCATAATCACGGCTCAAATTTCTATACTCTTTTTCAACCTGAGGCGCACTGGTAATACGTTTTTCATAATCATCCAGCTTTGCAATAAGCTCTTGCCGGCTCTTACGATAGGATGACAAATCAGACTTTGCAGCCTCAAGTTGAGCTTGCAACTGAATGTAGGCTGGGTTATCCGGCTTGGATGCTGATGCTGCTGCTTTTTCAGGTTTTTCCTTGACAAGTTCTTGATCAAGAACCAGTTGCATATTCTTGATAGAACGCTGGATTTTTTTCACATCAGGATGCTGGTCTGAATAGCGTTCAGTCAATTCAACGCGTTGGGCATTCAGATCTTTAAGCTTGGTTTGCAGCTCAAGTGCCATACCCTCTGGCTGAACCTCTCTCTTTAATGCTGCAATCTCCTTGCGCATCTTTTTCAGGTCAGGATGATTTTTGGCATAAACAGCAGAGGCTGTGACAAACTTTGCCTGCAGATCGGTCAAACGATCTTCAGGACTGAATATTCGTTCACCTGTTGCGGTATACAGCAGGCTATTCGGCGCCAGTTGTGCAAGCTCGGAGTTGAGGTAGATCTTGCGTTCCTCCAGCGCTCTGATTTGACGCTGCACCTCTGTAAGCTCCCGGTCAGTTCGCTCCATCAATTGCAAGTTAAGCTGGACCAGCTCAGGAAGCCGGTTAACATTGCTCTCTTTGAAGTCAGCCAGTTGGGCTTCAAGTGCTGAAAGCTGCTCTTTCAGCTTTTGGGCTTCCTCCCTGAGAAATATTGATGCTTCACCTGCCAAGCTGCTTCGCTGCTTTAAATTCTCGTTCAAAAACAGCGTCACCAGCTCATTGGCCACCCGCTGTGCCATTGCCGGAAATTCATAGTCAAATGAGATCGTAAACGCTATAGTGGCGGCCACGGGTCTACCGTGTTTAGGATCCACAACATCCGCTGTAATCATATCCAATGCGATATTTTCACGCATCTCTTCCAGCACCGTTAACATGCTTTCAGTCTGCAGCTCTTTTTCATAAAGACCAAACTGTTCAATAATGCGTTGCAGGTTTGCACTTGTCATAACCCGCTGGCTGATCAGCTGGATACGTTGATCGGCATAACTCGTCACAGTTGAACGAACAAGATCAGTAGGGATCTCCTGCTGTTCGATAAGAATAGTCGCACTGGATCGGTATGCCGGAGGCCACAATAGCGCAACTGCAATGCTGATGATCAGGATCACAAATACCGTGGTGGTAAACCGAAGCTTGCGGCGTTTAAGGACTGCGATATAGTCGCCAAGCCCTTTAATATCTTCTTCCATTATTTTTTCACCAAAGAGAAAAGGTCTGTTTTATAGCGTCACAATAGAGACGAATGCCATTGGTACACCCTGCCATTTACTACCATACCCCTGCAGACGGCTTTGCCGGCCAGACATATTTGGCAGTTAGTGCAATCATATTGGAATCTGCTGTTCGCCCGCTCACATCATACCGCTGGCGTCTATAGCGGTACGAACCCTCTATCGTCCACCTGCGCGCCAGTCTCCAGCGCACTTTAGGCCGGATTGAAAAGAAGATCCGGTCACGGGATTTATCATCTTCATCAGTAGATGAGTTACGATAAAAATCGGCCTCCAGGAGCAGGCTCAAGCGCTCATCGACCGAGTATTCCACCTCTGCAGCAAGGCTGTCCGTTACCAGCAGGGCCCCTCCCCCACTGGGCAGTATATTGCGGCTAAACATGCCATTTACCGTCATCTGTTCAAAAGTCTGTTTAATATTCGCGCTCAATATATATCCAGCATCACTGGTGTCGCTGTTCGTTCCGGTTAATCTCTGTTCAGTATTCGCATACCGCATGCCAACACCGGCCCCAGCGCTAAAGGTCTCGGAAAAACTATGGTTAACGCCTACCATAAAACCCAGATTGCGCGTCTTGGTTTTAGATGAACCTGATCCTTTATACCATGAGGAGGTTAATGTTGAAGAGAGAACCGTCTTCTGATTCAGTGAGTATGAGAGCATGGCCTCCATTACTTGATAGGTATAATTTGTCAGGCCGGTGTTTTTTTTATTTTTATACGCTACATCAATATAGCTATGGCTCAGTTTGAGTGACGTGCGCTCAGACAGGGAGTGCGTCCATGACAATGCAAAGTTCTTGTTAATTCGACGTCTACGGCTCTGCATTAAACCACTGCTTTGGATCTCGCTACTTAAGGTGGAATCAAGTTTAATGGCTATATTTAAAGTAAATTTATTCCGTTCCGTACGATGGGTTGCATCTATGCCAAGATCAAAATCATTGATGTCCAGACCCTTCTCACCGGAATATTTTCTTAATGCCGCCCCTCCATCAAGATGAATATCAGTGGCCTCTGTGCGTCGGCCTGTTTTAATCTTGCCCGCAAGCACCATACCAAAAACCGGATTATGGTCACCGGTTGTAAGTCGTATATTGTCATCGTAGAGACTACGGATATGCGCTGAGGAGTCTGAATACCACTGCGCCGCATTGGTCAGACCAGGAAAGACGATCACTAACCCGACAAACAGACCTATATTGCCAGGCAGTATCGTATTAATGATCCGGTTTGCCACTTACGGCACCACAACTACGTCACCACTCTCCAGTAGTATGTTCTGTTCTAATTTGATCCCTTTTTCCACCTCACCATAGTTGAACATTATGGCCTGCAGAACATCACCCGTTCGACGTAGGATCTTAATTTTATCCACTTCCGCAAAAGGGGTCATACCACCGGCTTTACTCAGCGCCTGCATCACATCTATCTTGCGAATAAACTGGAATTCACCCGGGCGATTAACCCTGCCAAGCACATAAACAATATTGCCAAGTATCTGCTTAAGGCTCACTGTAACCACAGGATCTGGAATATATTCCTTCAGCTTCGCTGTAACCTCATCATTCAGTTGTTTGACCGTACGCCCCTCTGTAACAATATCCCCCACCAACGGAAAAGAGAGTCCACCATCCGGCCTCACCAGCACCTCACCCTGCATGCCCTCTTCTTTCCAGACCGATATTTCAAGAACATCGCCCGGCTGCAACGTATATCCCGCCCCTCCAGCTACTGCTGAGGCAGAAAAGATCCAGGACACCAGCAGCATCCCAAAGAACATCAAGCGCTGATAAAACATAGATTTATTTCCGTTTTTATAAGAAAGCCATCCCCTGTTCAGAGATGGAACCGGCCCTTGCAACAGCCTTTAAGTCAGCCGTAAAGAATAGAGGTTATCCTGCTTAGTTTCAACAGCTTACTATTATCAAGGTGGATATTTGGGATTTATTGGTGGGCCGTGAAGGATTCGAACAGAGCCGGCCCCACAAATTTGAACACAGCTATAAGTGGATAAGTATCCGTAATTCAGGCATGTTAATGCCAGTACTAACAGGAGCTTATCATGAGCAGAAGACCGCGCAGGAATCATTCATCGGCTTTTAAGGAACCTCTGATTAATTCCGTATTTTGAGCGATAATACCGCATCCTCCTAAGAACGCTAGAATCTGACATGCGCCAACAAACCTTTGCCGATACTAACTTCGAGAAATTCCGCAAGAAGACCCGCAAAGAACAGT
>JAJRZI010000005.1 GCA_024275295.1 Gammaproteobacteria bacterium | reverse complement strand
TCTTTCGCAGATACTGAACTGGAAAGAGAAGCCGCCTACCAATGAGCTTTTGAGTTGCAACTTTGTCACCATCGGCGCCGCCCTGCGTGATGAAGAGGGCAAGGTATGAAACAGCAGATCAACCTTGCTCCAGCAAAGCTGAAAAACCAGGGAGACTGGCCATCAGGCGGTTTGATGCTGCTGTTTACTACCCTGGCATGCCTATTGATGCTTGTTATCGGCATTATAGATGGGTGGCAATACTATCTGGTTCGCAGTGAATTTAGTGTGCATGAGCAAAATCACAGTCAGCTTCAGGCGAAAATCAAACTGTTACAAAATGAGGCGGCTCTACCCAAGACAGATCCAACCCTTGATGGCAAGATCAAAGCGCTTGAAGCGCGTTGTGCGCCAAAAGAGCGTCTAAGGGATGCACTGAAAGGTGATCTGTTTGGTGAAGCTTCTGGCTATTCAGATATATTCATTGCCTTGGCTGTGCAAAGTGTCCCTGGGGTATGGCTGACCCACCTGGTCATCTCAGGTACCGGCGCCAATATAAAAATGACTGGACAAACGCGCAGTGTCGAGCTTGTGCCTCTTTATTTAGAGAAGCTATCCAATGAAAACAGTTTTTCAGCGACTCGGTTTGATAATGTCAAGATTAAAAAAGCGGATGTAGTCACTGCCAGCGCAAGCTGCTGCATATTTATAGCGGAGTCTGGCAGCCTATGAAAACCCTGCGCATCCAACGCCGTAAATGGACCAGACGCTTTGATCGCCGTGAGCAGCGTGAGCGTCTGCTGCTCTTTTTTGGGGTGATTGGCGTACTGCTTATGATTGTCATGTATGGGGTTCACCAACCGCTGACCTCAGCAATTGCTGATATAAAAAGAGAGGCGCTAATCAAAAAAGGTATGGGGATACAGCTGAAGCTGGAATTGGAACAGCTAGAGGGTGAACGTGCTGCAGACCCTGATGCCCCCAAGCGAGAACAGCTGGCCAAACTTAAGCGTGACTTGGCGCTGGCTGAGAGTGAGATTGACATACTTAGCAAAAATATCATCTCACCAGATCAGATGGCTCGATTCTTTAATGAGCTGTTTTCCCGAAATCCTTTGGTACGCGTCCTGAGTTTTGAAAATCAGCCGCCGGTACCCCTGTCGGAAGAGAGAGAGCATGCCTCGCCACTTTTCAAGCGTGAGATCACCTTGCAACTACAGGGAGAGTATAGGGATCTGGTCAGGTATTTGCGCTCGCTGGAGGCGCTCCCCTGGGAGGTGTTTTGGCACATGGCAGAACTGGCGACTCAAGAGGGTATGCAACCGATACTTACCCTGGAAATCTATACACTGAGTCTTGGGGAGGCATAGAACGGTATGTTTGACCATCCCCCTGTTCCTCTGATTTACACACTTTTAGCGAGCTGTGTGCTGCTATCGAGCCAGCTGTTGGCACAGGATGATCTCAGTAACCTGCCAGATCCAACCCGACCTGATCTGGGGTTCAAATACTCAAATAGTGAAAGAACAGACGCTCTTATTAGTGCTCTGTCAGGCATAACAGGTGAAGAATTAATCAATGAGTCGCTACCAAAATTGTTACTTCAATACACCTTAATCTCACCTAAACGTCGCCTGGCTGTGATCAATGGGAAAATGGTAGAGGAGGGTGCAACCATTGCAGAGGCAAAAATTATCAAAATACGATCTGAACAGGTTGTTGCCCGGCGTTTTGGGGAACGGATTGTTTTAGATTTGGCTCGCTACCAGGCAAAAAACAGAGAGTCAGAGCCGGGTGCTGAACAAGCCGTAGGAGGGGATAATGATGCTTCAAAATAGGTGTTTCTGCCCAGTGCTCATCATGCTGATGTTTTTTGCATTAGTGGGTTGTAGCGATATGGGCATAAAAGAGCAGTTAACGGTTGATAAGCAGATAGAAGCGGCGCTGGCTGAAGCTGCAAAATCACGGGTGGAGAAACCTGTTGCTGATGTGCCACCAGAGGTTGCACAGGCTTTGATGCCCTCTGCTGGACTCTCTGTGCCAAAGCAACAGGTTGCTGTGCCTGAAGAGCGTTTTAACCTCTCTGTTATGCAAGCACCTGCTACGGAATTTTTTATAGGTCTGGTAAAGGGGACGCACTATAACGTGGTGATTGATCCAGATATGACAGGTGAGATCTCCCTGGATATGAGCAATGTCACACTGCAAGAGGTGCTGGATGCAGTGCGGGAGATCTATGGCTACGAGTACCAGCGTACAGGTACCAATTACCTGATCTCTATGCCACAACTACAGACCCGCATGTTTAAGATCGACTATATAAATATGCAGCGCATGGGTGAATCCACTACCCATGTGGCCTCAAGTGGACTGGCAGAAGGTGAGACCGGAGTAGATATTAAGACAAAATCCACAGATAAGTTCTGGGCGACGCTGAAAGAGACATTGATTGCACTGCTTGGTCTCAAAAGCAAGCAAAGTGGTCAGACACAGCATACAGAAGCAAATACGTTTGCTGCAATGGTTGGTATTTCGGGACGAGCAGTAGGTATCAACCCTCAGGCGGGCGCTGTTATTGTGCGTGGTTTACCCAAGGATCTGCGTTTAGTTGAGGCATTTCTTGGACAGACTCAAGAGTCTGTTGTGCGTCAGGTCATTCTGGAGGCCAAGATTCTTGAGGTGCAACTGAGTGCAGGTTATCAGTCAGGTATCAACTGGGCAACCCTGCTAAAGGCCGGTAGCTGGTCATTAGGGTTGGCGCAGGTGGGGGGTGGCGCCGTATTTGGTAGTTCAGCGCTTAGCGGAATAGCCGGTAATGCCGTACCTATAGCGCCGGGTCAAAAATTTAACCCTTCAGGAAGCATAAGCAGCTCTGCCTTTGGTGGTGTATTTGCTGGATCGCTAACAAAAGGAGATCAGTTTGCTTCGTTTATAGAGTTGTTAGAGCGGCAGGGTGATGTGCATGTCCTGTCCAGTCCCCGCATCTCTACCATGAATAACCAGAAGGCAGTGATTAAGGTGGGTCGGGATGAGTATTTTGTAACCAATGTGACAGGGGGAGGGCAATCAACCGTAGATGGTGTTGTTACAAGGAGTAGACCTGCGGTGGAGCTGCTGCCTTTCTTTTCTGGTATTGCACTGGATGTTACGCCACAGATTGATGCTGATAACAATGTGCTTTTGCATGTACACCCTACGATAAGTGAGATTGAACAAGCCGAAAAAACGGTTGATCTTGGCGCAGATGGAACCTGGACGCTGCCAACAGCGGCAAGCAGCGTGCGGGAATCAGACAGTGTTGTACGCGCTCGTAGTGGCCAGGTAATTGTTATTGGAGGGTTGATGCAGGAGCGTAGTATTAGTAAGGATGCATCAACCCCTGGGCTGGGTGATCTTCCCGGTGTAGGCGGCTTGTTTAGCCATGAGCAGCAGGCTTTGACAAAAAGTGAATTGGTTATCCTGATCAAACCTACTGTGGTGGAAAATGGGAGTGCCTGGAATGCCGTAGCGCAAGCAGCAAGGGATCGGGTGCAACAGATGCGCCGTAAAACGCGGGAGAAATAGCTATGCAAGCATTAAAAGAGATACGGCATGAATCGGATGATCAGGCTGCTTGTATTATTGCTTTACCAGTGGAGCCTAATAAAGGGCGACCGCTTGAAACGGCTATTCCATTGCCTGCGGATACTAAAGATACCATTAATAAACAGATCTCTGCACCACTAACCACTTTACACCGCTATATTCCTTTTCTGGGTGTTGCGCTCAACAGTTTATTGGCTGTATTACTTATATTTGGTTGGTATTGGCAGCAACGTAACCAACCCCATACGCCGCCAATAGCGGTGCAGCCAGCATTCCAACCGGTTGGCTGTAACAGCAAGTGGATGCGGTATGATCTGCAACTCAATCTGCATCGCCCACCTAGCTGGATATCTAAACAGTTGGTAGTGACTGGCATGTGGCAAAATTATTCATGGAAGTTGGCTCATGTAGAGCCAACCCCAGTTCCCATGAAAGCAACGGTATCTGCCTTCTCTGCAAAAATCAGACAGGTAGAACTACAGGATGTGGCGGTAGCCATAGGGTCGGAGTCACAGTGGTTTGTCTGGTTGGATATGACGCTATCCACCACGCCTTATGGGGCAGGGCAGCTGTTGCCACCCACATCAATTGAAGCCATGAGACAAGCAGCATGGCAGGTTGTTGAGCTGGATACCGAGTTGTCTGCCATGCCTGCAAGAGGTCAGAATCAGCCAGATCAGAATGCAGTGGCTGTTAAGTCAGATTTGAATCGATCCATTGTGCCAGCTCAGCAGGTCAGAGTGCATAAAACCCCATCTATTTTAACGCCAACTGAACAGGCATCCAGTGCCTACCAGAGAGCCTTTAGCTTCTATCAGCAGGGTAGGGTTATGGATGCTGAAGCCACACTTCGGGTTGCATTGGATCTGGCTCCAGCTCATATTAAAGCGCGTACCCTGGCGATCCAGCTAGTGATAGAGCAGGGGCGTTTAAGTAAGGCGCATAAACTATTGTTGGCCGGTATTAAATTGACACCGCACCATTACCCTTATGTTCAATCCCTGGCGCATCTCCTGGCAAGTGAGGGGCAGGTGCAACTGGCCTTGCAGCAAATGGAGTCAGCTCAATATTTAGCAACAAAGGATTCAAATTATCTGGCATTGCTGGCATGGCTCTACCAACGTAATGATCAGCATATTGAAGCTGCCAAGGTATATATTGATTCCCTGGCCTTGAATCCAGAGCAAGGGCAGTGGTGGTTGGGACTGGCTATTTCTCTACAGGTGCAGCAGGATTGGCAGGGGGCTATTGAAGCTTATGAGTATGCTTTGGCTATGGGCTTGGAACCTAAGCTAAGGCAATATGCCATGGGTAGGTATCAATCTCTCTCAAGTAAATAATCATGCTTTTATTGGTTTTTGGTATAATTGGCTGGCATTAAACTGATCGTAAATATGCAGTCTGTTTTTCTTCATTCATATTATTTGATATAAAAGTGTTATGTCTAAAAAAGAGAACCTTAAAGATATTGTGTACAGTAGCAAGTCAAATATTCACGGTACGGGCTTATTTGCTAAGCAAAAATTTAAAAAAGGGGAATATATCGGCACCTATGAAGGGCCGCAGGTAAAACGTAATGGCACTTATGTGTTATGGGTTTATGAAGAAGAGGGTGAAGACCCCATTGGACGTAGTGGAAAAAACCTACTGCGTTATCTAAACCACTCCGTACCCGGTAATACTGAGTTTGATGGCTTTGATCTCTATGCGCGTAAAAAGATAGCGCCGGGTGATGAGATTACTTTTGATTATAAAGAGTTTGATTGAATAATCTGTGAGGGATCTGTTATGAGTTCATTCCCAACACGTTACTGGCACAAACTTGAAGATGGCCGTGTACAGTGTGATGTCTGTCCAAGAGCCTGCAAATTGAAGGATGGCCAGCAGGGGTTATGTTTTGTGCGGGCATGTGAAGGTGGCCAGATCGTGCTGATGACCTACGGCCGCTCCAGTGGCTTTTGTATTGATCCCATCGAAAAAAAGCCACTCAATCACTTTTTGCCGGGTACGCCGGTGTTGTCATTTGGAACGGCGGGTTGCAATCTGGCCTGCAAGTTTTGTCAGAATTGGGATATGAGCAAATCGCGGGAGATCGATATCCTCGCTGATACGGCTTCGCCTGAAATGATTGCCCAAAAAGCCAGCGAGCTAGGCTGCCGCAGTGTCGCCTTTACCTACAATGATCCCGTTATTTTTCTTGAATATGCTGATGATGCAGCGATTGCCTGTCATGAGCAGGGTGTTAAAACGGTAGCTGTTACCGCCGGGTATATATCGGCCGATGGCCCACGTGAGCAATTCTTCAGTCATATTGATGCGGCCAATGTTGATCTTAAGTCCTTTAGTGAGGATTTTTACCGTAAACTTACCGGCGGGCATCTGCAGGTGGTTTTGGATACATTGCTCTACCTCAGGCAGGAGACAGATGTGTTGCTTGAACTCACCACATTGATAATTCCTGGCAAGAATGATTCTGAAAAAGAGATTGATGAGATGAGCCAATGGGTGGTTGAGCATCTTGGCCCGGATGTTCCCATGCACTTTAGCGCCTTTCATCCGGACTGTAAGATGCTTGATCTGCCGCCTACGCCACTCAGTACGCTAATGCAGGCGCGTGAAATAGCTATGAAAAATGGGGTGCGTTATGCCTATATTGGTAATGCCCATGATTGGAAAGGTGACAGTACCTGGTGCCATGAATGCGGAGAGCTGCTTATCCAGCGCGATTGGTATGAGTTGGGGGTTTGGAATCTGACGCCTGACAGCGAGTGCCGGGCCTGCGGTACTCGCTGTGCTGGCGTGTTTGAAGCGAAGCCTGGCAGTTGGGGTTCCCGCCGACAGCCGGTAAGTATGAAATCTTATTAGATCAGAATACTGTGCCGAGATCGCTGATGCCCTGTTTTACTGATTAGTCATTGATGTTGTGTGTCTCCAATGGGTATCCGCGATCCTTATAGAAGCGGTAACGGATGCGGCCAGCCTTGCGTATCTCTGCATCCTGATCAATGGGTTCTGCAACACGTTCAAAACGGCTGAAAAAACCGGGGGTCTGTGGGCTGAGGTTGATCAGGATGTCGTGCTCCTTTTCGGCATCCTCGCCATAACCGACCAATACGGGCGTGTGTGTCGAGTCTGCTTTTCCCAGCAGGCCGTGAGGGACAAAGCTGCCATCACGAAATGTCCATAACAGACGATCCATGTGCCGCGCCTCATCCATTGAGCTGGTGTGCACAAAGACCCGGTGGCCTTGCTGATAGGCCTTGTCAGCAAGGCGACAGGCCAGCGTGTAGCGGTTACTGCGTGCGCCATCTGGCAGAATGTAGAAGCTTACCTTTGTCATTGCCTAAGAGACCTGTTTGCTGCGTTTAAGCAGCAGATGGGTCAGTAGGGAGACGGGGCGTCCGGTGGCACCCTTTTTGGTGCCTGAATTCCAGGCTGAGCCTGCAATGTCCAGATGGGCCCATTTCTGTTTTTTGGTAAAACGTGAGAGAAAACAGGCTGCGGTAATGGTGCCACCACCCTTGCCGCCAATGTTGGCCATGTCTGCGAAGTTGCTGTCGAGCTGCTTTTGGTACTCTTCCCAGAGTGGCAGTCGCCAGGCTCTGTCGTTGCAGCTATCGCCGGCGCTTAAAATCTCGTCAGCTAGGGCATCATTGTTGCTCAGCAGCCCTGTGGCGTGCTTGCCCAGTGCAACAACGCAGGCGCCGGTGAGGGTGGCTACGTCGATCACAATGGCGGGATTGAAGCGTTCGCAGTAGGTCAGGGCGTCACAGAGTATCAGTCTGCCTTCAGCGTCGGTATTCAGTATCTCAATGGTTTGACCGGACATGCTGGTGACAATGTCGCCTGGCTTGTTGGCATTACCATCCGGCAGGTTTTCTGAAGCGGGTACGATGCCGACCACATTGACCGGCAGCTCAAGATCCACGCAGGCAGAGAGGGTGCCGATGACGCTGGCGCCGCCGCACATGTCATATTTCATCTCATCCATGGCGGGGGAGGGTTTGATGGAGATGCCGCCCGCATCAAAGGTAAGACCTTTGCCCACCAATACCACGGGTTTGCTTTTTGCCGTACCGCCGTGATATTCCATGACAATCAATTTGGCAGGCTGGCGGCTGCCGCGTGAAACAGATAACAGTGCCCCCATCTTCAGGGCTGCCATCTGCTTTTCTTCCAGAATCTTGACCTTTAGCTTGGGTGATTTGCGCCCCAGTCGACGTGCCTGGTCAGCCAGGTGGCTGGGTGTGCAGATGTTGCCCGGCAGGTTGCCCAGGTCTTTAGCCAAGCTGATACCGTTGGCCATGGCCTGTCCGTGTGCTATCGCTTTTTGTGCCGTTTTTAGGTGCTTTCGATCATTGACCAACAGGGTGAGTTTTTTGAGCGGCCGCTTCGGTGCTTTAGGGTCGCTTTTGCACTGGTCAAAGCGGTAGATCTGCTCACTGCTATTGATGACAGTGTCACGGATCTGGCTGTAGAGATCGCTCTGTGTAGATTCCAGAGCAGGCAGGCAGAGGGTGGCGTCTACGGTATAGCCGCTATTCAGCTCTGATATAGCTTTGCCAACGGCCTCACTGTGTTTGTTTTGGTTGTACTCTTTTTGTGTGCCGCAACCAATCAGCAGTACGCGTTCGCAAAGTGTTCCGGGTAGATCGTATAGCATGAGTGCCTGGCCAGGCTCTCCATCCATATCCCCTTTTTTAAGGATGCTGGTGAGAAAGCCTTTGCTGGCCTTATCTACTGTTTTTGCAGCATCGGAAAGTTTGCGCCTGGAAAACAGACCCAGCACCAGGCAGGGGGTGCGCTGTTTGGATGGGTCACCAGTTTTGGCACTGTAGTTCATCTGAACTCCTTAAAAAATTAGGTGGTTGCCTTTAGCCCCGCTTGCAGGGTTAAGGGTGAATTCTGTTCTCACATCGTCAGTTTTTCGTTAGGATGCCTACAATCCAGGAAATCTACAAGAATCAACTGCCCGTTTTTATGTTTTCAATTATTGACCAATGCCTGTTGAGTGAAACTCTGCTGGGGTTATTCACGATGCTGACCGCGCTGCCGCTCATTTTGCTTGCTGACAATCTTGTGTGCATCGTATGAAAATTCTGGATATCTATATCGGGCGGGCCGTCATCCTGGGTACGGTGGTCGTGATGGCGGTGCTGCTGACGCTGCTGGGGTTTCTCACACTGATGGATGAGCTGGGCGATGTGGGTGAGGGGCGATATCAGGTTGGGGATGCCTTTCTATTTGTGTTGTTGACGCTGCCACGTTTCGCCTATGAGGTCTCGCCCATGGCGGCCTTGCTGGGAAGCCTGATTGGATTGGGCGGAATGGCCAATAACTCCGAACTTACGGCAATGCGGGCAGCGGGTGTGTCGTACGCGCGTATTGTGTTATCGGTGTTACAGGCGGGTGTATTGATGTTGGTGGTGGCCCTCTTTTTTGGGGAGATTATTGCGCCTGAAACAGAGCAGTATGCACAGACGATGCGCTCGCAGGCACTGGCCAAGCAGGTCACGCTCAAAACCAAGTATGGCTTTTGGGCGCGGGATGGCGGAGCCTATATCAACATTCGGAATATTCTGCCTGGATCGCGGCTCGAAGACATCTATATCTATGAATATGGGGAAGATAAGCAGCTAAAATTCTCTACCCATGCTGCGTCTGCAAAATATGAGGATGATCAATGGCTTTTGCAGGATATTCGGCAAAGTCAGTTTACCGATGATGGGGTGCAGGTTCGTGTAATAGAGCGTGCTACCTGGGATTCAATGTTGGACCCGGGGTTGCTGAATGTGGTTTCGCTTAATCCCCGTATCCTGCCAGCCTGGGGACTTTACAAATATATTCGTTTTTTACAGACCAATGGTCAGGACGCCAAAACCTATGAGGTGGCTTTCTGGGGCAAGATGGTTACCCCTCTGGTAACGCTGATAATGTTGTATCTCTCAATGCCTTTTGTCTTTGGTCAATTGCGCGGTTCTGGGATTGGGCAGCGGGTTTTTCTGGGGGCAATGGTAGGCAGTGGATTTTTCCTGATGAGCAAGGCCTTCTCGTATATGGCTGTTGTATATGATTTGAATGCACTGTTTGCCGCATCCTTCCCTGGATTATTGCTGTTGGGTGCTGCGCTTTTCTTAAGTTCAAGGGTGAATTAGTTACCGATAACCGGGTGCTGTTTTTAGTTTTTGGTGCGTTTTGCTGTCATCACCAGGCGGGTTTTTGAGAGCCGGTCATGCCAGGCAAGTTTATCGCGGTCAACTAGAATCCAGAAAAACCCCAAGCCTGCAACAGCCCAAGAGAGCAGGGCAGAAAAATACCGCAGCAAGGCGTCAGGCCATGTCAGGGGGTTCCCATCATCACGTATGGCCTGAAGCCGCCATGCCCGCATGCCCAGAGTTTGCCCACCTTTGATCCAGAACCATGAGAAGAAAAAGGGTGGAATCAGACCGAAAATCACAAATTGAAAGAATGGGTTGTGACCAACAGAGGTGTCCCCTGCCTCCAGCCCAAGCGGCATGATAACAAGCGATGTTGCAACCATGAGCATGGCCAGAAGCAGTAATCCGTCATAACAGATAGCAGCCAAACGCCGAAAGAGACCGGGGGTGATGGCCTGTTTAATATCGATAGGATTCTGTGTGTTCATAAATAGAATTCTACCTGAAATTGAGTGGAAAATTAGGTTGCTTGGAAATATTTGTATCTGAGTTAGGGCAAAAGTGTCAAAAATTAGCTAGAATGGGTTTGAATGACTTGACAGCAGGATGATGAAATGTCATGGGCTAAGAATAAAAATAGTATCACAATCACCAAATATTGAGATGTCTTAGCAATTCAGGAGATGAGAGATGGAGCATCGCTACGCATTACGTAAGCCAGTGACGTTGGATATCGTTGTAACGTATCAGGCGCTAGGATTGGTTCATGGGCGTACCATGAATATCAGTCTTGGTGGCATGCTCCTTGAGACTGGCTGTGTTGAACTGCCGATTAATGCACTGGTTAAGGCCTCTTTTTATTTGTATGAAGATGGCATAAACAAGCCATGTAGTACAGATGCCATGGTGATGCATAGTAGTTCAGGCAGAGCGGGTGTGATGTTCAACGATCTGGATGATGAGCTGCATGCTGCGCTGCATCGTCTGCTGGAGCGATGTCACGATGATATGACGCCAGTTCAAAAGTTCACTGCAGGTGCGTAAATCAGATTGGATAGCGCCTTGTGCTCGAAAATATTGGATCTTAATCCGCCCCACCCAAAACCCACGGATTCAGGTTTTAGTTATCCCCCATTGATGTAAATGGGGATATGCTGGTATACTCCAGCGCCTTAGTCGGACGGACTCCCTCGAAATTCGATAGTAGCGTCCTGATCAAAGCGGGTTTTGGTGCTGTAACGTCCTTAGCAACGCTAAGTAGATGGCGTTGGCAAACAGCCCTCGCCACCAAAATAAATAAGAAACCCCGGTAGCGGGGTTTTTTTTCGGGCTTGGTTTGTGGTGTTTTAGTTATACTCAGAGCCAAGTGGTTATTGGATTATTTGAAGTGGGCCTTTGGCCCCTTTTTTGTTTGTGCCCGATGTAGGGTGGTTACTGATGCGAAGTGCTCCAGACAATTTGACTCAAACAATACGCCAGGTCGTTGAACCCATGGGTTACGAGTTGGTGGGTATTGAATTGTTGAGTCGGCAAAAAATGGGCGTGTTGTTACGCATCTACATTGATTCCAGTAAGGGTATAACGCTTGATGATTGCAGTGCCGTCAGTCACCAGGTGAGTGGGTTGCTCGATGTAGAAGACCCTATTGAGGAGAATTATGACCTGGAGGGCTCTTCACCTGGCTTAGACAGGCCATTGTTTGATAAAGAGCATTTTGATCGCTTTAAAGGAAAAAAAGCACGCATCATAATGCGTATCAAATTGGGTGGTCGCCGCAGATATGAGGGGATGCTGGTGGGTGTTGAGGGTGATGATGTAACCCTCGATGTAGAGGGTGAAAAATTTAATTTACCGTTGGATCAGATTGAGTCTGCACGGCTTATACCAGAATTCTGATTAGGAATTGGAATAGATGAACAAAGAAATATTAATGGTTGTTGATGCGGTTTCCAATGAGAAATCTATTGACAAAGAGGTCATATTTGAAGCGATTGAAGCGGCTTTGGCCACGGCTACACGCAAGAAAAGCCCAGGCGATATTGATATTAGGGTTTCAATTGACCGTACAGATGGTTCCTATGAAACCTTTCGGCGCTGGCTGGTTATAGAAGAGTTTGATGAAGAGCATGATAATCCTGATGCTCAGATTACATTGGAAGATGCGCGCCAGAATCATGCTGATATCCAGGTTGATGAATATATAGAAGAGCCTTTTGAGTCAATCACCTTTGGGCGCATTGCTGCTCAAACTGCAAAACAGGTTATCGTTCAAAAAGTGCGTGAAGCCGAAAGAGCAAAGATTGTAGAAGCCTATCAGGAACGTAAAGGTGAGCTTGTAACCGGCGTGGTCAAACGGGTAGATCGCGGTCAGATCCTGCTGGATCTGGGTGGCAATGCTGAAGCGCTGATTCCAAGAGAGGAGATGATCTCCCGCGAGTCCGTACGAACAGGTGATCGAGTTAGGGGCTATCTGTATGACATTCGGGCAGAACAGCGCGGCCCCCAATTATATGTTAGCCGCACCTGCCCTGAGTTATTGATAGAGCTTTTTAAGCTTGAAGTGCCTGAGGTGGGTGAAGGGCTTATTGAGATCATTGACGCTGCTCGGGATACGGGGTTACGGGCAAAGATTGCAGTGCGTGCTACGGATCAGCGTATTGACCCCGTTGGTGCCTGTGTGGGTATGCGTGGATCTCGTGTTCAAGCCGTCTCAAATGAATTGGGTGGTGAACGTGTAGATATTATCTTATGGAATGATAATCCTGCTCAGTTTGTCATCAATGCCATGTCACCTGCAGAGGTTGTTTCAATTGTTGTTGATGAAGACTCACACAGCATGGATGTTGCAGTGGATGAAGATCAGCTCTCCCAGGCTATCGGTAGAGGTGGCCAAAATGTACGGCTGGCGAGTGAACTGACTGGCTGGAATCTGAACGTCATGACTGTGGAGCAGGCGGCTGAAAAAAGTGAAGGCGAGGCGCGTGCTTTGGTTGAAAGCTTCATGGCGCGGCTGGATGTGGATGAAGAGGTTGCAGTCATTCTCGTACAGGAAGGGTTTTCATCCATTGATGAGGTGGCCTATGTTCCGTTGAGTGAAATGCTTGAAATTGAAGAGTTTGACCAGGCCATTGTTGAAGAGCTGCGAGGACGAGCCAAAGAGGTGCTGTTGACCCAGGCGATAGCGAAGGAAGAGGTTCTTTCAGAAGTAGAACCTGAAGCAGACCTGCTTGAGATGGAAGGCATGGACAGAGAGTTGGCCTATGTGCTGGCAAGCTGCGGCATCAAAACCATGGATGATCTGGCAGAGCAATCCATTGACGAGCTAATGGAAGTTGATGATATGGATGAAGAGCGCGCAGGAAAATTAATAATGACTGCACGTGAACCCTGGTTTGCTGATGAGCAACAGGGATAAAGGGTATTCTGGAGGTTCATCCAAATGAATGAAGTGACAATAAGACAATTTGCTGCAGATGTTGGTATTCCTGTTGATCGCCTGCTAAGCCAGCTGGGTGATGCGGGCGTGGATAAACAAGATCCGGATGCCAGCATTTCAGAAGAAGAGAAAGTTAATCTGTTGAACTATCTGCGTGATAGTCATGGTAAATCTGACGAGCTTTCGGCAGGTGAACCCAAAAAGATCACGCTAAAAAGAAAAACAGTCAGTCAACTGCGCCAGCCTGCTGCTCAAGCAGGCCGAACAGCAGGCCGAGCAGCTGTAAGTCCCCGGGCGCGTGGCGGTAAAACAGTAAACGTTGAGGTGCGTCGCAAACGCACCTATGTTAAGCGGGGCAGTGTTACTGAGAATGAGCAGGAATCTTTGGAAGCTGAGGCAGCAAAAGCAGCACTGGCAGAGCAGGCGGAAGCAAGGCGCAAAATAGAGCTGGAAGATGAGGCTCGGCGAGCTGCAGAAGATGCGCGTCGCAAAGAAGAGGAGACACTGCGCCAGGCAGATGAAGAGGCCAAGCGGGCAGAAGCAGAGGTCAAGCGTCTGCAGGAGGAAGAGGAAGAGCGACGCAAGCAAGATGAGCGAGAACGTGAAATGGCTGCAGCCAATAAAGTGGCTGAGCGCACTAAAGCTCCTGACTCTGCCGGGTTAGCAAAAGGCAAGGTACAGCCTGCCGATAATAAAGGTGCAGATAAAGCGGCCAAATCCAAACCCAAGACAAAATCAAAAGAGTCAGGCAAGGAGCAGGGTAAAGGTAAAGGTAAAGGAGGGCGCAGGCGTGAAGAGCTGCATGTCGCTGCTGCAAAGCGTGGACGCCGTAAACAGAAGCCAGCCAAACGATACTCAGCGGCCTCTCACCAACAGCAGGATGCAGAACATGGCTTTGTGAGACCTACGGCTCCGGTGGTTCATACTATTGAGGTTCCTGAGAACATTTCAGTCGGTGATCTTGCCCAGAAGATGTCTGTCAAGGCAGCTGAAGTGATCAAGGCGCTGATGAAGATGGGGTCAATGGTGACGATTAACCAGATCCTGGATCGTGATACAGCGACCCTGGTTGTTGAAGAGATGGGACATAAGGCCATCGCCGCCAAAGAAGAGAGCCTGGAAGATGAGCTGCTCATACAGGCGGAAGAGTCAGGAAATAAAGAACCCCGTGCTCCTGTTGTAACCATTATGGGGCATGTTGATCACGGTAAAACATCACTCTTGGATTACATCAAATCCACCCATGTTGCGGACGGTGAGGCAGGCGGCATTACACAGCACATCGGTGCCTATCACGTTAATACCGATAAAGGCATGATCACCTTTCTGGATACGCCTGGACATGCCGCGTTTAGTGCCATGCGTGCGCGTGGAGCGAAGGTGACGGATCTTGTAGTGCTGGTTGTGGCGGCAGATGATGGTGTGATGCCGCAAACCAAAGAGGCTATTCAGCATGCAAAGGCGGCAGAGGTGCCACTGTTGATCGCCGTCAACAAGATGGATAAGCCTGAGGCCAATCCAGACAGGGTGATGCAGGAGCTCTCCCAAGAGGATGTGATCCCTGAGGATTGGGGCGGCGATACCATGTTTGTCAATGTCTCTGCCAAGACAGGAGAAGGCATTGATGATTTGCTTGATGCTATATCGTTGCAATCAGAAGTGCTAGAACTGGAAGCGGTAGTTGAAGGGCCAGCCCGTGGCGTTATTGTTGAATCCCGGCTTGATCGAGGTCGTGGTCCAGTTGCAACCGTGTTGGTGCAATCTGGGACGCTCAAACGCGGGGATATTCTGGTCAGTGGGCAGGAGTCCGGCCGAGTGCGCGCCATGTTTGATGAGAGTGGCAAGCCAGTTGAATTTGCAGGCCCATCATTTCCAGTTGAAGTTCTTGGGCTGTCAGGTGTGCCTAATGCGGGTGATGACACCATGGCAGTAGCCGATGAGCGACAGGCGCGTGAGGTAACAGCAGCACGTCAGGAAAAATCACGCGATAGCCGTTTGGCCGCCCAGAAGGCCGCAAAGCTTGATGAACTCTTCTCTCAGATGGAGCAGGGTGAGGTTAACTATGTCAACCTCATCGTTAAAGCGGATGTGCAGGGCAGTGTGTAAGCGCTTAAGGATTCGCTGACCAAGATCGGCGCTGATGACGTTAAGGTTAAGGTTGTTGCCTCGGGTGTGGGTGGCATCAATGAGTCTGATGCCAATCTCGCGGTGACCTCAAATGCCATCATTATCGGCTTTAATGTGCGTGCTGACGCTTCAGCGCGTAAGGTCATCGAAGAGAAAGAGCTGGATCTGCGTTACTACAGCATCATCTATGAGGTTATTGATGATGTTAAGAGTGCCATTGTGGGCATGCTCTCTCCCGAAATCCGCGAAGAGATTGTCGGCCTGGCTGAGGTGCGTGATGTATTCCGCTCCTCAAAACTGGGCGCTATTGCAGGCTGTATGGTGGTTGAGGGTGTGGTAAAACGCAACAATCCAATCCGCGTGCTACGCGATAATGTCGTGATCTACGAAGGTGCGCTTGAGTCACTGCGCCGCTTCAAAGAAGATGCGCAAGAGGTCAAGAACGGCATGGAGTGTGGCATCGGTGTTAAAAACTACAATGATGTGAAGCCAGGTGATCAGATTGAGGTTTTCGAGCACACTGAAGTAGCGAGAGAGCTTTAACGGACACTGATATGGCTCGAGAATTTAGTATAACAGAACGCGTTGGATCTCAGATGCAACGCGAACTGTCGGTTTTGGTCCGTGATGATCTTAAAGATCCCCGTTTGGGTATGGTGACCATTCAAGAGGTGCGGGTGGTGCGTGATTTTTCACATGCCAAGGTCTTTTTTACGACCATGGGCAGTGAGAGTGAGCATGCGGCCATCACAAAAATCATGAACAACAGCGCTTCATTCTTGCGTCATGAACTTGGGCATCGAATGAAACTGAGAACCATCC
>JAJRZI010000157.1 GCA_024275295.1 Gammaproteobacteria bacterium | reverse complement strand
TGGTAAAGCTTGTTGGCTGCATCAGCGGCCCAGAGGCTGTGAGGGTGATTTGAACACGGTTACCAGGCAGTGTGGTGGATTTAATATTTTTTAATACGACATTCCCCATAGCATAAGCTGATGAAAATGCGGTAGTTATGATGATTAGCAATAGAGTTTGGATTACTGCAGCAGTTTGGCGGCATCTGCCTGTTCTGCTGCTAGCCTGATGCTGTGATCCGGATGTTACCGGCTTGCTGTTCATCTTCATTTCCTCTGCTTTATTCATCATCGTTCAGTGAGAGTGAGGCGGGTCGTTCTATATAGCCTGACTGCCCGTCTGGCACGATCTCTATAAGTTCAATTTTGTCTTCTAAAATCCGGGTAATACGTCCGTGGTTCTGGCCCATATAATTATCTGTCTGGACGCGGTAGATGGTTCCCTCTTGTGATCGAACCAGGCCCCAGGTGTTTTCATTTTGTTCCAGGGTTCCAACCATGCGGAGGGAATCCAGAGGGAAATCCTCAAGCTCCTCTTTCCGGCGCATTGTATCGGGTCGAATGCCATTATCAGGAATATCCATCTCCATCGCAGGCTCCTCTCCTGCGGAGAAGGCAAATGGATTGCGTCTGTCTGTAGCGGTATAGATGAAGGTTTCTATGGGTTTGATCTCTGGAAGTGGTGTAATGCGTCCCGCCTTTCGTGATTTGACCTCGTTGACAAAACTCTGGAGATCCCCCATCTGACTGTTTTCACAGGCGGTTAGCATCAAGCAGATGACAACACCGGCCATACTTTTCAGCAGCAGGGAAGAGGTGCCCATTTTCACTATTCATCCCCCTCTTCGAGGTAGCGATAGGTTTTTGCCGTGGCCTCTAAAATGAGCTTTGTTCCGCCCGGCTTTTTGCTGGATTTCCCCTGTTTTGTTCCGCCCTCAGGAAGTATTCTTACATCATGAATAGTGACGATACGGGGGAGTGCAGCCAACCCGCTGATAAATTCGCCAAACTCATGGAAGCCACCGTGTACTTTGAGTTTTATTGGGAGTTCGGCATAAAATTCCTTGGGTACTTCTCCAGTGGGTTGAAAAAGTTCAAATTCCAGTCCCGCAGCCAGACCCGTTTGAGAGACATCAACCAGCAGTTCGGCAACCTCTGTTTTATTGGGAAGTTGGCGTAGCATGGCGCCGAATGACTGCTTCATCTCTTCCAGTTGTTGCTTGTATTTGTCAAGACTGGCGGCTTTGGCTTGTTGAGTCTCAAAAGATTTTCGTAGTGTGGTCTCCTCCTTTTCTGCCCGCTCAAGCTGTAAAAGCTGATCTTGGGTATCAAAGTAGTAAAAACCAACAGATAAGAGGGTGCAGACAAGCAGGATCAGTACAATCTTGACCGGCCAGGGCCAGACGCCGATGTTTCCAAAATCTAACTCATTGAGTTCATCAAGGTTCACTGGTCGTTCCCCTCGAAAGGATTTACTTGCTGGGCACTCAGGCGAAAGTGGTTAAGGCCGGTGCCTGTTTTATCCTTTGTTTCAATAACCAGAAGCCGTGGTTTTCCCAGCCATTGTGATGCCTCAATATTGCGCATATAGGCGGATACCCGAGCATTGGATTGGGCGCGACCATCTATTCGGACAATCTTGCCGCTCTGTTCTACCTTGGTTAGCAGGGCGCCTTCAGGAACGGTCTTTACAAGCTCGTCAAACAGGTGGACGATACCGGGCCGACTACTTTGCAACTCTTGAATAACCTCCATGCGTGCCAGTAGTTTTGCCTTGGTTGATTCCAGATCCTTAATCTCTTTAATTTTACTCTCTACAGCAGCAATCTCTTTCTTTAAAAAAGAATTTCTACTGTTTTGATGCTCGATCATACCTGCAATATGTATATGGCCGACAATCAGTAACAGCACGGTAATAACGGCCATGCCTCCGACAGCAACACCAAATTCGCGTTGGCGCTGTTTGCGAAGATTTTCGCGCCAGGGCAGTAGGTTGATTTGTGCCATCTTAGTCGAAGCTCCTTAATGCCAAACCACATGCGATCATCATGGAGGGGGCATCATTGCTCAGGCTCTGAGGTTTTACCCGTGATGACACGGACATACTGGCAAACGGGTTTGCAATAATGGCTGGAGTCCCCAGTTTCTCTTCAATCAGCTCGTCAACTCCGGGTATGGAGGAACAGCCGCCAGCCATGACGATGTGATCCACACTATTGTAAGGGCTGGATGAGAAGAAGAACTGCAGTGATCGGCTAACCTGTTGAACCATTGCTTCGCGGAATGGATCCAGTACCTCAGGGATGTAGTTATCAGGTAGGCCACCCTGGCGTTTGGCCATGCCTGCTTCCTCATAAGAGAGACCGTAGCGGCGTTGAATCTCTTCGGTCAACTGGCGGCCACCGAAGTTTTGCTCTCGGGTGTAGATGATCTTGTTATTGTGCAGGACATTCATGGTGGTGGTTGCAGCGCCGACATCAGCCACAGCAATGGTTTGATTTTCACCATGATCTGGCAGTTGCTCTGCAATCTGGCTGAAGGCATTTTCCATGGCATAGGCCTCAACATCGACCACCTCTGCAATGAGGCCGGCAATCTCAATGGCGGCTACCCGATCCTCCACATTTTCACTGCGTGAGGCGGCCAGCAGGACATCCATCATCTCCGGGTTTTTCTCGGATGTCCCCAGTACCTCAAAATCCATATTCACCTCTTCCAGTGAATAGGGGATATATTGATCCGCCTCAAGCTGGATCTGCGCCTCCATCTCCTGATCAGACAGTGAGGCGGGCATAGTGATAATCTTGGTGATAACGGCGGAGCCTGAAACAGCAACAGCAACGTGCTTGGCGCGTGAGCCAGAGCGCTTCACGACGTTCCTTATGGTCTCTCCAACCGCATCGACATCGGCAATGTTTTTCTCAACAACTGCATTTTCTGGCAATGGTTCAACAGCATAGCTTTCCACTCTGTATTGGGCACCGCCGCGTCCCATGGAGGATGTTTTGCTAAACTCCAAGAGCTTGATCGCCGTTGAGCTGATATCCAGCCCAATGATGGCGGGTTTTTTGCGTTGGAAAATAGAAAGCATGCGGCACTTATTCTCGCTGTATTAACATGGCCTTATGAGAATGTTAAAGGTTTTGCTTTAACTAGACTGCTTAACTATA
>JAJRZI010000156.1 GCA_024275295.1 Gammaproteobacteria bacterium | reverse complement strand
TCTGGCTACTGCCGTGATGGCGATAGAAAGCCAACACCTCTGGCACCAACACAATAGGATTGGCAACTGCAGTTCGCAGCCACAAATCGTAATCCATACAGGTTGACCAGTTCAAATCAAAGCAACCAACAGACTCCAACAACTCACGGCACACCAAGGCCGCATGGATAGGCCAAGGAGAGGCAGCACGAAGAAACATTTCTGCTTTCTGGTCTTCAGGATATTCCGGGGGGACATAAGGCTCACCCCGCTTTTGTTTTATGCCAACATTTTGCCAACCACAGTAGGCCAGGGCAGCATCAGCCCCCAGCAAACCCGCATACAACTTTTCCAAGCAGTCCTGCGTCCAATAGTCATCTGCATCTAAAAAAGCAACAAACTCACCTGTCGCCTTGGTCATCCCATTATTCCGCGCGGGATAGGGCCCTTGGTTTTGTTGTTCTATAAGGATAATTTTATCGCCATACTCTTTAAGGATGGCCTTCGAACCATCACTAGAGCCATCATCAACAACAATCAACTCAACATCGGCATAGGTTTGATTCAGCACACAATCAATTGACTCACACAAATGTGCCTCTGCATTATAACAGGGCATGATGACTGAAATACGACCCGGGTGTTTCATCTTGGTGGTTGAACTCTCAGATGTAAATTGAAATTCTTATGCTAGTTAAATCCATTAACTCTACGGTAAAGTAAATCAGCTCGGTTACCTGCCCAGCAAAGCCTGACGGGCAGCCTCCAGATAACCATGAGCAAACTTCAAGTCTGGCTCCATATGATTGCCTTCGGCCCATTCGTTCCAGGCCTTAATGAACACAATTTTTTCCTCAGCAGGATAGTCCTCAACTTTTGTAATCGCCTCCCGTAACAAACGACCGAATAACTCTGGAGTGGAACCATGGAAGACCAATCCGTTCATCCCTGCGCGTGGTGTATTATCCCAGTTGGGCAGCACGCAAGGATAATCCATAAAGTCGGGTTTCTTTTTTCGCAGCAGAAACGAGAGCATCTCTTCATAAGAATAGATTGAAAGCTGATGCTTGCCGCGCCCCAACATAACCTTAAGTTTGGCATCCCAGAATCGGGCGGGAACATGCCCATTACGTGGCGGCAGTTTCTGCATCATACAGGCATCAAAACCGCGTGAGCGTGGATCCCAGTTTGGGCTGAAATGGGAGATACCAACCAGATGCAATCCCTTCAACCCAGCCTGATGCGCTCTCTCACGCCAGTAGTCAGTCACCCGTTCCACTTCAGGAATATCGTCCGGCTTATATACCAGGAATAATGGTTTATCATCTACAGTGATATAGCGTGGGTCAAGGAACGCCTTAAGCAGAAAATCAAAGTGTGCAGCATGATCATCCATACCTGGATAAACCTGCTCAACCAAGATGCGGTCGGGGCAACCCTGCCAGATGCTATTCCAACTGTGATTAGCCCAGCATAGGCAAAATGGAAAATTGGGCTCACTGGATGCAAGTACTTCATTAAGTGGATGTTCCAGCATTCGCCTTCCACCAAACCAGTAATGATAATAGCAAAACCCCTCAATGCCATACTCCTGCGCCAGGCTAGCCTGCGCAATACGCGCTTCAGGCAATCTGAGATCATAGAAACCTAAATCTGCGGGAACGTGGGGCTGATAATGCCCGCGGTACAAAGGCTTGGCCTTGGCTGTATTGGTCCATTCAGTGAAGCCTTTTCCCCACCATTCATCGTTTTCCGGAATGGGGTGAAATTGGGGCAGGTAGAAGGCGATAGCGCGGGCGTTTTTGGTGGTATTCATTGTTTGTTCCATATCATCTCGACTAAAGCACGAAGTAAGTGGTACCACACTCACCCCAACAACAAGGACAAGGCGCGACGAATGCCATGCTCCTGGCCACCATTCACCACACCTTTAATCAGTACCGAGCGCTTACCCAGCTTATTCAGCCGGCGCGCCATATTCTTCTCGGTAATCATGAGCACCGTGACACGCTCCCCTGGCGCCTCATCAACCCGGCGAATGAAAGTGGCGGGCCGCAAATGCTGTTCGTAGTAGACCAAGGCCTTGGCGCGCATGTCGGCGATTTTTTCCCGTGGCATCTTCAAAACCATGCGCAACTTATCCAATAGGTCGTTCTGGTCATCGAAAACAATGCAGTTCTCCATGGGCGTAAGCGCGGGATCGAACCACTCGGGATAGTTTGTGATGGGCACGCAACCTACCGCCATCGCTTCGACAATGTTGTGGCACATGGGCATGACGATACCCGGCGGAGCCAGAAAGAAGTCTGCCGTAGCCAGCATATCGGGCCAGATTTTATCATCCACCCATATGCGGTTGGTATCCACCAGTACGCATTGATTGGTATAGCCCGCCTTATTCAGCTGATCCAGCACCGCTAGATCATCCACAATCAAAGCGTCATCGCCCATACGCTCCCGAATGGTGTTGACGATCTCCAGCCGCGAAAGCTTGGGCTTGGGATAGCGCACGGGGTTGCAGCGATAGTCCTTGGTATCCCCCGAGAAAAACACCCTTTTGTTCTTCTTGATCGCCCGAAACGAGTCCAATCGCTTTTCGAAGTCGCGCATAGCATGCACCGAATGCACGGGGAACGGCATAATGATAGGCGACTCAAACCAATAAGGCGAGAATACATCGAAATCGACCTTCACTTTTTTTCGCCAAGGACGCCCTGCCAAGACTGGATCCTCTTCATCGAATACGTACAAGCAATCATGGAAACTTGCCGGTGCTTGATCTACTCGCATCACGCCGTCCAAAGATAAGGCGAACTGACCGTATTTCTCCAAACCGCAATCAGGCTGGCGGTCAAAGAACATGATGCGGTAACCGTTGGACACGAAGGTGTGAAACAGCGAAAACAACAAGCGCCCTTGCTCCAGAAAGATATCCTGCCCTAAAAACTTGGCGAAGACGGTGCGCGGCTCACCCATGCCACCACTCCTGACTCATCACAAAACCTTCGCCGCTGCAAAGATTCAAGATCAGAAGATCCTGCGGCCGGTCTTTAAAGTGCGCCTTAACCCCCTCGACGAACCGGGTGTAACCGGCCAGGAATTTTTCTTCATCGAACGCGGTGCAACCGTACATCTCCTGAGTCAACTGCCGTGTTGCCTCGTTCTGGATTTCGGCATGGCGCACCGTGAACTGCTTTTTGCAGGACGTCAACCAACCTTTGGCGTCGCGCACCGTCAGAATAAATTTAGAATCGGGGAAGGCCGCATCCAACTCACGATAAAAACTGGGAATTGGCGTATCGGTGAAGGCATCGTAGCCATCAAGTTCTTCTCTGGGAATGCAGGAAAGGTCGTGGGGGATGTAGCGAGTCACGCCGATATAGTCGCGTGTTTTGTAGCCAAGCATGGTGAGCGCGCCGGCCAAGCTGGTTGTTCCAGTCTTAGAAAGACCAATACCGAATATCTTCATAATAATAATTTCATTCACTAACTACGATATGCAAAGCCCACATTTAATTACTATATAGCTCATCTACTCTTCGTGAAAGAAGCATGTAAATAATGTGTAATGCTGAAAGGGTTGTGGAACTGCACATTCTGTCATCCAAGTATTTTATTTGTGAGCAACCAATATTTACTCCAGCCTGTGGTTTTGATGTAATTCCAAGTTAGTTCATGAGGTTTAACTGAGGTGAGCACTAGAGGAAATAGAAAGATACTAGACAGACTCTCCACATGTTCCTTGAATTTACACGTTTTCTACACTTTAAGGCTAGCTTTAGCATGTTTATTTTTCGGCCTGCAATAATTTATATCCCGCTCTCTTTACTACGGCAGGTGCGAGAAAATGGTTGATAGCCCTGATGTGTTCGCCACTAAGTTCCTCTCGCCAGCGTTCTTTTAAATAGTAATCGCGATAATAATTGTAATCTTTCTTTCCCACGTCATCTTTTTTTATTGCTTCTATAGGTAACTCAAACTTATTCGTGCGCCTTTCTAGTTGTTCTCCAATCGTCTCTAGAAACTGGAATGGCTCAGCCAATACATCCTCATACCGGACATGTACTACCGTAGCTATCTCCTTTAATCGCTCGTATCCCTCTGTCTTCAAATTCCATAGCTCTACCGGACTATTAAGAATGGCCGGAGTATTCTCGCGGCTTCCCGTCAACCAAGGTTCATTAATAAATTTACAAAAATCATCGGGTCGATGCACAGCAGCGTTCTCATATGGTCTCCGATAAAGCGATAATACCCATGAGTACGGGTTCTTGGTTACCGTAACGAAAAGTATTCTCTTCCTATCAGGATGGCTGCGTATTACTGTCGTTGACGGAACACAGTGCTTCCACCCCAAGGTGGTCCATAGATTCCCACAAAAGAACTCATCCATTCTAATTTGACGGGCTAAAACACGCTTGCACTCATCAGAGATCTTCGTCTCGAGTTCCTGTTCAATGATTTCCCGATACCCTGGTTGGGCCTCAGCGAGCGTACCTGGAATCAGCTCACAGAAAAAGTTACGGCGAATTAACCTCGTCAAGAAATTTGTCCCAGTGTTTCTTTCTCCATAGATTTTCACTTTATTCATATCAACTACCTTATAAAATCAATGCCCGTCGTTGCTTATAGTCAAGGTGTGCGGGCTCCATGATCCACTCCAAATAATCTGGCAAGTCATCATCCGGTTTATCCGCCAGCGCAGCTGGTCATTTATTCTGTAGCGGAAAAAAAAGCAGAAACCTTCATCGCATGGGTGGCCCTGGGAGCGGCAAAAAAAGGGGCTGGCCTGGGCAACAATGGCTCTCCGCCATACATTAGTCTGCTTCAAACTGGTAGCCAAAAAGGCGTATATCATTTTTATGCCGTTCGGCGACGATAGCCTTGCTCTCATCTTCATAATATTCTGAGTAATGATGGCCTCGATTAAATCCCGACTTTAAATGTGGCAGGGCGCTCTCCGTTACGCCTATCCTTTCACAGGCATCTTTAAAATCCTCCACAAGGTTTTCGTAGCGGATGATGAAGTCAACGCAAAGCTCGCCATCGATAATGTAGAAACGGTCGTTTGTTTCCCAGTCACTCTTTACGAATTTGGAAAATATCTCCCTCGGCTCTCCAATCTCGTCGAATGGAACTCCAAGTCTGTGGTAGAAATGCTTATGCGGCTTTAGTGTAGGATTATTTCGACTTTTCCAATTGAATAATGAAACCACGCGATCCCAAGGATTTCTGGCTATGCTAAATTTAAGGAACCTCTGAATAATTACCTTTAATATTCACCAATCGATTGATATAGATGTTACTGATAATCATTACAGTTTAATTTGCCCGTATAAGTCCGGTTTTTAGGCATTTTTTCATTTAAAAAGGCCTTTTCTGGCCT
>JAJRZI010000029.1 GCA_024275295.1 Gammaproteobacteria bacterium | reverse complement strand
TCACGCTACGGAGCGGATTGCACGCTTGCGGCGGCGCATGGCTGCGTTGCAACTCCTTGGAATAGAACAACTATTCTACGTCGTTGCGCCTTGCCCTGCACCCCCGCAAGCGCACACTCCACCCCGCCCAACTGCCGATTCCAGGTTTAAGTTATAAATTTACTGTTGAGGTTGAGTGAATGAGATTGATTACAACAACCGATATGCGCCAGTTGGTGCATCGTGTTGGGCTGGATGAATTTAATGCCCGGCTGCTCAAGGTGCTGGATGAGGATTTCAGCCGCTGGGAGCAGTTTCAGTTAAGCCCGCGTCACGCAACACACTATCCCCATGGTGTGATTGAGCTGATGCCCTGTGCTGATGATGATCTGTATGCCTTCAAATATGTGAATGGGCATCCCGGTAATCCACAGCAGGGCAAGCTGTGTGTCGTGGCATTGGGGATGCTGGCAGATGTTGCTACGGGTTATCCGTTGATGCTCTGTGAAATGACATGGCTGACCGCTCTGCGCACAGCGGCCACTGCTGCGCTGGGAGCACGTTATCTGGCCCGTAAAGAGAGCCATCTGTTGGCCATTATTGGTACAGGCGCCCAATCAGAATTTCAGGTCTCTGCGCTGGCTGGAGTGTGTGATATCCACACCGTTCGTTATTACGACCCTGATGCCAAGGCCATGGTCAAGTTTGCCAATAACCTCAAAGAACGTTTTCCGCGCCTGATGGCATGCAAAAGTGCAGCTGAAGCCGTTGAAGGCGCCAGCTTGATTGTCACGGCCACCGCCGCCAAGCGTCATAATCGGATTCTGACTCGCGAGATGGTCAGCCCAGGGGCGCATATCCATGCCCTTGGTGGGGACTGCCCTGGCAAGACAGAATTGGAACCAGCCCTGCTGGATCATGCCAAGATTGTGGTGGAATATCGTCCCCAAAGTCAGGTAGAGGGTGAGATCCAAAACCGGCCTGAGGCTGAAATCCATGCTGAGCTGTGGGAGATTATCACGGGTCGTCGGCCAGGGCGTGAGTCGGATGAAGAGCTGACCATCTTTGATTCGGTAGGCTTTGCCCTGGAGGATTATTCTGCCCTACGGCTAGTTAATGCACTGACTGAGGAGATGGGTATTGGCCAAGAGACCTCACTGATTCCAGAGCTGGATGATCCCAAGAATCTGTTCGGTGCTCTGGTGAATTATCCTAAAAAGAGCAGTTGAAGCCTACTGCTCCTTTTAGGATTATTAGCGCCAGCGGTCACCGTAGATGGAACCCACCAGCTGCTCTACCAGCCGCTCTGTGCGGTGGTTTTTATCGCGCAGAGGGTTGAACTCGGCAATCTCCAGCCCGACCAGCGCTGGGTCTGATCCCAGCCCTTTCAATGCCCGGCACAATACAGCGCCGGATAAACCACCCGCAACGGGAACGCCAACGCCAGGGGCATCCCGTGGATCTATCGCATCCAGGTCAATAGTGATGCCATAGTGGCGGCAACGGTTACGCATGCGGGTCAGCACCTGACGTAGCACAACCCCCAAGCCACCTGATTGACGAATCCTGGCCATATCATAAACCTGCACCCCCAGATGTTTGAGTAGCTGTTGTTCCGCCTTTTCACAGCTGCGCACACCGATCAATACCAGACGTGATGGATCCAAAAAAGGGTGCTGGCCATAGATGTTGGCAAGCCTGGCATCGGCCTGTCCCAACAGTGCGGCCAGTGGCATGCCATGAATGTTGCCTGAATCTGAGGTGGCAAAGGTGTGTGAATCCATATGGGCATCAATCCAGATCAGCCCCAGATCCCGCAGTTGCTGCATGGCAGAGAGTACGCCGCCCCACACCCCCATGGCACAGGCGTGATCCCCGCCCATAAAGACAAAGGGGTGCTGTCGCCTGACCATTGCTTGCACTTGACGTGAGATATTGCGGAAAAGCTCGCGCAGCGCAGCCTCTTTGCCCAACTTTGTGTGTGGCTCCAAAACCTGCTGCCAATGCAGTAGCAGACCATGTTGCCGAGCCAAAACACCCACCGTCCCGGAGTGGCGTAACATGCGTGGCCCACCACAGCAGCCAAACCGGTTGCCTGCAATGCTGGATGCTGCGCCAATGGCTTCAATTATCCGCATATCTGATCCTCACTTAATAACTTAAGTTTAGATCGGAAAGCCCCAAGGGATGTTGGGAGTAAGAACTAAACGGCTACCGGCGCCTTGATATGAGGGTGAGACTGGTAATCCAGCAGCTCAAAATCATCATAGGTAAAATCAAACAGTGAATCCACAGCGGGGTTGAGCTGCATGGTGGGCAGTGGGAAGGGCTTGCGTGAGAGTTGCAGCTCCACCTGCTCCAGATGGTTGAGATAGAGATGGGCATCGCCAAAGGTGTGGATGAACTCGCCGGGTTGCAGGCCGGTGACCTGGGCGATCATCAATGTCAGCAGACTGTATGAGGCGATATTGAAGGGCACGCCGAGAAAGATATCGGCACTGCGCTGATAGAGCTGGCAGGAGAGCCTCCCCTCCGCCACATAGAACTGAAACAGGCAGTGGCAGGGCGGCAGTGCCATCTGATCGACATAGGCTGGGTTCCAGGCGCTGACCATCAACCGACGGGAGTCAGGATTGTTGCGGATCTGCTCCACCAGATTGCTGATCTGATCGATGGAACCACCGTCTGGTGCAGGCCAGGAGCGCCACTGATAGCCGTAGACCGGCCCCAGATTGCCATGCTCATCTGCCCAGTCGTCCCAGATGCTGACGCCGTTATCCTGCAAATACTTGATATTGGTGTCACCCTGCAGAAACCACAGCAACTCATGGATGATGGAGCGTAGATGCAGCTTCTTCGTGGTAACCGCAGGAAAACCATCGGCCAGATTAAAACGCATCTGGTGGCCAAAAATACTGACGGTGCCGGTGCCGGTGCGATCCTCTTTGCGAACCCCGTTATCCCGCACATGACGCATCAAATCCAGATATTGCTGCATAACTACACCGCCTGTTTTTGTCGATAGGCCAAAATGAAGAGAACAATACCACCAATAATCATTGGCAAGGAGAGGACCTGCCCCATCGTCACCCAGCCAAAGGCCAGATACCCAAGATGCGCGTCTGGCATGCGTACAAACTCAATTGCAAATCGAAACAGACCGTATCCCAATAGAAACAGTGCGGAGATAGCCATCATGGGCCGGGGTTTGGCAGAAAAGATCCACAACAGAAGAAATAGCGCCACACCTTCCAGCGCCACTTCATAGAGCTGATTGGGATGTAGTGGTGGGGTGAATTCTGTCCCAAACGGCAGATGCAATTTGTAGGATCACAGCTCAACGAACTTTTCGCAGGGCACCCGCATCGCCCAGGGCACATCACTTGGCGCACCCCATAACTCGCCGTTGATGAAATTGCCCATACGCCCGGCGCCCAGGCCAATGGGCACCAGTGGAGCGACAAAATCCATCATTTGAAAAAAGCCCATCTTCTGCCGCCGGGCAAAAAACCACATGGCAACCAATACGCCCAGAAATCCACCATGAAAAGACATACCGCCCCGCCAGACGGTAAACAGAATCAGAGGGTCATCAAGAAAACGAGAGAAATCATAAAACAGCACATAACCGATGCGCCCCCCCAGAACCACGCCGAGTGCCCCATAAAAAAGCATATCGTCCACGGCTTCCAGCTTCCAACCTGAAGCGGGGCGTGCAGCGCGTAATCTGCCCAGCCACCAGGCACTGGCAAAGGCGATCAAATACATCAGGCCATACCAGTGAACCTTAAGCGGGCCTAAAGAAGCAAGAACAGGATCAATATCGGGATAGGTCAACATGGGTGTGATCTTACTTGAATCAGAAGAGTGAACGGGGTAATGGTTGGTTGGGCCGCGCCTGCCATCTGCTCTTTTATCGGCTATGCAGCTGCAGTGTGCCGGTGAGCTGGGCTACAGATTGCAGCTCATGCCGGTCCAGATAGGCCTGGATGCCCCGGTTGATCTTCGGGCATACCAGTGGATCATAGAAGAGTGCAGTGCCGATACCGACGACAGTAGCTCCGGCAATCAGGAATTCGATGGCATCTTCAGCATTGCAGATGCCGCCCTGGCCGATGATGGGGATGGCGTGATCCCGGCAGACCTGGTAGACCTGATGCACCTTGAGCAGCGCCACGGGTTTGATGGCCGGGCCAGAGAGGCCGCCCTGGTTGTTGCCGATGATGGGGGTGCGGCTTTCAATGTCGATGGCCATGCCCATCAGGGTGTTGATGACTGAGAAGGCGTCGGCGCCTGCCTCGATACAGGCTTTGGCATTGGCGGCGATATCGGTCTGGTTGGGTGAGAGTTTGATGATCAGTGGTTTGTGGGTGACCTTGCGGCAGGCCTCTACCACGCGGGCTGACATGGCGGGGTCATTGCCAAAGGTGACGCCGCCCTCCTTCACATTGGGGCAGGAGATGTTGACCTCGATGGCATCAATGGGGGAGTCGTTGAATCGTTCGGTGACCGCCCTGTACTCCTCGATACTGGAGCCGGAGACGTTGGCAATGAAGCGGGTCTCTTCAAAATCAAGCTGTGGCAGGATCTCATCCACCACCCTATCGACGCCGGGGTTCTGTAGTCCAATGGCGTTCAGCATGCCGTTGGGTGTCTCATAGACCCGGTGTGGTGGATTGCCGGGGCGGGTCTCTCCTGTGGTGCCTTTCAGGCAGATGGCTCCGGCATCCCGGTTGGAAAAGCCCTTTACCCGCGTATACTCTTCGCCAAAGCCGACACAGCCGGATAGCAGCACCAGGGGAGTGTTAAAATTAAGTCCACAAAAATCTATAGCCAGGGATGTCTCTGAATTTGATGCCATCGGATAACCTATATGTTTCAGATTGTTCTGTTTGAGCCGGAGATACCGCCCAATACCGGCAATATCATACGCCTGTGCGCCAATAGTGGCAGTACTTTGCATCTAATTCATCCATTAGGTTTTGCCTTGGATGATAAGCGCCTGCGCCGGGCCGGGCTGGATTACCGTGAATGGGTGGGGGTGCAGGAGCATGAAAATATGGCGGCGTTTATGGCGGACTGCCAGCCCGCGCGCCTCTTTGCCTGCACCACGCGGGCCACTCAATACTACTCAGATGTGACCTACGAGGCAGGTGATGCCCTGCTGTTTGGGCCTGAAACACGTGGCCTGCCGCAATCACTATTGGATGAGTTGCCAGCTGAGCAGCTGATTCGCATCCCGATGCTGCCGGAGAATCGGAGTATGAATCTGTCGAATGCTACGGCTGTGATTCTCTATGAAGCCTGGCGGCAACAGGGGTTTGCGGGAGGCTGTTAGCACGCTTAAAAAAGTACTAGTACTCTGCCTTGATGCTCCGCGCTAATAGCTGGTGTACGGCCTCTTTGGGGTCTAATCCTTCGTAGAGTATCCGGTAGACCTGCTCGGTAATCGGCATCTCTACCCCCAGGTCGTTGGCCATGTTGAAGATCTCCAGGGCGGTGCCGACCCCTTCCACCTCTTGCCCGATCTCTTTGCGTGCCTGTTCGATGGTTAGCCCTTTGGCCAGCGCCAATCCCATGCGCCGGTTACGTGACTGATTATCGGTGCAGGTAAGTGCCAGATCGCCCAGACCGGCCAGCCCCATACAGGTTTCGGGTCTGCCGCCAACGGCTTGCCCCAGTCGCATGATCTCGGCCAGTCCACGGGTGATCAGTGCGGCGCGGGCGTTGGCGCCAAAACCAAGGCCATCGGCGATACCGGCAGCGATGGCGAGTACATTCTTGGCGCCACCACCGATCTGTACACCGATGATATCGCTGCTGGTGTAGGCGCGAAAACAGTCAGAGTTGAGATATTCGGCAAAGCGATGGGCATGCTCTTCTGAGGGGGAGGCCACGGTGACGGCTGTTGGCAAACCTGCGGCCACCTCTTTGGCAAAGGTGGGTCCTGAGACCACAGCGATGGGCCGATCGCCCAGCACCTCAAGTGTGACCTGATGCAGTAGCTTGCGGGTCTTGGGTTCCAGCCCTTTGGTGGCCCAGCTGACAGGGGTATTGATAGTGATCAGAGGTTTGACCGCCTCCAGCGTCTGGCGGAAGGCGTGGCTGGGAACCACGATCAACAGCTCATCGGCTCCGGTTACCGCCTCAGTCAGGCTGGTGACTGGCTGTAACTGCTCTGGCAGCGGGATGCCGGGTAGATATTGCCGGTTCTCCCGATCTCTCTGCAGAGGTTCTATCTCTTCTTTGAGATGCCCCCAAAGCCGCACGTTGATGCCATTGCGGCTGAGCAGGATCGCCAGGGCGGTGCCCCAGGAGCCTACACCCAGTACTGCGATGGTTGCTGTTGCTGGCATAGCGGGGGCCTCGGTTGTGATCAGTGCGTTGTAGCTTTGCTGTCGGCCTTCTCTTTGGCACTCTGTTCAGCCAGATGCTGGGCATAGAGTGCGTCAAAATTAACCGGGGTGAGTACCAGCTGAGGGAAGCTCCCTTTGGTGACCAGATCGGTGATCACTTCGCGCAGATAGGGGAACAGGGTATTTGGGCAGTAGCTGCCCAGCATGTGTCCCTTCTCATTGTCGGGAAAGCCGCTCAACTTGAAGATACCGGCCTGCTGTGCCTCAACCAGGAAGGCCACTTTGCCATCAACCTTGGTGGTGACGGTGACAGAGAGGACAACTTCGTAGCTATCCTCGCCTATCTGCCTTGCTTCGCTATTGAGGTTGAGGTTGGACTCGGGTTTCCACTCGGTGTTGAAGATTTGCGGGGCATTTGGCGCTTCGAAGGAGATATCCTTGATGTAGATGCGTTGGATGGCGAACTCGCGTGGGGTCTCAGCGGCTTGTTCTTTCTCGTTGTCAGTCATTTTGGTGTCCAATGGTTGAGTTTATGTGTTTTTAGCTTTTTTACTTTTGCTGATGGGTAGGTTAACGCCCATCCATGAGGCCATGCCGCCTTTTAATTCATAGATCTTTTCAAAGCCATTTTCACGCAACAGCTTGCATGTGCTGCCTGTTGTCGTGCCCGTGCTGCAGACCACAATAATGGGTTGCTGCTTGTCTTTCAGCTGGTGGAGTTGATCCTTGAAACCGTTGCTGGGGATGTTGATGGCATTGATGATGTGACCTTTTGCATAATCGGCCATGGATCGGGTATCAACCACCAGGGCATCCTCCCGGTTGATCAGCTCTGTAACGCGACCGGGATCAATGGTGGTTTTATTGGTGAAGCCGGCCCAGAGGTTCTGAGCCAGTAGGCCCAGAATGACAGCCAGGGCAAGGAAGAGTGGAAATTGATTTCCAACAAATTCGGTAAATTGTTCCATATTTTATAGTGCCTGATTGGTATAAAACCCGGGGTTGCAACGTAGAAGCTAATGACCCTGGGAACAAAAAATCTCCCGCATCATTTTGATGAGGCGCAGTGTGCGGTTGTCGCTGATCCGGTAGTAGACGCGATTGGCGTCTTTTCGGCACGCTAGGATACCCTTGTCCCGCAGAATGGCAAGATGTTGGGATATATTGCTTTGCGAAGTGCCAACATGATCAACGATATCTTGGACGCTGATCTCTGCGTTGCCAAGCACACAGAGAATCTTTAACCGCAGCGGATGGGACATGGCCTTGAGGGAGAGTGAGGCGCGAGCAATGTCGTCGTCGTTTATTATGGGTGGTTTCATGGGATGCTTTGGTATGGGTGGCTGTTGCATTAGCAAAACAGAATAGAATAATACTCTGTTTCTGTAAGGGTTGAGAACCCTCATTATGGTGATGAATGATTTTGTCAGCATTTGGCTTACAATAGTCCGATGATCCACAACGAAGATTGAGAGTGATGACACATAAAGGCAAACCGGTAGTACTGCTCATCCTGGATGGTTGGGGGTATAGAGAACCCGCTGATGATAATGCCATTTATGGCGCACAGACTCCGATATGGGATCAGCTCTGGCAACAGCGTCCGCACACCCTGATTGGCACCTCAGGAGAGGCCGTTGGCCTGCCGGATGGGCAGATGGGGAACTCAGAGGTGGGGCATCTCAATCTGGGGGCGGGGCGCGTGGTGTATCAGGAGCTTTCCCGCATCAGTCGATCTATTGACTCGGGTGACTTCTACTCCAACCCCACCCTCACGCAAGTCGTGGATCGTGCAGTGGCCAACGGCAAAGCGGTGCATATCATGGGGCTGCTCTCGCCGGGTGGGGTGCACTCTTATGAAGAGCATATCCATGCCATGGCCCGAATGGCGGCAAAACGGGGTGCGTCTAAAATCTATATGCATGCCCTGCTGGATGGCCGGGATGTGCCGCCAAAAAGTGCCGAGCCTTCATTGCGGGCGATGAATGAGCTGTTTGCTGAACTGGGGGTTGGCCGTATTGCCACCATTACCGGGCGTTACTACAGCATGGATCGCGATCAGCGCTGGGAGCGGGTAGAGAGAGGCTATGCTGTTATGACGGAAGGCCGGGCTGAGTTTGTAGCTGCCGATGCCATCACCGCACTGCAGCAGGCCTATGCGCGGGGTGAAACGGATGAATTTGTTGCACCCACCCTAATTCAGGGAGCCGATGATGAGCCTGCATTGATTAAGGATGGTGATGCGGTCGTCTTCATGAACTACCGTTCGGATCGGGCACGCGAGATCACCCAGGCCTTTATCGACCCCGGTTTCAGCGGCTTTGACCGGCAGGTCACGCCGAAACTGGCGGGCTTTGTGACCCTCACCCAATATAACCAGGCATTTGATGTGCCGGTGGTCTTTCCCCCCAATGAACTGCATAACGTCTTAGGTGAAGTTATTGCTGATCATGGCCTGCGGCAGTTGCGTCTGGCAGAGACCGAAAAGTATGCCCATGTCACCTTCTTCTTCAATGGGGGACGGGAAGAGCCGTTTGCCAATGAGGATCGTATCCTGGTGCCGTCACCCAAGGTGGCAACCTATGATCTGCAGCCTGAGATGAGCGCAGACGAGGTTACCGACAGACTGGTTGAGTCGATTGAAGGGGGGCAATATGACGTCATCATCTGCAATCTGGCCAACCCGGATATGGTGGGGCATACCGGCATCTATGCGGCAGCGGTCAGAGCCATTGAGACCATAGACCGGAATCTGGGCAGGATTGTTACTGCGCTTGAGGCTGTGGGCGGCCAGATGCTGATAACGGCAGATCACGGCAATGCCGAGCAGATGCAGGATCCAGAAACTGGACAGCCGCACACTGCGCATACCCATAACCCCGTGCCGCTGATCTATGTTGGGCCTTCAGCTGAGTTTGCAGCGCAGGGATCACTCTGTGATCTATCCCCTACCCTGTTGCAACTGCTGGGTTTGGATCAACCTTCAGAGATTGAGGGGCGGTCACTGGTGAAAACAGCTGTTCACTGATCTATGTGCCAACCTTACCGAGTGCCTTTTTTTCTGTTGCAGGGTGTCGGCATGCTATTGCTGAGCTTGATGATGCTGGCTCAGGCGGAGCTGCCGCTGGATGCAAAAAAGGAGGAGCTGCAACAGATCCGGGGGCGAATCAACGCACTTCAGACCGAGCTGAAATCAGCCAAGGGTCAGCAGTCCGAACTGAATAAAAAACTCCAGGCGGTGGAACAGAAGATTGGGCGTCAGGCGCGTCGTTTACGGGTGCTGGGTGGAACTCTGGGCCGTCAGAAAAAACAGCTCCAGCAGCTGCAGCAAAAGCGCGATGCACAGGAGCAGAAACTGGATATCCACCGTTACCTGCTGTCGCGGCAGATCCGTACCGCCTATGCCATGGGACGGCAGGAGCGCATAAAGATCCTGCTCAATCAGCAAGATCCGGCTACCATCAGTCGGGTTATGGTCTATTACGACTATTTTAACCGGGCCAGAACAGAGCAGCTGGCGCTGATTCAGAAGCTGATCAGTGATCTGCAGGAGACGCAAGCTGACCTCATCAGTGAAACCCATCGGCTGGAAGCGTTGCAGGCCAAAGAGCTGCAACAGCAGGATGAGCTGAAGCAGACTCAACTGGCCCGGTATGAGGTGATCAAATCACTCTTTGCCAGGATCAGCAGCAAGGATCAAGAGCTGGGTGGGCTGAAGAAGAGTGAACACCAGCTGAAATCGCTGATGCAGCGTCTGCAGCAGGAGCTGTCATCGCTACCGGCTGAAGCTGTTTCACATAAATCTTTCCGCGCCCTGAAGGGTCGTCTGCCCTGGCCATCGAAGGGTAGGCTCACTGCCCGCTTTGGTATGGCAAAGGGGGCCGGGCTGCGCTGGGATGGTGTGGTAATTGCCGGACAGGAGGGGCAGGAGGTGCATGCAGTTCATCATGGGCGGGTGGCCTTTGCGGACTGGCTGCGTGGATTTGGGCTGCTGCTGATTATTGATCATGGCAATGGCTATATGAGCCTTTATGGGCATAACCAGAGTCTGTTTAAAGAGGCCGGCGATTGGGTGGGGCCGGGTGAGGTCATTGCCCTGGTGGGTAACAGTGGTGGGCGGTTGGAAACAGGCGTCTATTTCAGTATTCGCAAAAAGGGCAAGCCGGTTAATCCCAAGAAGTGGTGTAAAAGGATAAAAGGCAACAGGGTCACCGGGATTGTCGGTGTTGACCGTGCAGGGATCAGAGCAGAAAGTTGAGGCAAAATTTTAAATATCAGCTTATGCTACTGAGTTCTATACTGTTTAGATAAATAAATACGATTTGGATCTAAAGATGAATCAATTGAGAGTTGTTCTGGTATTGGCACTGGGTTTAATGATGGGATGGGTCTTCCCGCCAGGTCGCATTGCTATTGCTGACGAGAATCAGGAGGGCGCCCCCGCAACCCAGGAGATGCCGCTGGAAGAGCTGCGCGCCTTTGCTGAGATCTTTGGCCGTATCAAGCGTGATTATGTGGAGCCGGTGGAGGATCGGGTACTGCTGGAGCATGCCATTCGTGGCATGCTGGCCGGACTGGATCCGCACTCTGCCTATCTGGGCGAGGATGAGTTTAAAGAGCTAAAGGTCGGCACAACAGGTGAGTTTGGTGGCCTGGGTATCGAAGTGGGGATGGAGAATGGCTTTGTAAAGGTGATCTCTCCCATTGATGACACCCCGGCACAACGGGCTGGGGTTGAGGCGGGGGATCTCATCATTCGTCTGGATGACAAGCCGGTTAAAGGTATGAGCCTTAATGAAGCTGTTAAGATTATGCGTGGCAAACCTGGCAGCAAGATTGTCATCATGGTGGTGCGTGAAGGCCGGAATGCACCGTTTCAGATAGAGATTATCCGTGACATCATCAAGACAAGCAGCGTAAAAGGGCGCGTTTTGGGGGAGGGGTTCGGTTATATCCGCATCTCTCATTTTCAGGCGCATACCAGTGAGGATATGCTCAAAAATATCCAACGGCTTAAGGATGAGAGTGGTGGCGCCCTGAAGGGATTGATTCTGGATCTGCGTAATAATCCGGGCGGGGTGCTGAATGGTGCCGTGGCGGTCAGTGACGCCTTTCTTGAAGATGGGCTGATCGTTTATACCGAGGGACGGATTGCGGACTCCCAGCTTAAGTTTAATGCGGCGCCTGATGATGTACTGGATGGTGCACCCATCGTGGTATTGGTCAATGGTGGGTCGGCTTCTGCCAGCGAGATTGTTGCAGGTGCCCTGCAGGATCGAAAGCGCGCTATCATCATGGGGACAGAGACCTTTGGTAAGGGGTCGGTTCAGACCGTCATCCCCATCTCCCGGAAGCGGGCGGTCAAGTTGACGACGGCGCGTTACTACACGCCCTCTGGCCGTTCCATTCAGGCTGAAGGCATCATGCCGGATATTATCCTTGAAAATATAAAGGTGGCGGCTAAAAAAGGGATAGGAATTAATCACCTGAAGGAGGCCAATCTGAAAGGGCACCTGGATCAGGGGAATGGTAAAAAAACCGTTCCCAAAAAGAATCGCAATGGCGCTAAAAAGAGACCGCTGGCTGAGCGTGATTACCAACTGAATGAAGCGCTTAACCTGCTTAAGGGTTTGGATATTCTGAACAAGCGTAGCTGATGAGCTTATCAACAGTACTCCAATGAATTACAGGGCGCTCATCTCTTCAGTTTTGCTCCTGCTGCTGAGTAGCTGGGATGTGATTGCTGAAGAGCCTGATAGTGTGCAGATGGAGGTGGAGCGGCCTGTAATCTCCATCATCATCGATGATATGGGGAACCGGCTTCAGGTTGGAAACAAGGCGCTGGAATTAACGGGTGCCATCACCTATGCCTTTCTTCCACATACCCCCTATGCGCGTGAAATGGCCGAGCAGGCGTATGCTGAGGGTAAAGAGGTGATGCTGCATCTGCCGATGGATGCCCGTAGTGGCAAGGAACTGGGGTCGGGTGGACTCTCTTTGTACATGACCCGGCAGCAATTTCAGGACACACTGGCCAGCAGCCTGGCGTCAGTCCCTCATGTCGTGGGGCTGAATAACCATATGGGAAGCCTGTTGACCCGGCATCCTGGGGCCATGGACTGGCTGATGCAGGATGTCCAGCAACGTGGCAACCTCTTTTTTGTCGACAGCCGTACTACCTCGCTAACGGTGGCCGAAAAACTGGCTCGTGAGCACCAGATACCGACTGCCAGCCGGGATATCTTTTTGGATAATGTGCGTGAGCCTGAATATATTCGTGAGCAGTTTCAGCAACTGATCCGCCGGGCAAAGGCGCGGGGCAAGGCGATAGGCATCGGCCATCCCTTTCCTGAGACCATTGCCACCCTGGCTGAAGAGTTGGCAAAACTGGAGGGCAGCGGCGTCAAATTGGTTTTTACCTCAGAGATTATCGCGACCAAACGGAGGCACATTCCGTGGCAGGCCTCCCTCTCTCCCTCGCCGAAGGAGGAAAAGCCCCCATTCAACCTGCAGCATTGAGCTGCTGTGGGTAGCTTTTATCCCTCATAAAGCCTCTTCTCTTTCCACAGCTTGAAGCGTTCGGGATGAAACGGTATCTCCGCTGCTTTAGACAATTCATACTCGTGCCGAAACTGTGCTGCGGTGCGGAATGCGTGGAACTCCTCATCTGCACTCACCTCTCCCATACGGCCCACATAAAAGGTCTTGGTGTGTGCCTTTCCTGCAATGCGCCAGTGAACGCTGTAAACCAGATAGTGGACATCCGATCTTTTGTCATATTGGACAGATCTTGATACCCCTCTTATTCCCGTCGTTCTTTTGTGGGAAGCAATGGCCCGCTCCGGGAGATATCTGTTCACATCACCTAGTGACGCCAACATCTGGTCTCGCCAGCTTTTTGCACCCTCTAATGCTTTGAGTTTGCTTCCCCACCGTCCGTGGGAAAAATAGCGGCTGTACTCTTTTTTGTTTCTTACAATTCTGACTTGGAACCCTTTTGGATCGGGTTGGGTGATGTGTCTGTTTTCCAAAATTACTGTCCTGCGCTGTTTTTTACTTCTATTTCCTCCATAAAACTTCGGTAAAATAGGGTGTTAAAAATGACTGGCTCTTGTTTGCCAGGCTGTAAATTTTAACTCATTTTGGCTTTTTGAAAAGATCTTAAATCCCCAGCTGGTCCCATATCTCATCCACCCGCTGTTTGACCTCGGCGGTCATCTCAATGGGTGTGCCCCATTCGCGGTTGGTCTCGCCCGGCCACTTGTTGGTGGCGTCAAAGCCGATCTTTGAACCCAGGCCTGAGACAGGTGAGGCGAAATCCAGGTAGTCGATCGGGGTGTTCTCAATTAGGGTGGTGTCTCGCGCCGGATCCATACGGGTGGTCATGGCCCAGATGACATCGTTCCAATCGCGCACGTTCACGTCATCATCGGTGACGATCACGAATTTTGTGTACATGAACTGCCGCAGAAAAGACCAGATCCCCAGCATCACCCGTTTGGCGTGGCCGGGGTACTGCTTCTTCATGCTTACCACCGCCATGCGGTATGAGCACCCCTCCGGCGGCAGGTAGAAGTCGACGATCTCCGGGAACTGCTTCTGCAGGATGGGCACGAAGACCTCGTTCAGTGCCACGCCCAGAATAGCCGGTTCATCGGGTGGGCGACCCGTATAGGTGCTGTGATAGATCGGTTTTTGCCGGTGGGTGATGCGCTCGATGGTGAATACCGGGAAATCATCCACCTCATTATAGTAGCCGGTGTGGTCGCCAAAGGGGCCTTCGGGTGCCATATCATCGGGGTAGATGTGGCCCTCAAAGATGATCTCGGCACGGGCGGGCACCTGCAGGTCGGAGGTCAGTGCCTTGATCACTTCGGTGCGGCTGCCGCGCAACAGCCCGGCGAAGGCGTATTCGGAGAGGCTGTCCGGCACCGGGGTGACGGCGGCCAGGATGGTGGCGGGGTCTGCGCCCAGCGCCACGGCTACCGGGAAGGGTTCGCCGGGATGCCTGATCTGCCACTCGCGGAAATCCAGCGCCCCGCCCCGGTGGGAGAGCCAGCGCATGATGACGCGGTTCTTGCCGATCACCTGCATGCGGTAGATGCCGAGGTTCTGGCGTGGCTTCTCCGGCCCGCGGGTAATCACCAGCCCCCAGGTGATCAGCGGTCCGCCATCGCCGGGCCAGCAGGTCTGCACCGGGAGCCTGGCCAGATTGACCACTGCATCCTCCATGATGACCTCCTGACAGGGCGCGCGCTTAAGCTCTTTGGGTGCCATATCCAGCACCTTGCGATACATCGGGAGTTTACTCAGAGCATCCTTCATCCCCCTGGGTGGATCGGGCTCCTTCAGTACAGAGAGCAGCTTGCCGATCTCTCGCAGTGCTCCAACATCCTCTTCACCCATGCCCATCGCAACCCGCCGTGGGGTGCCGAATAGGTTGCCCAACAGTGGAAAGTCTGAACCTTTGACCTTCTCAAACAGCAGCGCAGGGCCACCGGCACGCAGGGTGCGGTCGCAGATTTCGGTGATCTCCAGATTGGGATCAACCTCCATGCTGATCCGCTTCAGCTCGCCTTTAGCCTCCAGCTGTTTTATAAAGTCGCGCAGGTCTTTGTATTTCATTCGATTTCCGGGGGGTGGCTTTGATAGGCGCAGTTTACCAATCTGGGGAACCTGCGGGAATAAAAAGATCGGCACCCTGTTCGCCGTCGATAATGCTGAACAGCATACTGTAGGGTACGCTCCAAATGGTAGTGCCAACTTGAATCTTGGCTCGTTTGGGATTGAGCTTGATAACGGTGCCAAAGTGCTCTTCGTTGTTTTTGCCTCTGAACCCGACCCGGTCGTCGATGCGCAGTGAGAGCCGCTCAACCCCCTGTTTTTGCGGGGTGAGGTCGATGTTGCTCTGTTCCAGGTTGATCATGTAGAGCGGGATGGTCCAGCGTTTGCCTGATCTGCTCTCCTGAATAGCGGCGCGTGTCTTTCGTACCTCTAATAGTCTGGCAGTTACCAGCCGGTTCTCCTGTTCATGAAAATAGCTGATCTCCATGCCTGGATGCAATTTACGCTTGATGGCTGCGATCCGGTTGGGGTCATCCAGCAGTGTGCTGATGGCGGCCTGCAGACGAAAGAGTTCGAATGTTGAGGCCTGCTCTAGCTCAGAGAGCAGAAGATTGTAATTCATGGGCTTGCCTGCCAAATTTGCCGGATCTGTGGGAAAAATAGTACAGGTTTATGCCTTTGCAAAACAGAGTCTCTGCATTGCCAGCCCCTGCAGGGGCAGTTAAGCTCTCTGCATGACCCCCAACCCAATCGACAATCCAGTAGAGCGAAGTGAAAAGCTGTGGCAATCCTGGTGTGAGACTGCACAGGCAGAGGGGCTGGTTGTCCCTGATGATACAGACTTTATTCGCACACTTAAGCAGGTCTGGGAGGGCAGTGATTATGTCGCCCAGAGCTGCCTGCGTGATCACCGGCTGCTGACGGCACTGCTGGAATCCGGTGGTCTGCTCAAGCCATACCCAACAGGCCGTATAGCTCAGCAGCTGCAGGAGCTACTCAGCGAGGTAACAGATGAAGTGGCGCTGGCCAAGATGCTGCGCCGGTTTCGTCGCTATCAGATGGTGCGCATTATCTGGCGGGATCTGGCCCGGTTGGCTCCCCTGGATGAGACGATGGAAGATCTGAGCACCCTGGCCGACGCCTGCATTGATGAAGCGCTGAGCAAACTCTACGGCTGGGCCTGCACTGAGCAGGGCATACCCCGTGACAAAGAGGGCATACAGCAGCATCTGGTGGTGCTGGGCATGGGCAAGCTGGGCGCCCGTGAGCTGAATCTCTCTTCTGATATCGACCTCATTTTTACCTTTCCCTCACAGGGTGAGGTGGATGGTGCACGACGTCCACTCAGCAATGAACAGTTCTTTGTCCGGCTCTGCCAGCGTCTGGTTCAGGCCTTGAATCAGCAGGATGCCGATGGCTTTGTCTTTCGGGTGGATGTGCGGCTGCGCCCCTTTGGTGATTCTGGCCCATTGGCGATGAGTTTTAGCGCCATGGATGACTACTACCAGACCCAGGCGCGGGAGTGGGAGCGTTATGCCATGGTCAAGGCGCGTGTCGTTGCCGGTGATCAAGCGGTGGGCAAGCCGTTGATGACCATGCTTAACTCCTTCACCTACCGGCGTTACCTCGACTTTGGCGCCTTTGAGTCCCTGCGGGAGATGAAACAACTCATCAGCCGGGAGCTCAAACGTAAAGGGATGGCAGATAACATCAAGCTTGGCCCTGGTGGTATCCGTGAGGTTGAGTTTATTGGTCAGGCCTTCCAGTTGATCCGGGGCGGGCGTGATCCTGATCTGCAGATTCGGCCCATCCAGCAGGTGCTGCGGCGCCTGGCTGAAAAAGAGCTGCTGCCCGGATTTGTTGTGGATGAGCTGACGGTGGCCTATCGCTTTTTACGTCTGGTGGAGAACCGTATCCAGGCCTGGCAGGATCGCCAGACCCATCTGCTGCCTGAGGATGATGCAGGCCGCCTGCGCATGGCACGCTCCATGGGTTTTGAGCAGTGGGATGCATTTTTTGCCGAATTGGAAACCCATCGTCAACATGTGCAGGGCCATTTTGATCAGGTGTTTGCGGCCCCTCAGGCTGAAGGAGAGAGTGGGCAGCAGGCCATGGTGGCACTCTGGCACGGTGAGCTGGAACCTGCTGAGGCACTGGAGGTGCTTACTGGCGCCTGTTTTCAGCAACCAGGGGAGACCCTGGAGCGGATTGATCAGTTGCGTGAATCGCATGCCTGTCGTGCTCTGGGCGCGCGAGGCCGTCAGCGCATGGAGCAGCTGATCCCCCTGCTGCTGGAAGCCGTGGGTGGCACTCAAGATCCCGATCAGACACTGCAATCTCTTATCCCTCTGATAGAGGCCATCGCAAGGCGTACGGCCTACATTGCGCTGCTGGTAGAGCAGCCGCTTGCGCTGTCGCAGCTGGTGCGGCTTAGTTCGCAGAGCCTGTTAATTGCCCGCCAGTTGGCGCATTACCCTCTGCTGCTGGATGAACTGCTTGATCCACGCCGACTCTATGCCCCATTGCGCCGGGCAGAGCTGGATATGGAGCTGACCCATCTGCTGGAGCCATTGGGGCAGGATGATCTGGAACAGCAGATGGAGCGGCTGCGCCAATTTGCACACAGCCACATGTTGCGGGTGGCGGCGGCAGATATTACCGATGCCATACCCTTGATGGTGGTCAGTGATTATCTGACGGATATTGCTGAATCTGTGACGGCACGGGTGTTAGCGCTGGCCTGGCATCAGATGACAGTCAACCATGGGCAGCCGGTGGATATCCTGGGTGAGGATACGGGGTTTGCTGTGATTGGCTATGGCAAGCTGGGGGGCATTGAGCTGGGGTATGGTTCTGATCTGGATATGGTCTTTCTGCATGGCAGCCAAAACCCCAATGCCATGACGGATGGCAAACGCTCTGTGGGTAATGATGTCTTCTATATCCGTCTCGGCCAGCGCATGGTGCATATGTTTACTGCGCGAACCCCCTCCGGCATGCTGTATGAGGCTGACATGCGGCTGCGTCCCAACGGGGATTCCGGCATGCTGGTCAGTTCACTGAAGGCCTTTGAGAGCTATCAGGAGGAGGATGCCTGGACCTGGGAACATCAGGCCCTGCTGCGGGCGCGCCCGGTTGCCGGTGACAAAAAGGTGATTGGGGAATTTGAACGCATCCGCCGTAAGATCCTCTCCCGTAAGCGTGATCCTGAGCAGTTGCGCAGAGATGTAGCCGAGATGCGTGAAAAGATGCGCCAATCCCTGGATAAAACAAAGCCTGGGCAATTTGACCTGAAGCAGGGTGTCGGCGGTATCGCAGATATTGAATTTATGGTTCAATACGCGGTTCTGCGGTGGGCGCACAAATACCCGGATCTGCTCGAGTGGACGGACAATATCCGCCTGCTTGAGACACTCTCCCGCCATCAACTGATGGCAGGCGAGGCAGCAGACAAACTGGCCGATGCCTACCGCACCTTGCGTACCGCCTCACATCGTAAAAGTCTTCAAGACTCGCCGGCCCTGGTGCCTGACGATGAGCTGGTTGAGGAGCGCAGTGTGGTCAGAGAGATATGGCAGGCCCTGATGGTGTCTCGCCAGTAACAACTTGAATAACTGTTTTCGGAGAAAACCTGATGTCTACAATGGCTGATCGTGATGGGGTCATCTGGCTCGATGGTGAAATGGTGCCCTGGCGTGAGGCGAAGACCCATGTCCTGACGCATACCCTGCACTATGGCATGGGTGTATTTGAAGGGGTGCGAGCCTATAAAACCGACAGAGGCGCGGCAATCTTCCGCCTGCGGGATCACTCCGTCCGGCTGCTGCGCTCTGCTCACATTCTGGGCATGCCGATGAGCTATAGTGCTGATGAACTGGATGAGGTGCAGAGAGCCGTAGTGCGCGAAAATAACCTCGATTCAGCCTATATCCGCCCCATGTGTTTCTACGGATCTGAGGGCATGGGTCTGCGCGCAGACAACCTGAAGGTGCACACCATGGTTGCCGCCTGGGAGTGGGGTTCCTATCTGGGTGAAGAGAATATGCAGAAGGGTATTCGCATCCGCACCTCTTCCTACAGCCGTCACCACGTCAATGTCACCATGTGCAAGGCCAAGGCCAATGGCAACTACATGAACTACATGCTGGCTCTGCAAGAGGCCATCTCCTGCGGATATGATGAGGCGATGCTGCTGGATACCGAGGGCTATGTTGCTGAAGGCAGTGGCGAAAATATCTTCCTGGTGCAGGATGGTATGCTGGTCACGCCTGATCTGACCTCTGCGCTGGATGGCATCACCCGCAATACCATTTTCCAACTGGCTGCTGAGCTGGGCATCCCCGTGCGGGAGAAGCGCATCACCCGTGATGAGGTCTATATTGCCGATGAGCTCTTCTTTACTGGTACGGCTGCCGAGGTGACACCGATCCGCGAGGTTGATAATCGCACCATTGGTGATGGGGGGCGTGGCCCGATCACCGAGCGGCTGCAGGGCCTCTATTTTGATCAGGTGCATGGCCGCCGGGATGAGCGTCCGGAGTGGCTGTCGCTGGTTTAACCCGCTTCAAGTTGAAAGTTACACAATGCTTTGATCTCTAATCAGGAGAAAAAGATGATTGAACAAAATCAAGCCGTAACCCAGGTAAGCCGTAAAGATCTGCCATTGAGCTGTCCGCCAAAAGATGCCAATGACTGGAGTGAGCATCCGATCGTTTTTCTGGATATTAAAAAGACGGGCAAGGCGGTCTGTAAATATTGTGGTGCCTGCTACGAACTGGTGGATTGAACCGGTCACCCAAAACTCCCGCTACCAGCCTCTGGCGGGCGGCGGCAGGATGATGGCTCAGCCTCAAACCGTCCGGACAAAAAGGGCGGGGCGCCGGGAATCTTGCCGTGCGCAGTAGCCGCAAACAAGGTGGAGCCTGAAGCCGGTGGCACAGATCTGGATTATCAGTGACGGCAAGCGGGGCCACATGAATCAGAGCAGAGGGCTGGCCGATGCATTATTGAGGCTGCGTCCCGAATGGGATGTTGAAGAGATGCCCGCCAGATCCGTATGCAGCGCCTTGGCCGCCGGGGTCAGCCGGATCGCTTCTGATATCAACCCCCCGCTTCTGATATTGGCCGCCGGACACCGTACCCACCTGACCGCACTGGCATTGAGTCGGCAGACCGGGGCAAAGTCGATTGTGCTGATGAAACCGAGCCTGCCGCCTGGCTGGTTCGACCTCTGTCTGATCCCCGAGCACGACCGCCCCCCGGCGCACGCCCATGTCATCACGACCTTCGGGGTTCTAAACCGGATGCAACCGGCCAGGAAAAAACCGAAGAGTGGCATCATCCTGATCGGTGGCCCCTCCAAACATTACGGCTGGAACAGCCTGCAGGTGTTGCAGCAGGTGCGGCAGCGGGTGCGCGACTCTGACAGGCAGTGGCTGATTACCAATTCGAGACGCACACCGGCTGATATGTTGCCGGAGCTGAAGGCGTTGAGTTCCGGGCAGATGGAGTTTGTGCCGGTCGAGCAGACCGGTGAGAGCTGGCTGGCAGAGCAGTTGCCGGTGGCTGAGGTCTGCTGGGTGACGCCGGATAGCGTTTCGATGGTGTACGAGGCACTGACCGCAGGTTGCCGGGTGGGCATTCTGGAGCTGCCGGATCCATCAGATAGCCGGGTGGTGCGGGGGTTGCAGAGACTGCTGGATGACGGGTGGTTGCTCAGGGGCGGCGAGTCGACCGGCATCCGGCCGTTGAACGAGGCGTCCCGCTGTGCCGAAGAGATTGTGGCAAGGTTTTCACTGTGAAGGTTGTGCAGCTGTTGCCCGATTTAAACGGCGGCGGCGTCGAGCGGGGGACGCTGGAGGTTGCGAAGGCGCTGGTTGAGGCCGGTCATGAGTCGCTGGTGGTCTCGGCTGGCGGAGAGCTGGTCGGGCAGCTTGAGGCAGAAGGGAGCCGTCATGTAGCGTGGGATCTGGGGCGAAAATCACTGCTGACATTTCGCCATGTTTGGGCGTTTCGCCGCTGGCTGCATGCCCAGCGGCCCGATATATTGCATCTGCGCTCCCGTATGCCGGCCTGGGTCGCCTGGCTTGCATGGCGGGGGATGCCCGGGAATCAGCGCCCCGGACTGGTGACGACGGTGCATGGCCTCTATTCGGTATCCCGCTACAGCGCCATTATGTGCCAGGGGGAGCGGGTTATCGCCGTTTCCAATACGGTACGCGATTACATCGGCTCCAATTATCCGCAGATGGATATGGGCAAGGTCGTTGTGATTCATCGGGGTATTGATCCTGCTGAATTTCCCACAGGGTATCAGCCATCGGCAGAGTGGCTTGAACGCTGGCATCATCAGTATCCGCAACTGCAGGGGAAGAGGGTCTTGACACTGCCCGGCAGGCTGACCCGTCTGAAAGGGCATCATGATTTTCTTGACCTGCTGCTCTCCCTGAAACAGCGGGGAGCCGCGCTCCATGGCCTGATTGTTGGTGGGGAGGATCCAAAGCGGCGGGCCTATGCCAGGGAGCTGCGTGAGCGGGTTGTAAAGTTGGGACTGGAGAGGGATATAACCTTTACCGGCGCAAGATCGGATATGCGTGATATCTACGCCGTTTCCGATATTGTCCTGTCGCTGTCGACAAAACCCGAGTCCTTTGGCCGTACCGTTGTCGAGGCGTTGAGTATCGGCACCCCGGTCATCGGCTATGATCATGGCGGGGTTGGCGAGGTTCTGGCGGCACTTTTCCCCCATGGGCGGGTGGCGCTGCGGGATATGGCCCAGCTCTCTGACAAGGTGGAGTCTCTCCATCCAGGGTCGCACCCCATTGCCGAAAATCACTTCCTGCTGAAAACCGTGTTGCACGACACTTTACAGATCTACTCATGCCTGCAGGCGGGCAGGCGGGAGGCATAATGTCCAGATTCGACGCCAGCCGCATCCGGAAGGTGCTGATCATTCGCT
>JAJRZI010000155.1 GCA_024275295.1 Gammaproteobacteria bacterium | reverse complement strand
GAGATTGCTGAATGGCAGCCAACGCCAATGCATTGCGGTTATCACCCGCTGAGGAGCTGTTATCGGTAATGACAAAGCTGTCACCCGTTGCAGGATTGCCTGAAACGGTGAAGCTCATATCCCCCTTTGTAGCTGCCGTAAAGCTGAGTATCTTGCCTGTGCTCTCGGTAGCCGGATCATAGAGCAGGAAAGCAGGAAGAGCACCCACCACATCAAAACCAGGAATACCTGCACCGCCCGCATTTGGATTGAAGGTCAGGGTTATATCCCCTCCCGACCCGGATAGCGGCAAATCTGCTGTGCTACTGACATCAGGCTGGGAGATGGCGCCCGTTCCCACATTGGTTGGCATACCGTTGGCATCAACCGCCGCACTGGCACGTAATGGCCCTGCTGCAGCAATGGTGCTTGAATCCGTAACGGCCAAAGCCATCTCATAACCCGCATCACGTGTTGGTTGTATTAGAAATCGGTCTCCAGCGGCTGCTCCAGCCGTTATGCTGAGGGTGAAGCCATCAACGGTCAGCGTTGCCGGCGCCCCAGGCACCATCTCATAACCATCAACCGCCAGGGTTGCAGCGACTGCTGTATCGACAGAAAAGAGAGTATTATCTGTCAAGCGGGTTAAGGTGTAGTCAGTAGCCCCACTCCCTTTGCGCAGTTCATAATCACTCGCTGTCAGATCGGAAAAATTACTCAAAGGCACACTGCTGTATGCCGCAGTGACGGCCCCTGTCCCACTGTTATTGGTATTGGCCAGTGCATCCGGGGTTGGTGCAGCAAAAAAGGTTCCACCCAAATTGCCCGATAGATCCATGCCCAGCTGATGCTGTGTATTGAATTGCGATACCAGACCCGCAACTATCCGCCCCAGCTCATTTTGAGAGGAGTTCAGCACTTCACCCTGAAAATCCAGCATGCCACCCACTCTACCGCCGGTAAGTTGATCGGTAATGACAATTGAACCCGATGTTGTTGCAAAGCTGATCTCTTTCTGACTGGCATCTGCAGCACTATTGCTAACCCTGAGTGTTGTAGCAGCACTATCAACAACCAACGCCTGCCCAGTGCCAATAAAGATATTCACCGCACCATTATCCTGCGCCACGGCAGTAACATTGACCAACTCAGAGAGATCTTTTATGAGGAGATCACGTTGATCCAAAAGATCATTTGGCTGCGCACCAGCACCCACACCCGCTGCTGCCACGATACTCTTATTTGTCTCCGCCAGGGCGCTTGCAATATTATTGATATCATTGATGGTTACGGTTAAATCCTGATTCAACCTGTTTCTCGTATCATTGAGCTGATCATCCAGATAATTCACCCGCTCAACCAGGGTACGACTTTCCGAGAGTAAAAATTCACGTGATACGCTTGACGATGGGTTATCAGCAAGCTCTTGAACGGCATTAAAAAAATTCTGCATGGCAGGATCAAGACTGAGGCTCTCATCTGCAAACAGGTTGTCCAGTTGCGAGGCATAGCTATGGTAGGTCTCAAATTGGGCTTCAGATGAAGTGCTATTGCGAATCTGGGCATTTATAAACCTGTCGTACATACGCTCAATACTATCGATACGAACACCATTGCCCACATACCCAACACCCATATAGGTCGGTGTATTCGTCGCCAGGTTAACCCGCTGACGACTGTACCCTTCTGTAGTCGCATTGGAGATATTATGCCCAATGGTATCCAGCGAACTTTTGTACGCAATAACGCCTGTCGCACCTATGCCTAGAAGACTTGTCACAACATAACCCTTTAACGACCTGTCATTTCGACAATAAAATAATTCATAAAATACCTCATATACTCTTTACGGCTGCTGTTCAGTGGACTTTAATTGCGCAAGAAGCTGCTTCATCTCAGGACGATCCAATATTGCTTTAATCTTCTCTGCATACTGGGGATCTGTCGCATACCCTGCTTCCTGCAAAGAGGAGAGATAGGTGCTGCTATCATCAGCTTGCAATGCAGCCTGGTAGCGCGGGTTGGTTTGAATAAAAGCAGCATAATCCCTGAAACTGTCGGCAAACGAGTTATAGGCACGAAAGGCTGCTTTCTGACGTACCGCCACACCATCCTGATATTCCAATGTAGGCACTATTGCCTTATCACCAGACCAACGATGATCTGCTTTAATACCAAATAGATTAAAGCTGTTGCTGCCATCACCCGTTCGGATCATCTTCTGCCCCCAACCTGTCTCCAGCGCAGCCTGGGCCAAAAGTGTATCCGGCTGCTGGCCCAGCAATATGGCCGCCTCTTGGGCCATTGGCCATAGATGCCGCAGAAAAGCCTCGGGAGATTTTATTGATGGGTCAGGCGTTTTCTGCACAGGAGCAGCATTTGATGAGACAGGTACCATCGTCACCGCCTGCTGGCGATAATCAGAGAGCACCTTACCCGGCTGCGGGGCATGCTCACCCGCACCACCCAGTTGCCGTTTAATCACTTCCGTCAACCCCAGTCCGCCGCTCTTTGCCAGATGAATGGCAAGCTGCTGGTCATACATATCCCGATAGAAGAGACTTTGGTCACTCTCCATCATCTCTTCACCAAAGCTGGCATCACGCATGCTTTTCAGCATCATCTGCATCATCAAGGCTTCAAACTGTTGAGCAGTCTCTTCCAGCGCACCCCCAGAATCCTTACGGGCTGCCGTCTTTAGCTTGGCCAACCCTTGAAAGTCCGTGTAAACACTCGCATCTGCGGAGTACATTAGATAATTACCAACTCAGCCCGCAGTGCTCCAGCCTGTTTCAATGCCTCAAGAATGGCAACCAAATCACTCGGGGCAGCACCCACTTCATTGACTGCGCGCACAACCTCATCCAAGGTTACCCCAGGATCAAAAACAAACATGTGCTCACCCGCCTCTTCCACTGCCACATCAGAACGGGGAACAACTGTTGTGGTACCACCGGCAAAGGCGCTGGGCTGAGAGACGGCGATGCTCTCACTAATCGTCACCGTCATGCTGCCATGCGAGACGGCTGCAGGTGACACACGCACCTGACTGCTGATAACAACGGTTCCAGTACGCGAGTTCACAATAATCCGGGCTGGCGCTTCATCTGGTCTTACCTCCAGATTCTCAATCATAGAGACAAAACTGACACGCTGGGAAACATCCAGTGGCGCACTCACTACAATAGATGCCGCATCGATTGGACGTGAAGTACCAGCCCCAATAGTGCGGTTTATTGATTCACTCAAACGCTGCGCGGTCGTAAAGTCCGCCTGATGCAGATTCAAGGTGAATGAGTTTCCACTGGCAAATGGGGATGATACTGAACGCTCTACAGATGCACCACCTGGGATACGTCCAACACTGGGGATATTTATAGTTATACTGGAGCCATCAGAACCTGTAGCACTCAAACCACCCACCACCAGATTGCCCTGCGCCATGGCATAAATTTTTCCATCAACACCTTTCATGGGCGTCATTAACAGACTGCCACCGCGCAGGCTTTTGGCATCCCCAATGGATGAGACCGTAATGTCAATTTTTTGGCCTGGCTTTGCAAAAGCAGGGAGATCTGCATGCACCATGACAGCCGCTACATTCTTGGGTTTGATTGATATTCCAGGTGGCACCACAATACCCAGATTGGTCAGCATGGTTGTTAGGCTCTGTCCAGTAAAAGGCGAGGACTTTACCTTATCACCGCTGCCATCCAGGCCAACCACCAAACCATATCCCAACAGCTGGTTGCTGCGCACACCCGCAATTGAGGCGAGATCTTTAATGCGATCCGCTTGAGCCATTCCACTTAATGTCAATAGCAGAGCAAGCAGGAGTAATAACCCGTTTACGCTATAGATGGAAAACCCTGTTTTATACTGCTTCATAGCATACCTCTCTTTCGAGATGCTTAAGAACGTTCCTTATCAGAATGGGAACAGCGCACTAATAAAGAACTTAGCCAACCAACCCATGGCATTGGCCGATGCAATCTGACCATCGCCCACATAGACAATGGTTGGATCCGCCATTTTGGTTGATAGCACTGTATTGGTTGAATCAATATCAGCTGGACGCACAACACCTGAGAGCTTGATATATTCATTGCCCTGATTGATGCCAATGCGTTTTTCACCCCGCACCATCAGGTAACCATTTGCCAGCACCTCAATCACGGTAACCGTAATATCACCCGTTAGTTTATTACTTTGAGCACTATCACCTTCACCTGAAAAATCTGTTGAGGAACTCAGGCTGGTACCCAAACCAAGATTACTGGTTGTTGACAACGGCAACACACCGGGGAGTGAAAATTGTGGTGATGCACCAAGAATTGATGGATTGGTTACAGAGGATGTGTTGGTTCTCTTGACCGCAGATGTGGCTTTTTTAGTCGCATCCATGCGCTCTGCCAATTTTATGGTCAGTAGATCACCCACCCGGCGTGCTCGCATATCATCAAACCACGACACCTGAAATCCTGATTGATAGATTGCACCATTACCCTGAGGCACAGGTGGCGGAGCCACAGGGCGCACTGGCGCATAGTCAGGATCGCGTTTGGGTTTTGAACTACAGCCCGTCAACAATGTGACTCCGAGCGCAATAACAACTATTGTTATGACTCTTTTCATGGCAGCCTCCACCTCATCAACTTATAACTTAAAGCTGATTGCTTACATAGGCCAGCATCTCATCTGTGGTAGAGATTGCCTTTGAGTTCATCTCATAGGCGCGCTGGGTTTCAATCATATTCACCATCTCTTCCACAACATTAACATTTGAGCTTTCAAGCATGTTTTGATTAACAGTACCTAAGCCATCTACCCCTGGCGTGCCTGTTGTGGGTGCACCACTGGCCGCTGATTCGCGATAGAGGTTTCCACCAATAGACTCCAGCCCACCATAATTTATAAAGTCGGCTGTTTCGATAGTGCCAATCTGGGTCGGTGTCGCACTACCTGCAACCAGTGCCGAAACAATACCATCCGTACCCACTGTTACACTGAGTGTATTATCAGGAATCGTGATAGCAGGCTCCAGGGCATAACCGTTTGCATTTACAAGTTCACCATTAGAACTCAGGCTAAAGGAACCATCACGGGTATATACAATAGTGCCATCAGGGTGAAGAATCTGAAACATACCACGTCCCTGTATCGCCACATCAAATGCATTTTCCGTTTGAATCATATTTCCCTGTCCATGAATTTTTTCTGTTGCAACAGTGCGCACACCGGTACCCAATGAAAGCCCTGATGGGAGTTGAGTATCCTGGGAAGATTGAGCGCCTACCTGGCGGATATTTTGATAGATCAGGTCTTCAAACTTTGCACGCTCGCGCTTATATCCAGTTGTATTCACATTCGCCAGGTTATTGGCGATAACCGACATACGTGTCTGCTGTGCATCAAGACCTGTTTTTGCAATCCAGAGTGGTCTGTACATATCTTAAATCCTCTACTTGTCTGGCAATCAAATGAATCAACATACGCCAGAACCTCTATTTACAAGTTTATCTGTTGAATTAAACAGCCATACTTGTAAAGTAACCTGCAAATTACTTGCCAAGTTTTTAGGTCATTTTAAATAGAGTTTTTCAACCTGCTATGACTTCAACATTGTAGTTGAAGCCGCATCAACCTCCTCAGCTGTCTTCATCATTTTTACTTGCATTTCAAATTTGCGCGCCAGTTCAATCATATTTACCAAGGCACTTACTGTATTCACATTGCTGGATTCAAGAGCACCTGTTGTTAAGCGCGCATCTGCATCAGCTAGCGAAGGCTCTCCTGATTTTAGGCGAATAAGCCCATCCATTCCTTTTTCCAGCTCCGCTTTCTGAGGTGTTGATAACTTGATTCGATCCACAACCGCCAATTCATTGGCTCCTTGTCCCAGTGGCCGAATTGAGATGGTTCCATCCGTGGCAATTTCAATTTTTTCTGATGGTGGAATGGCGATAGGCCCATTATTGCCGAATACCGGCAATCCTGTGCCGGTCGTCAATAGTCCATTGGCATCAATCTGCAGATCTCCTGCACGGCTCAGTGCCTCACTACCATCCTTTGCCTGTACAGCCATCCAGCTGTCACCCCGTACAGCAATATCCAGATCACGGCCTGTTGCCTGAATAGCACCGCGTGAAAAGTCAATATCTGGACGCTCACTTAAGGCATAGACACGTGTTGGAAAGCCATCCCCAAATACCGGCATGCTGCGGAACTGTTGCAGATCAGACAAAAATCCTGTTGTATTGGCATTTGCCAAATTATTGCTATTGGTGCCCTGAGCCAACAGGGTCTCAGAGGCACCACTCATTGCAACATAAAGCATACGATCCATTCGTCTTCACCTAATCAATAGTTTGGCTTCATTAGCGGATCATGTTGATAACAGTCTGAGTTATCGTATCTGCGGCACTGATAACCTGGGCATTGGCCTGAAAGTTTCGTTGCGCTGCAATCAGGTTGACCAGCTGTTTTGCCACATCAACATTGGCACTTTCCAAAGCACCTGACTGCACAAGCCCAAGGCTGGATGTGCCTGGTTGGCCAACCTGAACACCACCAGAGGCAAAGCTCTCCGCCCAATTGGTATCTCCAACCTGCTGTAACCCCTGCATATTATTAAAGCGCGCCAACGCCACCATACCCAGCGCCAGGGATTGCCCATTGGAGAAACGTGCAAATGCCACACCACTCTTATCAATATCAAGCCCGGTCAGCAGCCCACTGGTATATCCATCCTGGGTCAGATTATTTATCGCAAACTGTGTTCCATATTGAGTAGCTGCACCAAACTCAATATCCAGATTCATTGCTGCCGCATCACCTGTAAGCGCTGTAGAAGGATGCAAGTCAAAACCAGGGTAAGAGGCATCGCTTAAATATGGAGGGCCGCTTGTACCTGCACTTACAAGGGAACCATTACCATCAAACTGTAAAGTTGTATAGTAACTGTCCACTGTACCATTCCGACTCTGATCCGCTGGAACAAAGACATCTGTACCCTCATTATCTGTTGTTTGCAGATAGACATGCCATTGACCAGGCACTGTTGTTTTTACATAGTAAAATGTTCCCACATGACTATTACCTAATGAATCATAGATCGTCGTTGAGGTAGTATGCGTGTATTCATCCGGATTCGGGTTAGGCGAAAACTCGGCAGCAACAGGCGCAACAGGAGGAACAGCCGATTGAGCAGTATAGGCAGCTGGCTGTGTTTTATTCGAATCCAGATTAACTGAATTTACAATATCCACAGTTGCAGAAGGGGTACCTGCCTGTGTAGGCAGCTGGATGGATGAGATTGAACCCTGGAATAAGGGATTGCCACTTGAATCCTTTACCACATTCCCATTGACATCAAGCTGTGTTGGGAAAAACTGTACCTGTTGACCTGCATGATTTACCACATAGCTATCCCGGTCAACACTAAATGCTCCGGAACGGGTATATTCATAGTTGGCAGAACCATCAGGCGCACCCAGAATAAAAAGCCCTTCCCCGCTGATAGAGAGGTCAAGATTGCTACCGGTAAAGTCAATATTGCCTTGACTAAACTGTTGTGCGACACGTGAAACCCGCACACCACGCCCGGATGCATTGGTACTCACATCATTCAGTGAACTGGCATAAAGATCAGCAAATTCCGCCCGTGATTCTTTAAAGCCAGTTGTTGCAGCATTGGCAATATTATGGCCAGTAACCTGTAGGTCAGTTGATGCAGCATCTAATCCGCTAAGTGCAATTCGAAAAGGCATATCAGAACTCCTATAGAATCTCGTTTAATGTATTTGAGCTATATCTTTGAATGCAACTGAGCCCAATCCATCTAAATTAAGCGTTAGCCCTTGTTTACCTGATCCCAGGCTTACACTATCAACCCGTGCTGTAATAAGCGTTGGCAGCATGATGTTTTCATTATCCATTACAGCCTCAGTGCTGATGCTATACACTCCGGGTGGTGCATAGTCGCCACTGTCCATTGAGCCATCCCAACTAAACTCAAGCCGCCCTGCCGGTTGTGTTCCAAACGTCATTTCTCTCACCAATGCGCCTGTTGCATCCTTGATACTTACAGTCACATTTCCAGCACTTGTAGTCAGATCCACTACGCCATTCACAGTGCCACCTTGTGGCAACAACCCAACATCCATATCCACCAGCACCTCCCGATCAACCAGCGTTCCCGCCTGCATGGCTTGATTGGAGGTCATTGATGCTGATAATGCACTAAATGACTCATTCAGCTTATCCAGCCCAGAGACTGATGAGAACTGGGCAATCTGGGCAAGGAAATCTCCATTTTCCATGGGTTTGAAAGGATCCTGATGGGTAAGCTGCGTCACCATCAGTTTCATAAAATCTGCTTGCGCCAGCTCATTTGAACTCTTATCAGCTTTATCATCTTTTTGGGTAAGCCCCAGGCTGGTATAGATATCATTTACAGATCCGACCGTGCTCATCACATCACCTCACTTATTGTCCCAGCCTGAGCAGCCCCATCATCATCTGCTTTGCAGAGTTCACAACCTCTACATTGCTTTGATAGGAGCGAGAGGCAGAGATCATGTTGGCCATCTCTTCTACAATATTTACATTTGGCCGGAAGATATAACCCTCCTCATTGGCCATGGGGTGATTAGGCGCATACTCCTGTTGCAGTGGAACCTGACTCTCTACCACACCCAGCATCCGCACACCCACTGCTGAATCTTTAGGGTTCATTTGATCAACCATTGCCTTGAACACAGGCTGACGACTGCGGTAGGTCTCATCAACGCTGCTACTAACGCTATCCGCATTTGCCATGTTACTGGCCACCAGATTCAGACGCTGACTTTGTGCGCTGAGCGCTGAACCAGCAATATCAAAGATCTTCATACTCGACATCATTAATCACCCCGTATGGCTTGCTTTAATCCTTTAATCTTACCATTCAGAAAACCCAAACTGGCTTGATATTCCAGTGCATTGGCGGCAAAGGCGCTCTTTTCCTGTTGCATATCGACTGTATTTCCATCCAGTGATGGTTGGCTTGGTATTCGATACTGCAGATGCGCTGGAGAGAGTCCATTGGTAGCCGTTGATATATGATTCTGGTGTGTTGTTTTTATTTGTATTTGTTTTACAGTTTCACCCTTCAATAACTGTTTGAAATCAATATCCCGCGCCTTAAATCCAGGGGTATCTGCATTTGCCATATTGCTCGCCAATAGCTCCGCACGGTATGACCGGATCTTCAGGGCCTGTTCATGAATGCCAAATGCATTATCAAGTCTCATAGGTTCTGCTCCAAAATATCACTCTTATTTTCACGGAAGCAGATTTCATGCCACCAATGGATAGCACTGTTTTTTATAGGAAAATTATTGGATTCCTGTTTATGAACCAGGGAGGGCGGCAAAATATTACCGCCCGAGCGGCAAACAGAGGGGAGAAAGGAGGGGGGGATACTCAGATATATTATTTTTTTACCCGGTAAATAATGCCACCCTGCTCAGAGACCATCTCAAAGGCTTTTGAGCTGGCAGGCATGGATTCAGTAGAACCTAAAAACAGGTATCCCCCAGGTCGCAATACCTTGCTCATGCGCTGAATAATGTCCTGCTTTACTGCAGGAGGGAAATAGATCAAAACATTTCGGCAAAAAATGACATCAAACCGGCCCAAAGAGGCAAAGTCACGGGTAAGATTAAACTCCTGAAAACGCACCCGGCTTTTAATCTCTGGCTTAACCTCATACCCTTCAGCATGGGTGAAAAAGTAACGGCGACGTTGCTCATCATCCAGGCCACGGGAGGCAGACAACCCTGAATAGACCCCCCTACGCGCCTCATTGAGTATGCCGGCTGATATATCCGTTGCGACAATTTCAATATCACTCAATCTACCCGGGTTACACATTCGATAACCATGTGCCTGCATACTGATTGAGTATGGCTCCTGACCTGACGAGCATGCTGCAGACCAGATTCGAAATCGCTGATTGGTCGCTTCTGGAAATATTTTAGTCGTTAACAATCGAAAATGCGGCGCATCACGAAACCAGAAGGTTTCATTCGTGGTCATTGCTTCAACCACACTGGCTTTCAATCTAAGATTACGCCCTGCTGACAACTCAGCCAACAGCTCTTTCATATTAGTCAGCCAGTGCTGACGCAATAGCCCATTGAGTCTGCTAACAACCAGATACTCTTTACCATCACCCAGTTCAATGCCACTGGCATTGCTTAGGAATTGCTTAAATACGCAGTAGTCCTCTGCAGAACAAACCAACTGGTTTTTAGTCGCAGCCTGATTCATTAATTCAGTCCTGAAAAAATAGTTTAAATACTTTACGCTGCCTGAGCGCGGAGTTCAGCATGCTCTTTTAGCCGGGCCTGCACAAATTCTGCAAGCTCATTTGGTTCATATTTCGGTAAAAAACGGTCTGCTCCCACTTTTTCTACCATAGATTCATTAAACACACCACTGAGCGAGGAGTGTAGAAAGATATGCAGTTTATCAAGATTTGAATCCTTTCGAATAGCGGCAGTCAGTGAGTAACCATCCATTTGCGGCATTTCTATATCCGACACAATCAAAGCCAACCAATTATAAATATCCCGCCCTTCATTAACCCATTCACGTAATTGATTAAATGCCTGCTGACCATCGTTACAAAGCGTACACTCCACACCCAACTGATCAAGCACCCGTTTTACCTGTCCACGGGCAACAACAGAATCATCAACCACAAGTACATGCTGTTCACTTGCATCCATACTCGCATCAATAACACTATCATCCACAATTTCATTACTCCCCATAACATCCTTCATTACCTTCTCAACATCAATAATTTCTATCAACTCCTTTTCTACCTGGGTAACAGCTGTTAAATAACTGCCGCCCGCTATCCCTATAGGCGGCGGCAGAATATCTTCCCAGTTCATATTAACGATATGATCAACACCACCCACCATAAAGCCCTGAGTTTGCCGGTTATATTCAGTGATGATAATAACCTGCTCTCCATCATCACCCAGCGGGGGGCCACCAATTGCCTTAGAGAGATCCATCACCGAAATGGTTTTGCCGCGCATATTGGCAACGCCCCGGACAACAGGATTTGCCCCCGGTATCTGAGTCAGCGGAGGACATTGAATGACCTCTTTCACTTTGAACACATTGATTCCAAATCTTTGCCGTCCACTCAAGCGGAACAGTAACAGCTCCAGACGATTCTGCCCGGCAAGTTGAGTACGCTTGTCAACGCCATCAAGGATACCTGCCATTGTTATCTCTCCACCAAGTTAGAGCACTATGCCCAGTTAACGGCACCTAATAGATGATGCTTTAGCAAAATTGCCCGTCATATCCGATTAAGTAGGCATGCGAATTGCAAGATACTTAGCATGGCTAGCCTCGCGTCAAAAACTTGACATAAATTCACTTGAATGACTAAATGAGCATTAACATGCTAGAAACAATGATTTTACTTATTAGAACCGTGCTATTTTCAGCACTGATATTGCCAGCATCGGCATTTTCAGCTGACCCCATTCAGTCGCACAAAAGCATTCGCGAGGCAGCCCTCAACCACGCAAAAAACAACGCCACCGGCTATTCTGTGCCACCAACAGTAACCGTTAACCGCCTTGATAGTCGTTTAAGATTGTCTGACTGCAAGCAACCTTTAGAGACCTTCTCACCACCCGCAGGCCGCAGGCTTGGCCGAATAACAGTCGGTGTGCGCTGTTCAGGCAACAAGCCCTGGAGCCTTTATGTGCCAGTTATGGTCAGTTTGAATGCTGATGTGATCGTCGCAGCTCACAATCTTACCCGTGGAACAGTTTTAAGCGCAGCTGACTTCACTCTGGAAAAAAAGGATATCGCCCGACTTCGTGGTAGCTTTTTTAATCAGCCTGCACAGGCAATTGGCATGGTGCTAACAAGAAACCTACAGCAAGGTCAAGTGCTTCACTCACAGCATATAGTGGCCCGGAAAACTGTAAAAAAAGGCAGCAAAGTCATCATCCTTGCTCATAGCAAAAAAATACAGGTCCGAATGCCAGGAAAAGCATTAAGCAATGGCACCACAGGGGAACGAATAAAGGTACAAAATATCCACTCAAAAAAAGAACTTGAAGCTATCGTAGTATCACCGGGAGTGGTGAGGGTGGCGCTGTAGCCAACATTCACCGGATAGACATTATGATGATTCACAAATTATTCGATTCATTCACAAATCCCATCAAATATGGCGATAACTTCACAAAACCGGGTAAAGATATTGAACACCACGTCGTTACCCATTACCGAAGAGATGCACATTTAGGAGTACAAAAACATGACTATAGAGATTAAAAATGTTGCCCATGGGTCAATCAGCAACCAGGGAAGCAGCAAACCTGCCGGTGCTATTGACAGCAACAGACAATCACACGGCAACTCAATCAAATCATCAGCAAACTCAGACAGAGTCAGCTTAACCGCATCTGCCACTCAGCTCAGCGCTTTAGAGGAGCAAATCAACAGCCTACCTATAGTAGACATAGATCGTGTAACAGAGACAAGGCATGCCCTTGCTAGCGGAGCACACCAAATCAATCCTGACAGTACTGCTGATAGCTTACTCGCAATTGAACGCGCTTTTGCTCAAAAGGGCTAACCATGTCAAACATCATTAAACAACAGCAGCAGCTATCTCAACTACTGGCATCCGAGTTGAAAGAGACCTATCAGCTGTTGGATATACTGTCTGAAGAACACCAGGCACTGAGCAGCTCAAACCCTGACCTGATCACCACCATTAGCACAAAGAAGCTTGACGCTCTGAAACAGATCGAGCAACGCTATTCAACGCGCACACAATTTTTAGCCAGCATTGGACTCTCTTCCGGCAGCGACGAGGCAGAATCATTTATCACACATCTTCCTAAAGAGAGCATGATTGCCACTCAATGGCAGGAACTTCAGGATTTAGCAAAAAAACTACGCCGTCAGAATGAAATTAACGGCGGCGTCATTGCCTTGACCCAGCGGCACATCACCCTGGCCCTTGATATTCTCTCTGGCAAAGCAAACATAACATCCACTTATGGACGCAGTGGTCAAGCCAACTCAGATGCCACGCCTCAGCATCTGGCAAAAGCATAAGCACCCACACCAACAAGCACATACCCCCTAAAGCAGCCAGCACCCGCTAACTGTAGGAAAACAGAGGTTGCCCCATCTGTTTGAATACCATCTAACGGGTATTGCCTAGATTCCTTCATCTCTCCAAGGCTGGCCCACACCTCTTTAGAGAAAATAACCAGGCAATACAAAGATACCGCTTGAAATACCTGTCGCCGCAATTTTTCATTGAAAGGGAGAAATCTACTATCCTGGTTTGACTCAAATCCATATCTATGGTCACTGCTGTCCCGTTAATTGGTAAGTAAAGAGGCCTGATTTCCCCAGGTTTTGGTACAATGAGTTTGCTTATAACTTGCTGAACCAATAAGGAAAACCAGGCCATGGCTCATTGTAATACGATCTTCTCACAAATACT
>JAJRZI010000028.1 GCA_024275295.1 Gammaproteobacteria bacterium | reverse complement strand
GGACGGGAACTGGTATTGGTTAGAAAGAGATGAGGGATCCGCTGATCGCGAACCCAGTCAAGAACCTCAACGGCGCTGGCAATTGCCCGCCCTTCTTGATAAATAACGCCATCCAGATCGAAGAGTAGTGCCCGCATCACCATTCCCTCAAGTAGAGTAGAACCTCAGTGCATAACTGCTGTATTGGCGAATTTAGTACTTGAGCGTTGCCAAGCAGTGTATGAAAGGTTATCCACCAGCACTCATCCCAATGCCATCAATGCGGGTTCCACAGTCCGGGCAGTGCCCGTCCTGGAGGCGGTTGGTTCGCACAAAGAAACCCCGCCTATCGATCAGCAATGCGCTGCATTGGTAGCAGTAGGTATTATCACCTTCCTCGCCAGGGACGTTACCCAGGTAGACATAGCGCAGGCCTACAGCTTTTCCGATCTCCCGGGCACGACGCAATGTCGATACCGGTGTGGGCGGTCGGTCCCGCATCTTGTAAGCCGGGTAGTATTGGGATAGATGCCAAGGGATCTCAGGACCCAGCGCACAGATAAATTCCGCAATTTGCCGCAGCTCCTCATCCGAGTCATTGAGCCCGGGAATTACCAGTGTTGTCACTTCCAGCCACACCCCAAGCTCATAGTACAGACAGATGGCATCAAGGATGGGCTGCAACCGGGCCCGACTGATACGCCGGCAGCTCTCTTCGCGGAAGTATTTCAGATCGATATTGATGGCATCCAGCACCGTCGCCAGCTCCCGCAGCGGCGCCTCACTGATAAAACCGTTGCTGACAAAATTGTTCTTCAATCCACGCTCTTTTGCCAGCACGGCGGTATCGTAGGCCAGCTCGTAGAATATGGTCGGTTCGGTAAAGGTGTAGGAGATAGAGATACAGCCGGTCGCTATGGCCGAGTTGACAATCATCTCCGGCATCACCAGCTCACCGGGAACGGCATCATCCATTTCCGCAAGCTGCGGACAGATGGGCTCAAACCTACCCTCCTCGCCAGCCTCGATACACTTCGGCAGATGACTCTTGGGCCACTGGGAGATATCCCAGTTCTGGCAGAATGAGCAGCGCAGGTTGCAGCCGACCGTGGAGATCGAGTAGGCAAAGGAGCCCGGGTGAAAGTGAAACAGCGGCTTCTTTTCGATCGGGTTGATCTCCTGGGCCACTACCTTGTCGTAGACCAGGGTATAGAGCTTTCCCGCGTGATTATAACGAACACTACAGGCGCCGCGGCCTCCATCGGCGATGCGGCAGTCATGCGGGCAGAGTGTGCACAGAACCTTTCCGCCAGGTAGAGGCTCATAATAGCGTGCTTCATGTATGCTTCCCATATGCATAAGATTAGCCCCCTTATGGCCATTCAGATATAGCCTATCGCTCCACTGTCTTTTTGTGACAGCATACCCGTTATGAATAAAAGAGCGCCCCGACCTCACATCCTGCTGCTTACGGGTGTTACTGGGATTGGCAAGACCACCGTGATCCACGAGGTTGCAGATCACCTGCCGCCCTCTTCCATGGTGGGCTTCTATACCGAGGAGATACGCGAAAGCGGCAGGCGCACCGGCTTTCGCCTGATTACCTTCGAGGGAAAAGAGGGGGTGATGGCACACATCAATTTCAACCACAGAGATCAAGTGGGAAAGTACGGTGTTGATGTGACAACCATCGACCGCTTGGTCGAAAGCACCTTGCGATTAGAGCCTCCGGGCAGAATCTATCTGGTTGACGAGATTGGAAAGATGGAATGTCTCTCCCAGCAATTCATTACCGCCATGCGTGCGCTGCTTGCCTCAGGCAACATCGTAGTGGAAACTGTCGCCCGCAAGGGCGGAGGTTTCATCCAGGAAACCAAGGCCCGAAACGATGTTCAATTGTGGGAGGTAACCCGCTCCAACCGTAATAGCTTGCCAGAGCAGGTCCTGGCATGGCTGCAACAGGGAACTCCCGTTACGAAGTAGAAACCCAACCAGGAGACAAATAGTACCAATGAGCGGGGAAATCAGTCTGGACAGGCTTACGCTACATGTATTGAAGCTGGCGGGTGAGATCAGGGAACGGAACCTGTTTAAACCGCAGGCCCTGCATGCCGCCGCGGACTATATTACCGCGCAGTGGCAGGAACAGGGCTATCAAGTAACCCCCTATACCTATGAGGTCCGTGGTATCGACTGTGCAAATCTGGAAATTACCCGCCAGGGCAGTCGCAGGCCGGAGGAGTTCCTGCTTATCGGCGCCCACTACGATTCGGTCATGGGGAGTCCCGGTGCCAATGATAATGGCAGCGGCATAGCGGCTCTGTTGGAGTTATCCCGACTGTTTGCCCAGGCCCCAACAGACATCAGTGTCCGCTTTGTCGCCTTCGTCAATGAGGAGCCCCCCTTCTTCATGTGGGATGAAATGGGTAGCCTGGTGTATGCCAAGATGGCCCGCAGGCGTAGGGACAACATCCGCCTTATGGTCTCGCTGGAGACTATCGCCTATTACCGCAGTGAGCCAGGAAGCCAAGATTACCCGCCGCTGTTCCGGGCCTTTTACCCAGACCGGGGCGACTTCATAGCCTTTGTCTCCAACCTCGGTTTGCGACGACTGATGCGCCGTGCGGCGGCTGCCTTTCGGGCCTATTCAGACTTCCCCTTGGAGCATGTCGCCACCTTGGGCCTTATCCCTGGCGTGGCCTGGAGCGACCACTTTTCATTCTGGCGCCAGCGTTATCGCGCCTTCATGGTGACCGACACCGCCTTTTACCGCTATCCCTATTACCACACGGCGGCTGACACCCCGGATAAACTGGATTACCCATCGCTGGCCCGTGTCACCAACGGGCTGTTCTGGACCTTCGCCGCGTTGGCGGGTCACGACCCCACCTACGCCCTGTAGCCGCCCTCTGACCCTACGGCGTTTGGTGGCACGAGTCTGGTCGAATCTGTCACTCCCCCTTTGGTCCTTCCCTCGATAGCGGGTACCTTGACAATTGGGGCTGGAGTGTTCTAATGCCATTGTATCCGCTACGTCGCATTGGGCGTCTTGCCTTTAATTGTGTGCTGTTATATCCGCGCCAACTGATATAACAGCAGGGATCGTGGTTTGGATATCAAAGCCTATCACCACTCGGGCGATAAGATTACCTATCTGTCGCTATATCCACTGTTTAAAGTAAAGGAGATACATCATGCTTATCAGAGACTTAATGGTAAAAGAAGTAACGTCATGCTGCCCTGATACCAATCTGGAAGCGGCTGGAAGAATGATGTGGGACCACAACTGTGGCGCAATTCCGGTATTAGACAACGAAGATCATCCTATCGGGGTCGTTACTGATCGCGATATTGCCATGTCTGCAGTGCTGAATCACAAACCGCTCTGGGACATAACGACCAGGGATGTAATCAGTAGCCGCGAAATTTTCACATGCAATATGGATGATGATATACAGTCGGCACTGACCACCATGCAAACACACAAGATTCGGCGTGTGCCGGTGGTGAATGGTGACGGCCGCCTGGAGGGGATCTTATCCATTGATGATATCATCGCCTGCTCCGAGCAGAAGGAGGGCAAGACAATCCCCCCGTTATCGTTTGAAGATACCATGAGCACCCTCAAGGCGGTCTGTTTTCAGCATTGAGCTGAATAATATTGTGCTAATCCAAGCTCGATATGGGGGCAATGCAAGATACTGCCCCCATATCAATGAACTGTTAGTGAACCGCCCTTTCGTGATTCAATTCACGTCCAAAAAGCCTTGCTAGATCGGTCAGCTGTTCCACCATCAATTCAATCATATCATCGCATGACTTTGGCCACTTCCCAGATGGAATCATCGGGTCGGCAGATGACCACTTCACGATTACAGATTTCTCCGACAGACATTTTGATTTCTCCTCCAATGAACAAGGGTCAGCTATCCGCTACCACTCCCTTGGAAAGATAGCAGTTTTTCGTAGATACCCCATCGGGCTGAACGGATGCTAAAACCATTCTCTCCCTCTGGAAGTCTTTCATGAACACCCAGCAACAATACCCCCTGTGGATGCATGGCCTCCCGAAGATGGGTTAGGAAGGCCTGCTGTAGTGGGGCTTCAAAATATGTGAACACCAGGTTGCGGCACAGTACAAGATGAAACGGGCCGTCCGGAACACCATCACGTACATCATGCTGCTGGAATTCCACTTGCGTGCAGAATTGCCGATGCAGGCAGTAGTTGCTGTTTATATGTGAGAATGCGCTCTTTATCCACTGATCAGGCAGATTCTTTATGCTGCCGTAGGCATAACAGGCATCCCGGGCCCGCTGCAACAGATAGGGGTCAGCATCCGTCGCCAGGATATGCAGTTTAATCTCGGGAAAACGCATGTGCAGACCAAAGGCCCACAGCAGGCTCAGGGTGTAAGGCTCTTCACCGGAGGCGCAGCCAGCGCTCCATATGCGCAGGCTTGTCTCGCCACAGGCAATCGCCTGCTCCGCCAGCTGCGGTAATACCTCCTGTTCCAGCATGGCGAATACTCGCTTATCACGATAAAAGCGGGAAATGGTCACACGGCTAAGGCCGTCCAGCACCCGCCACTCCTCCTGGGTATTTTGAAGGTAATCCCGATAGGCTTGGATATCGGGCAGCTGCAATTCTTGGATGCGATGCTCAATGCGCTTGCAAACCTGGCGGCGCACCTTGCGAAATCCAGGCCACCGCAGGTGCAACTGGGGCAGTACCCACTGTAAGAAATCTACGCAATCGGCGTCCTTCATTGCCTTCCTTATGACATTACATGGGTGATCAGGGGTGTTCGATATCAGGCGCTTTATACGCTTCAGGGTCTGTCTGGATCATAGCCAGTGCATCCATTAGCGTTTTATGAGGCACCCGGATCCCGTGGTCTTGTTGCAGCTGTTGTGTGAGGGCATCAATAGTGGGGGGGCGCGGTTCCATGGCCCCAATCAGTTCACTCAGGTTTTCCATTATCGCCCAGGGATAGATGATCCAGCGCCATTTGATCACCTTTCTGGCGTAGTAATCAGGCACAAAACTGGAGACCACCTTGTGGTGCAGGGCCGCCGTGCAGATTTCGGCTGCACCCCGATCCCAAAGATGCTCCATCGCCAGTTTGAAGGTATCACCTGAGTCGCTTACGTCGTCCACCAGGAGAACTTGTTGTCCGGTTAGGTCGGCTGTAAGAGGGTATCTTATCTGTGCCGCAGGTTCTTTATGCAGCCCCCGGTAGTGTTCGATCTTGAAGCTGGTGAGATTCATGAGATCGAGGTGATCAGATAGAATACGCGCTGGCATATAGCCGCCACGCCCGATGGCGACAATGATGTCGGGGTGATACCCCGCCTTTCTGATCTTGCCCACCAGCTGGCGGCAGAGATCGCATACACCATTCCAGCTAATCAATTCGCAGGGGGTTGAATTACTCATTTTTCCTTGCCTGTAACTGATTAATCCACCCATGGCTTAATCAGTTGTTCTTTAGGCCTCTCTATGCCAGATTAATCTGCCGTCCTTGAAGACTTCCCTGATCCTGTGTAAAGGAACAGTATGGGTCGCCCCTTCTGGATCGACACATTGGAAAGAGAAGTGGTCAGCCTTATCGAAAAAGATATCCACCATGGGGATCCTGATATTTCTTTTTTCGACCCGGTCATAATAGGCTATCTCAAACCATCCTGCTCCAAAGCTTTTGTCCCATTTAATTCTGTTCAGAAGTTTCTGGATGGGAATCATTGCCGACTTTAAGATCCTTAAGGTGTGAGGGTCAGTAAAATAGAGAAATCTGTCCTACTATTAATATTATCAGAGTTCCACTCTTAAGATTATAAGACAGGTTTGGAGGAGATCATGCAAATACCATTACAGGTCACCTTTCGTCATATGGGTCCGTCGGCTGCCGTGGAGGATAGGGTCCGCGAGGAGGCCGCCAGGTTAGAGAAATTCCACGACCAGATTATGAGCTGCCGGGTAATTGTAGAGTCACCCCATGCCCACCACCGCAAGGGAAAGCTGTACCACATCCGAATCGACCTGAAGGTGCCCGGCAAGGAGCTGGTGGCCACCCATGGACACGAGCAGGATCATGCCCATGAGGACATCTATGTGGCCATCCGGGATGCCTTTAATGAAATGCAGCGTCAGCTTGAAGATTACGCCCGACGTCAACGGGGGGACGTCAAAGAGCATGTATCTCCGCCCCATGGCAAGGTATCACTGCTGATGCCGGAGGAGGACTACGGCAAGATCGAAACCCTCGACGGGCGGGAGATCTATTTCCATCGCCATAGTGTGCTTGGTGATGCCTTTGACCAGCTCGAGATAGGCGCTGAGGTGCGGTTTGATGAGGAACAGGGAGATTCAGGCCCCCAGGCAAGCACAGTCAGAGTGGTAGGCAAGCACCATATTGTGGATTAGCCTTTTTTCGGCTGGCACCGGATCATGGCCTGGCAGGAGCCGATCCGGGGTGAGTGATGAAACATAAACCGATCCACATCGGCACTTCAGGATGGTCTTACGACCACTGGAAAGGACCCTTCTATCCTGAAAGCCTGCCCAACAATCAAATGCTGGATTTTTACATGCAGCATTTCCAAACTGTTGAGATTAACAGCTCCTTCTATCGCCTCCCCCAAAAGCAAACGCTAGAGAAATGGCATGAGGCAGCGCCTGACTCTTTCGTATTCACCGCCAAGGCCAGCCGCTACATTACCCACATGAAAAAACTCAAGGACCCTCAGGAAAGCGTAGCTACTTTTCTCGAACGGATCTGCATTCTGGGAGACAAGCTCGGACCCATCCTGTTTCAACTGCCACCGCGCTGGCATTTCAACAAAGCTCGGCTCGCAGAGCTCTTGGATGCACTCAGCGATGAGTTCCGTTATGCCTTTGAGTTCCGGGACCACAGCTGGCTGAACGAGCAGACCTACTCGCTGCTATCTCAACATAAGGCGGCATTTTGCATCTATGAGCTGGATGGCTTTCTCTCTCCAAAGGAGATTACGGCAGACTTCATCTATATGCGTTTGCACGGACCGAACGGGGCCTATCAATGTAGTTACAACGCACAGGCACTCGCTAGCTGGGCAGGCATATTCTCGGCCTGGGCATCGCAGGGCCATACTGTATATTGTTACTTTGATAACGACGAAGCGGGTTATGCAACTCAGAACGCTGAGCGGCTGAAGGATATGCTGTACACGGAGAGATAAGAAGATAAGATTGACTAGCCCGCATTTCTCACCAGGCGGACTGCACTAACTGAAAAAGGTAAATAATTCATGATGTTCAGCTATCTTTGACGTTGATGCCAATTTACACCCCGCCCTATTCCATCCTTTGATCCGTATGCGGCACTTCCATGTGCCACTTCTCTGTTTTTGGCCCATTAGTATTGGCAGGAAAACTAATTTGGCGGTGTAGGCTGCCCGAAGGGTGCGATGCAGGGAAGCAGAGCATCAATCTGGCTTCACATCTTGAACCATAGCTCTACGTAAGATCCAGAAAATGTGAGCAATAAAAGCAGCAAATGCGGTCTTGGACCGAATTTTTATGCCACGATAAGGTAAAGACAGCTACCTCTCACCTTCTCAAGGCTCTTCCTCGGGGCGGCCTTCACCCCAGTCGTTCTCATCTTCATCGGGCGCCTCCGTCTCAGGCTCCGGCTTTATTTCACGCATTGAGACGGCCCAGTCTTCTTTGCCCATGCCGTTTTCCGAATAACTAGCAAGGGCATCCCGTTCGATATCATCGAGTGGCCCGGTCCAGTCCTCTGGCTCTTCGATGGGTTCGACATCGAGCCTATACCAGGCTTCCAGCTCAACCCCCTCCAGGTCACCGTCAAAATGCTGAATCTCTACTGTTCCGGCAGGTTCGTCGATGGCCACCACTTTGAACTTCTGCCCCTTATCCAGGTGCTGGTACCAGTTATCTACAATAGGATCTGCATCAGTTGGCATTATGTAATCCTCGCTTTAGGGCCGGCATTTAGAGGCGCACGCCAGCCATCGGTATGACTTCTGAAGCTGCCAATTTAGCACAAGTTAGTACCATTCTGCTCTGTCCTTTATTTTCTCGCTCACAGGCGACGATTTGATCACGTTCATTCAGGAGAGCCACCTACCCTACTTTGATGAAGGCAGAATTAGGTGGCATTTGATTTCGCGGGGCTCAATAATCAGAGGTTCCTCAATAACGGGCTAGGAGTCTGTCGGATTTAGCGACGTATCCCTATAGAATAGGCTCATCGTACCAAGAAGAGATCGACATCACCATGTCAGGCAAATTCCAGCCCATCAATCGAGATACCGCGTACCTGTTGCCGCCCTCACTACAAG
>JAJRZI010000027.1 GCA_024275295.1 Gammaproteobacteria bacterium | reverse complement strand
TTACGGCAGCTACAAAGGGGGATATGAGCTTCACCGTTTCAGGCAATCCTGCAACGGGTGACAGCTTTGTCATTACCGATAACAGCTCCTCAGCGGGTGATAACCGCAATGCATTGGCGTTGGCTGCCATTCAGCAATCTCGAACCATGATCAATGGTACAGCGAGCCTGCAGGAGAGCTATTCACAGATAGTGGCTGGCATTGGGGCGGATACCCGGCGGGCAGAGGTCAACATGGAATCGCATCAAGGCCTGCTTGATCAGGCCGTGCTTTCCAGAGATGCGATTGCGGGTGTCAATCTGGATGAAGAGGCTGCAAATCTGCTGCGTTACCAGCAGGCCTATCAGGCGTCAGCACAGGTGGTCACTGTAGCAAATACCCTTTTTGACACGCTGCTTGCTGCGGTCAGGGGATAGCGATGCGTATTTCAAATAGCCTCTATTTTCAACGATCTGTCAGTAGCATGACTGATCTGCAGTCAGAATTGCATAAGACAGACATTCAACTCTCTTCAGGAAAAAGGCTGCTCTCTGCGTCTGATGACCCTGCCAGCGTGGCACGCATTCTGGGGCTGAACAAAGCCATCGATACCGTTAACCAATATCAGGACAATATTGATAGGGCCACAGCAAGGCTTGAACATGAAGAGGGTGTTGTCGGCAGTGTGGTAAACCTGCTGCAGCGTGCCAATGAGTTGGCCATTCAAGGGAATAATGACGTGCTTTCCCCGGCTGATAAACAGATTATTGCTACCGAGGTAGATCAGCTGCTGGGTGAAATGGTGGGGCTTGCCAATACCAGGGATGCGAATGGTGAGTATGTTTTTTATGGCTTTCAAACCAAAATCAAGCCTTTTACTCAGTTATCAGCGGGCGCTTTCTCCTACGCGGGTGATTTGGGGCAGCGCAATCTACAGATATCAGCGACTCAGAAAGTAACCGATGGTGATAGTGGTTTTGATATATTCGTTAATGTGGATAGAGGGCCATACGCATCGGTTACGGGCGCTGCAGCTACAAACCTTGCAGCGCTTGGTAGTGGTGACATCACCATAAACGGGTTTAGTCTTGGTGCGCTTCCGGTGGCGGCAGATGCCAATGCACGAGCCAGCCAAATTGCTGGTGCCATCAATGCCATTTCAGATGACACCCATGTCTCTGCGGTACTGACAACCCCAAGCACGGTAACGCTGACCTCCTCTCTCGGAGATATTATCGTCAGCTCGGTTGCTGGTACAGGGTTGGCTACAGGTACAATTTCGGCCTCTCAGGCTTCGGTTACCAGTGGTGTTGCAACCAGTTTTGCTGCCATTGCGGATGGTGAGTTGATGGTCAATGGCGTCAGTGTAGGGGCCATCCCGTTGGCGGCTGATGCCGATGCACGGGCTGCCCAGATATATGCGGCTGTCAATGCTATCTCTGGGGTGACGCATGTCACAGCAACGATGCCGACAACAGATACCGTTGCATTAACCTCTTCCCAGGGGTGGGTTGATATTGCCGCCACTTCAACAGCGGCCACAGGGCTGACAACAGGCGTTACCTCAGTCACAGATAAAAGCAGTATCTTTGAGACCCTGTATCAGCTGAAAGATGCACTCAATAACGGGCAGCCGGTTGATCAATATATCGGTGATATACAGTCAGCAATGGAGCATGTTTCTACTCAACAGACACGTATTGGTGCAAGGTTGAATATGCTGGATCAACAGGGTGAAGTTAATTCAGGGACAAAAATTGCCTATGAGACCCAGCTGTCAAATGAGCAGGATATTGATTACCTGGAGGCTGTAGGACGCTTTAATCAGCAGATGCTGGCGCTACAGGCTGCACAGCAGGCCTATGCTAAAATGCAGAACCTGTCGCTGTTTAATTACATCAGATAAGCCACTTCTGTTTCCCCTTCTTTTCTGCCTTCCGGGTTATGGAAAACCGGCTCTAAATTATAGTGAATTCAGTCGAAAGAATCCCTTAACTTTCCTCAATGCATGCCGCTACAACAGATGGAGGCGGTAAATGCACACTATTTTTGAGCATATCCGCCAGTTATTAACCTTAGCCCTTTAGCACCCAAACAGACGTGGCAGCAAGGGGCGATAAGGAGAAATCAAGATGGCAATGGTAATCAATTCCAATATTATGTCCTTGAATGCGCAACGCAATCTGGGCAAGTCCAGTAGCTCTCTGGCAACCTCCATGCAACGTCTCTCATCCGGTCTTCGCATTAACAGTGCGAAGGATGATGCGGCTGGCCTGGCAATTTCCAATCGTATGACCACTCAGGTTCGGGGTCTGACCCAGGCTATCAGAAATGCCAATGATGGCGTCTCGATAGCGCAGACGGCTGAAGGCGCCATGCAGGAGATCACCAATAACCTGCAGCGCATGCGTGAACTCTCTGTGCAGGCAGCAAACGGCAGTAACTCAGCCAGTGACAGGGCAGCGCTCAATAATGAGGTCACCCAGCTGGTGGCTGAGGTTCAGCGTACTGCTACGACAACCACCTTTAATGGTGTGAATGTACTGAATGGCACATTTTCCGGCCAGAGTCTGCAGGTGGGTTCGCAGTCAGGTGAGACGATCTCTTTTTCCATTGCCAATATGCAGTCAAATGCATTGGGTGTGGGTTCCAGTTCAAGCTACAGCACGAGTGTAGCAGGTGGTGGTGCAGTTACAACTACTGCTTTTGTAGCGGGATCACTAAACCTCAATGGGTTCGAAGTGGGTGCATCCGTGAGTGATGGTGTATCAAGCGTCAATGCTGATGCCAGTGGTATTGCAAAAATGAATGCTATCAATGCTATCACTGGTGATACCGGTGTTACAGCATCCGTGAGCACAACAACGGTTTCGGGGGCTGTAACAACCGCCTTTATTGCGATAGCAGGTGATGCTACAGATAATGTGAAGATTAATGGGGTAAATATTGGTGCAATTGCTGCCAGCACAAATGCGGTAGACCGTGGTGCAGATATGGTTTCAATCATCAATGCCGTTTCAGATCAGACGGGTGTGACAGCAGCCCTTGCAGACCCAACTACGGGCACATATACGCTGACGGCAACAGATGGCCGGAATATCCAGGTTGAACAAAATGGTACTGCGGTAACGGCTAATACAGGTTTGACTACCGCGGTTACTACCTCAACGTTAACCCTGTCATCCACCGGCTCAGCAGGCATCACCATTGGTGGTAGTGCTGAAGCAGATGCGAATTTCACTGCTGGTCATACTGCTGCAACCGCAACAGCCGGTGCTGGTGTATCCTCCATCGATATCTCCACCGCTGCTGGAGCTTCCAGTGCACTGAGTATCATTGATGCTGCATTGGCCCGGGTAGACTCGGAACGAGCCAGTCTGGGTGCTATCCAGAACCGTCTTGAGTCCACTATGTCCAACCTCTCCAGCATCACTGAGAATGTATCGGCAGCCCGTTCACGGGTCGTTGATGCAGACTTTGCGGCTGAAACGGCAGCTATGACCCGTGCTCAGATTCTGCAGCAGGCCGGTCTCTCCATGTTGGCCCAGGCCAATGCTGCACCACAGAACGTATTGTCACTACTACAGTAACCCACTAAGGGATAGTCGGTTCGGGGTTTATCCCCGAGCCGGCAGTCCACAGGGTTCAAATAGTAAGAGATGGCTATGGATATTTTAAATAAAGCAGGGTCTTATTCGGAACTGGCCGGTCTGCGTTCTTCCTTTGTGCCTAAGTCTGGAAATACCGCTCCTGTAACTCAAACTGAAAACAGTGCAGATCAGAATGCATTGAGTGCCCAGAGGGTGCCGGCATCTGAGAAAGTTGCAAGCAGTGATCGTATGGAAATGAGTAGCGCTGTGCGCAGCCTAAACGAGTCAGTGCAGAATATACAGCGTGGTATTGAGTTCAGTATTGATGAAGAGAGTGGACGTTCTGTGGTCAAGGTCGTGGATCGTGAAACAGGTGATGTGATACGGCAACTACCTTCAGAGGATGCACTGGTGGTTTCAAGGCATATCAAAGAATTTGTTGAGGCGCGTCAGCTGGCAGGAGTAGATTCCAGCAATCAGTTAGATGAGGCGCTTGGGTTTATTATGCGCGTACAGGCTTAGCGTTCGTTGAAAATGGCCTGAGAATTGCTTGATCATTTTTAATGAGGGCTTGCTGGGTTGGATGTTTTTATATCCGGCAGGCAGCTTGGGCATAGATGTACCGCTAATAACCTCTCTTGTGGTGTAAGCGGGCTGATGAAGGGAAGTGAAGTATGGCTACTATTAGCGCGTCTGGTATCGGCTCCGGCTTGGATGTCAGTACAATCATAAGCCAGTTGATGACGCTGGAACAGCGGCCATTGCTGGCGTTACAACAGAAAGAAGCGGGCTTCCATGCTCAACTCAGTGCGCTGGGACAGCTACGCAGCGCAGTCTCCTCCTACCAGTCGGCTGTTGGTGCTCTTACATCCTCCTCCTCTCTGGACACCTACACGGCAACATCTGCCGATACGGCAAAATTCACCGCTACTGCTGACAGTACAGCGGCAAAAGGCACCTATGACATCAAGGTAACAAATCTTGCTGTGGCGCAAAAGCAGGGTTCCAGTGCCTTTGCAGATTCAGACACCACTAAGATAGGCAGTGCCGGTGACAAGATGACGGTCACTATCGGTGCTGACTCGTTTTCTGTGGCGATAGGCGATAAAACACTATCTGATATTGCAGCAGCGATTAACAATGCAAGTGATAATGTTGGCGTTACGGCGAGTGTGCTGCAAGAAGATGCAAGCAACTATCGTCTTGTCCTCTCAAGTGATAAGACAGGTACCGCAAACGTCATGACCCTGGCATTTGAGGATAGTGGTGCTTTGCCTATTGCTGATCCTTTGAGTATGGCGCAGATACAGGCGGCTGATGATGCCTCCTTTGTTGTTGATAGCACCTATACGATAACCCGCAGTAGCAATACGGTTACAGATGCTATTCAGGGGGTAACCCTTAATCTGCTTGAGGTGAGCACCTCTGCGGTGCAGCTGGATGTGGTGCAGGATACAGGGGATATTACCACTGCGGTGAATGGTTTTGTGAGTGCGTATAACACCTTGCAGAGTACGCTCTCTTCACTCAGCAGCGGTGAACTGTCAGGGGACTCAACCTTACGTTTGCTGCAAGGCCGTGTGCGGTCAATTCTAAACAGTGCGCCAACTGGCTTGAGTGGAGCTTATTCCACCTTATCTGAAATTGGTGTGGAGTTTCAAAAGGACGGCACTCTCAAGCTAAACAGCACGACACTTAGTACCGCAGTCAAAGATGATCGGAATGCTGTTTCTGATCTCTTTGCCAATGATGATCAGGGCTATGCATTTCGCCTGGATGCGCTGATGGGTAGCGTATTGGGGAGTGATGGGCTTATTGATGCCAGAGAGGATGGTGTTAACTCCAGTATTAGTCGTATTCAGGATGGGATTGAGAGTATGGGGCAGCGGCTTAAAATTGTTGAGAGTCGCTTACGTGCTCAGTTTACAGCGCTGGATTCGCTGGTGGCCAGTATGCAAACTACGGGTAACTTTCTTACCCAGCAGCTTACAATATTGAGCAATATGCTTCCAAGTAATCGTAATTAATTAGAGAGAAATCATGAATGCATTAAAAAAACGTGGTTTACACCAATATGGGAAGGTCTCAGTTGGATCTGAGGTTGAATATGCTTCTCCTCATCGATTGATTCAGATGTTGATGGAAGGGGCACTGGATAAGATTGCAACAGCCAAGGGTTTTATGGATCGGGGAGAGACCGCAAAAAAAGGTGAGCATATTTCATGGGCCATCTCGATCATTGGTGGCTTGCAGAGTTCGCTGGACATGGAGACAGGTGGGGAGATTGCGCAAAACCTGGATGACCTCTATACCTATATAGTCAGGCGCCTGATGGAGGCCAACGTTAATGATGACATAGGTGCTGTGGATGAAGTAATGAGTTTGTTGCTGGAAATCAAGAGTGCTTGGGATGTTATGCCTGAGAGCATTAAAAAAACACCATCTCAAACCAATGATGCAACTGTAGCAGTAGAACTCTGAAATGGTAAAAGTTGTTGTGCAATCTGACCAGCCAAAAGGGGGGGAGTGTGAATTAGAGTGGCTTTTGGCTCAGACGCGACGTATACATGATCTCGCAGTAGATGGGGAATGGGAAAAGGTTGTGGCATTGGAGAGTGAGCGCCAAAGCTTGATTGATAAGTATTTTTCCCAGCAGGTTGAGCATGATGCCCCGCAAATAGCTGTTCGCTATATAGAGAAAATCCTTGAGCTGGATAAAAAAGTTATTGCAATGGGGGTAGAGGCACAAGTGGCGTTGGGAAGTGCGCTAGGTGATCTTCAGCGTGGGCGTCAAGCTACCCAGGCTTACCAGAAAATTGGATCTTAAGAGGCAATTCAACTGAACCCGTCAAAATAACCTGGACGGTGTACTGGGTTGAATGATCTTATCTCAAGGCTAAATAGGGCAGGCTGTAGCCCTCTGTTTCCGTGTATAATCCCTGGCTTTTCATACCCCCTTCGTTTATCCATGTCTGAATTACTTTCACAACTCAAACGGCTGCGCACCTTCGCCATTATCTCCCACCCGGATGCGGGTAAGACCACTCTGACGGAAAAATTGCTGCTCTATGGTGGCGCTATTCAGATGGCCGGTACCATAAAGGGCCGTAAAGCGGCCCGGCATGCGACCTCTGACTGGATGGCGATGGAGAAGGAGCGCGGTATCTCAGTGACTTCATCTGTGATGCAGTTTCCTTATGGCGATACCGTTGTAAACCTATTGGATACACCAGGTCATGAGGATTTCTCTGAGGATACCTATCGCACCTTGACGGCAGTCGACTCGGCGCTGATGGTGATCGATGTGGCCAAGGGTGTTGAGGCGCGCACCATCAAGCTGATGGAGGTCTGTCGTCTACGCACCACCCCCATCCTGACCTTTATCAACAAGCTGGATCGGGAGGGAAGAGACCCCATTGAGCTGCTGGACGAGGTGGAGGATGTTCTCAATATCAAGTGTGCCCCAGTGACCTGGCCTATTGGTATGGGCAAGCGTTTTAAGGGTGTGTTTGATCTGCGTACGGAGACCACCCACCTCTACTCAGCTACCCACGGTGGCAAAATTCAGGAAGGCGAAGTGATTGAGGGGTTGGATAATCCCCGTCTGGATGAGCTGGTGGGTGATCAGGCAGATGAGCTACGGGATGAGATTGAGCTGGTGCGAGGTGCTAGTCATGAATTGGATCTGGAGGCCTATGCCCGCGGGGAACTGACGCCGGTCTTTTTTGGTTCGGCCATTAATAACTTCGGTGTGAAAGAGCTGCTGGATGCCTTTGCGATGTATGCGCCGTGCCCTCTGCCTCGCCCAACTCAGGAGCGTGCGGTTGAACCGTCAGAGGAGAAGTTCACCGGGTTTGTCTTTAAGATTCAGGCCAACATGGACCCGGCCCACCGTGACCGGATTGCCTTCCTGCGGGTCTGCTCTGGCTCATACAAAAAAGGGATGAAGATGCGCCATGTGCGTATTGGCAAGACGGTGCAGATCAGCAACGCTATCACCTTCCAGGCCGATGAACGGCGCCATGTGGAAGAGGCCTGGCCGGGGGATATCATCGGCCTGCACAATCACGGCACCATCCAGATTGGTGATACCTTTACGGAAGGGGAGAGCCTCAAATATGAAGGCATCCCCTATTTTGCGCCTGAACTGTTCCGTCGCGTGGTCTTGAAAGATCCACTGCGTATGAAGGCGCTGCAGAAGGGTGTGCTTCAGCTGTGTGAAGAGGGCGCTACCCAGGTGTTTCGTCCGCTGAAGAATAATGACCTGATCCTTGGGGCTGTGGGTGTGCTGCAGTTTGAGGTGGCAGCCCAACGCCTGAAAGATGAATATAATGTTGAAGCTATAGTGGAGCCGGTGCAGGTCTCCACAGCCCGTTGGGTGCAGTGTGATGACAGCAAGATGCTGGAGCAGTTTCGCACCAAGGCGCATGCCAATCTGGCTGTGGATGGGGACGATCAGCTGGTCTATCTGGCCACCAGTCGTGTCAACCTTGATCTGACTATTGAACGTTGGCCAGAGATCCAATTCCTGGCGACACGGGAGTTGTAGGCTCTTTTTTGTGATGGGGTTCACACTATTGGCAGCCTAAATATCTGTAAAAATAGCAAGGTTGACGCATACTTAAAAGTATGAATATGGCTGAAGGTTATTATGATGGAACCGATAAGCAGTGTGTTTAATAGTGGTGTTCAGGGTATCCAGAGTGGCCTTGATAGTTTGAGGCAGGATGCGGATCAGATAGCAAAAGCCAACAAACCAGATCAAGCTATGGATATTGTGAAGCCGATGGTGAATCTGGTTGCTGATCGTGCCCAGATTGAGGCTAGCGTGAAAGTGATGCAGGCAGCAGATGCCATGAGCAAAACCATTGGCAGTCTGCTTGATGTAAAAGCCTGAGCATCAAAAAAGAAGTGGCAGGGGCCGGTTTCGGCTCGCTTCGGCGAGCAGGACTCGGCCCTTCACATTTGTGCCCCGGCCTGAACGGATGTGGCTCTCACAGGGTCGTCCGGTTGTCTCACTGGCGAGCACGGCTCTGAATGCTTCGCTCAGTTCTTCCTGTGAAATCACAGATTGATGATCCTATCCAGATGCGGCAAAGCATTACCATGGACATAAAAAGGCGTGGTAATTTTGGCTTTGCTTAAGAAGTATCCTACTATGTCGAAAAATATAACAGGCTGATTAGTTTAGGATGATCGTGCCTCTCTGTTGAATGCTGTTTTCTGGATAAAGCTATCTGACCATGAAACTTAAAACACTGTTTGTTGGCTTGCTCATCCTTGCTGGAGTCCTGTTGGGTGGTGCCAAGGGATATATCTATTATCGTGTCTCAAGTGAGCTGGATAAAGTGATCTCTTTGGCCAGTCCTTTTGCAGAGATTAGATACCAAGGTATCAGCTCAAGTTTTGAAGGCAGTATTGCTGTTGAAAAGATCAGTATCTATCCGTCAGGCAGTAATGATGAAATCACGATTGAATCAGCTCAGATACAGGGAAATGGCCTGCCGTTTCTCTATCAATTGACTACGGGTAGCTTTCAAAACAGACCGCCTGAAAGGTTTGGATTATCGGTTAAGGGCTTTAGTATTCCATTGGACGGCGATTTTGCTGCCAGTTACACCCATATGTTGGAGAGCGCCAAGCAGGTATCCGGCATTAACGATCCAGATGGTTGCGGGCTATTGACAGGGCTTTCGCCAGATATGATGGGTGCTCTGGGCTTCTATGCCATGACAATGGATGCATCATTGGATGTTGATTTTGACCCGTCAGCAGGCCGAGCTGAGATGCAGCTGGGTTTGATATACGTGGTGTTGAATATTCACGAACAAGCATGCTATTGACCAATGTGCCCCAGCCTGGTGCTATGATGATGGGGATGCAGAAGCCACAGTTTTCTAAGATGACGGTGACCTACCAGATTGATCCTGATTTTGTTACAAAGGCCCAACAATACTGTGCAGCTGCACGTGAGCTAACGGTGGATGCCTTTATAGAATCGATGCTCAATATGGATGAAAAACAACTTGCTCAGCAGCTGGGATTCAGACCTGGCCCCGGATTGATTGCTGCAATAAAAAGCTTTATCAAAAATCCAAATGAGGTGAGTTTCAGTATTTATCCGCCTGAGGCAATTGACCCGGCCAGTCTCTCTTTCTACAAGCCGGAAGACCTTCCGTCGGTCCTGAATTTAGAGCTGTCTGTCAACGGGGAGCCTGTGACCGATCTCAGTTTTAGCGTGCCAGAGCAAACAGTGAAGAGTGAGTCAGGGCTTGCGTTGCAGCTGCCTGATGCAAAAACAGTCTTCTCTCCTGGCGCCAGGCAACCTGGAAAGCTGAAAAAGCCAGATCCCACTCAGGAATATGTGCCGACACCAATAGCGCAGCTGCGCAGCTATATGGATAAAAATGTGCGAGTCTATATTGATCAGGAGAATGCGGTACGCAAAGGGGTATTGATGTCGGTAGAGAAAGATCAGATTGTCATTAAGCAGCGACTCTATGGTGGTGATATGACGGTACACGTGCCGCTGAAGCAGATCTCAAAGGTTGAGGTCTACCGCCTGCCATAATCCATGGTTGAAAGAGCCTAACATCGACAATTCGGTTTAGGCTAAAATAGCCACCTGTTTATTGGATTCAGGCTGCCTCTTTTTATGTCAAAATCTCCTGTAGAACGCCACTGCACCCAAGGGGTGCCCGTTGGCCCCGTTGTTATCGGCGACAATAGACCCGTAGTCATTCAGTCCATGACCAACACGGATACCTCTGACATCACTGCTACTGTCAAGCAGGTGGTGGAGTTGGCGGAGGCTGGCTCGGAGCTGGTGCGGCTCACCGTCAATACCGAAGAGGCGGCCCAGGCAATCCCACAGATTCGTGAAGCACTGGATCAGCGCGGCTGCAGTGTACCGCTGATTGGTGATTTTCACTTCAATGGGCACAAGCTGCTGACCCAATATCCCGAGTGCGCCCAGGCCCTGGCCAAATACCGCATCAATCCCGGCAATGTGGGCCGTGGCGCGCATCGTGACAGCCAGTTCGCCAGCATGATCGAGATGGCGGTCCATTATGACAAGCCGGTGCGGATCGGTGTCAACTGGGGCAGCATGGATCAGGAGCTGGTGGTGCGCATGATGGATGAGAATGCCAATGCATCTCGACCCAAGGAGACCGATGAGGTCATCCGTGAAATCATGGTGGTCTCTGCACTGGAGAATGCCAAACAGGCCGAAGTGCTGGGGCTGAGGCAGGATCAGATTGTCCTCTCCTGCAAGATGAGTGGGGTACAGGATCTGATCGCCGTCTATCAGGAGCTGGCGCAACGTTGCAGTTATGCCCTGCATCTGGGGCTGACCGAGGCGGGGATGGGCGCGCGTGGGATTGTGGCCTCCACCTCTGCACTGGCGGTGCTGCTGCAACAGGGCATCGGTGATACTATCCGCATCTCACTTACGCCAGAGCCTGGCGCGCCACGCACTGAAGAGGTGATAGTTGCCCAAGAGATTCTGCAGGCCCTGGAGCTGCGCAACTTTACCCCGGCTGTTATTGCCTGCCCCGGTTGTGGGCGCACCAGCAGTACCGTCTTCCAACAGCTGGCAAAGGATATCCAGGCCTACCTGCGGCAACAGATGCCGGTCTTGCGTAAGTTGTTTCCCGGAGTGGATAATATGACCGTAGCGGTGATGGGTTGCGTGGTCAATGGCCCAGGTGAGAGCAAACATGCCAATATTGGCATCAGCCTGCCTGGCAGTGGTGAGACCCCAGTGGCTCCGGTTTATGAAGATGGAGAAAAGACGGTCACGCTGAAGGGTAATGATATTGCCGAGAAGTTTCAAAAGGTGGTGGATTGTTATGTGCGCTCACACTACTCACCGGGTTAAATGTAAAACGACATACTAATGGTGCTAGTTTCGGGTTGTATTGCTGTTATTAAACATTAACACTATGATGGGTGCGGCAAGTTGCTGGGGTTCATTGCGTCAGTGCGCTATATGACGAAGTTAAATACTTTTAGATCAAGAGGTTATAATGCAAGTCGAGATGAATGGCGGTATTATTGTTGTCATTGCGGTTATGCTGATTGGGATACTGGCTACCGGCTTGATTGTTTACTACATCCGCAAAGGCCGGGCAGAACGGAGTCAGGCCAACGCTGAGTCCAGCAGCTCAGATGAGAGATCCGCAGCAGTGGATGCAGATGAATAGATTGGGAAATGCATTCTTTAAATCTTTATAGAGGGGTGGTCCTCTTTGCAGGTCAGTGGTATAAAAGGCCTAAGTGCTTGAGACTTGGTCTATTGCTTTAGAGAATTTGAGGTACTGATATGGGAATATTCATTGGAAATCTTCAGCCTGGTACAACTACCAGTGATCTTCTTGATTTCATGGGAGACCATGAGGGAATAACTGATATTGAGATTGTGAAAAGGCGCTCAGAGGAAGGTGAGGTGCGTTTTGGCCACATTCTGTTTCAGTCAGAGGCGTATGCTGAAAAAGCGATTAAGCTCCAGCAGAAAAAAGATCTGTATGGCTCGATGGTGTTGGTGCGTGAATTTGTTAGCAGAGCAGATGATGAGAGGCGTTCAGTTGGCCTGCCTGTTGCGCAGCATGCCGAAAGTGATCGCAGACAAGCTGACCGCCGTCATTCATAGGGCGATCCCGGTGACTGCCGCTTAAGAACTGGCGTCCCATATTGCCATTAAAAAACCCTGCAGAGTTACCCATGCAGGGTTTTTTGTGCCTAACCCGAATTCATGAAATATCCGGGTTGAATCCTGAGTTGCTCTGACCGTTCGTTAGTTTCCAGCAAGTACTAATTCAACTACGGCCTTGCTCCCAAAATAGGCCAGCATCAATACAACAAAGCCTGATAGTGTCCATCTGATGGCAGTGCGTCCGCGCCAGCCAAACCGGAACCGTCCCCATAACAGCGTGCCGAAAACCAGCCAGGACGCAATAGAGAGTATCGTCTTGTGTGCAAGATGTTGGGCAAACATGTTTTCAAGAAACATGAAGCCGCTCAGGAGCCCGATGCTTAGCAATATAAAACCTATGATAATCATCTCAAACAGCAGGACTTCCATTGTCTGCAGGGGTGGGAGGGCGCGAACAAATCCTCCAGGGTGCTTGTTATGCAAGTGTCGATCCTGGATGGCAAGCAGTCCTGCCTGTACCGCAGCCATGGTGAACAGACTGTATGCCATAAGGGAGATAATGGCATGGATGCGCAGACCCCAGGATGCTGTAGGGTCGAAGATATAGGTGGTGGGGAAGGTCAGCTCAAGAATCAGTGCGATTGCGGCGAGTGGTAGCAGTACAATGCCAAGGTTTTCCACTGGTTTTGAGATGGCTGACAGCATCAGCGCCAGCACTACAATCCACGCGGCCAGTGAGGTGGCGTTGAAAATGCCCAGATTAAGACCGTTGTCTGTGAACAGTGTGTGGTAGAGCACCACTGAATGCAGCGCAACGCCGGCTAATCCAAGAGTGATTCCCCCCAGGCGGGGGAGGCGCAACTCAAAGTGATTGCCAAAAAGTCTCAGGCCAATAATGAGTCCACTGGCCAGATAACTGAGTATGGCCAGGATTGCGATGAGTGTATTATTCATGTTGGGTGTGATGATGGCATAACTTGAACCATTCTGAAAAGGGAGTTTTACCGACTTCTTTGCAGACGACACCCCTTTATAGTAGATTCCACAGGTTTTCCCATATTCTAAAAGTAAACGAGCAGGAACCCCCTGGCATGTTTGATAATCTTACTGACCGGCTTGGCCGGACACTCAATAACCTGCGTGGACGCGGTCGCCTGACCGAAGAGAACATTAAGGATACCATGCGTGAAGTGCGGATGGCGCTGCTGGAGGCTGATGTTGCGCTACCTGTGGTCAAACTGTTTGTAGATCGTGTCCGGTTTAAGGCACTGGGTGCGGATGTGCTCAGCAGTCTGACCCCTGGTCAGATGCTGGTCAAGATTGTGAATGATGAGCTGGTCAGCATCATGGGTGAGGCCAATGAGGCGCTCAACCTGGCGGCGCAGCCACCGGCAGTCGTTCTGATGGCAGGTCTACAGGGTTCGGGTAAAACCACCAGTGTTGCTAAACTTGCTCGCTGGCTCAAAGAGAGCCAGAAAAAGTCAGTCATGGTTGTGAGCTGCGATGTCTACCGTCCGGCAGCTATTGAGCAGCTGAAAACCTTGGCGACAGAGGTTCAGGCAGCGTTCTTTCCAAGTAGTCCCGATCAAAAGCCGCTGGCCATTGCAAAGGCTGCGATCAAGCAGGCACGTAAACAGTTTGTGGATGTCTTGATTGTTGATACTGCCGGTCGCCTTCATGTCGATGAAGAGATGATGGCGGAGATCAAGGCGCTGCATGCTGAGCTTGATCCCGTTGAAACACTGTTTACCGTTGACAGCATGACGGGTCAGGATGCGGCCAATACTGCCAAGGCCTTTGATGAGGCGTTGCCACTGACGGGTATTGTGCTGACCAAGACGGATGGTGATGCGCGAGGTGGTGCAGCACTCTCAATTCGTGAAATTACCGGCAAGCCTATCAAATTCCTTGGCGTGGGTGAAAAAACCACAGCCCTGGAACCCTTCCATCCGGAGCGGGTTGCATCCCGTATCTTGGGCATGGGGGACGTGCTCTCCCTGGTGGAAGAGGTAGAGGCCAAGATTGACCGCACCAAGGCAGATAAACTTGCCAAGAAGATCCAAAAGGGCAAAGGGTTTGATCTGTCAGATTTTAAGGAGCAGCTGGAGCAGATGAGCAAAATGGGCGGCATGGCGTCAATGATGGACAAGTTGCCAGGTATGGGCGAGGTGCCAGATCATGTCAAAAACCAGGTCAATGATAAAGAGATGGGTAAATTGGTCGCCATTGTCAACTCCATGACACTAAAGGAGCGAGCATTCCCTGCTGTTATCAAAGGGGCGCGTAAGCGCCGTATTGCGGCGGGTTCAGGTACCCAGGTGCAGGATGTGAACAAGCTCCTTAAGCAATTTGCCCAAATGCAAAAAATGATGAAGAAAATGAAAGGTGGTGGTATGGCCAAGATGATGCGGGGTATGAAAGGTCGAATGCCACCTGGCATGCCATTCTGATTTTTTCTTAAAAGGGTACTTCACTTTTCTCTGAAATTGCGTACAATGCGCGGTTTACTTGCTGCCGGTCAGTAGAGACCGTGGCGCGTGACAGGTTAACTTTAAGGGTAGGTCATGGTAACAATTCGTCTTTCAAGGGGCGGTGCTAAGAAGCGTCCGTTCTATCATATCGTGGTAACTGATAGTCGCAATCCTCGTGATGGCCGTTATATCGAGCGTCTGGGTTTCTTTAATCCTGTCGCTACAGGCGGGGAAGAGCGTCTGCGCATCAATCAGGAGCGCATTGAGCATTGGGTTTCCAAAGGCGCTCAAACCTCTGATCGTGTGGCTTCTCTCATAAAGGAGCAGGCTAAAGCTGCAGCCTAACTTTGGCAGCTGCGTCTAATATCCTGAATCGGTAGCCGACGATGGCTGAAAAAGCCGCTGCTGGTGCACCAGATATGCTTATTCTGGGGCGGGTGTCAGGCATATATGGTGTAAAGGGTTGGGTGCGTGTCTTTTCTCACACCTCACCTCGATCCAATATACTAAGCTACTCTAGCTGGTATCTGCGGCAGGTAGGCAGCTGGGTAAAGTATAAACTTCAATCTGGACGTGCTCACGGTAAAGGTGTGGTCGCCCAGTTGAAGGGTTGCGATGACCGTGAGCAGGCAGCGATGCTGATGCAGGCGGAGATTGCTATCCCACGCGAACAGTTACCGGAGCTGCAACCAGATGAATTTTACTGGGCGGATCTGGAAGGATTGAAGGTTCAAACCACGGAAGGGGTGGATCTGGGTGTCGTGGATTACCTGCTTGAGACCGGTGCCAATGATGTGGTGGTTGTCAAAGGAGAGCGGGAGCGTTTGATCCCATACCTCTGGCAGGATGTCATTCGGAGTGTCGATCTGAAGGCAGGGCGCATGATCGTCGATTGGGATCCTGAGTTTTAATGCGTTTTGATCTGGTAACCCTCTTTCCAGAGATGTTTCGCGCACTGGATGAGCAAGGGGTGACGGGTCGGGCAGTGGATCGCGGACTCGTAGAGCTGGGGTTTTGGAACCCACGGGACTATACCCAGGACGTTCATCGCACTGTCGATGATCGACCCTATGGTGGTGGCCCCGGCATGGTCATGAAGGTGGAGCCGCTAAAGGCGGCGATTGAGCATGCCAAGGCGGTGGCAAAACCGGGAACTCCGGTCATCTATCTGAGTCCACAAGGCCGCAGGCTGGATCACTCTGCGGCTCAGGCATTGGCGAAAAGGGATGGAATGATCCTGATCGCAGGCCGCTATGAAGGGATTGATGAACGAATTATTGATTGCTATGTGGATGAAGAGTGGTCCATTGGTGATTATGTTTTAAGTGGTGGCGAGCTGGCCGCCATGGTGTTAATGGATGCAGTGATACGCCTCATACCGGGTGTATTGGGGGACGCAGACTCGGCAGAGCAGGATTCGCATGCAGATGGTCTGCTGGATTGCCCCCACTACACAAGACCTGAGGAGATCGATGAAAGAGTGGTTCCACCCGTACTACTGAGTGGCAACCATGAAGCGATACGTCGCTGGCGTCTGCAGCAATCTTTGGGACGTACATGGCTGCGTCGGCCTGATCTGTTACAGGGTCGGAAGCTGAGCGCAGATGAACAGATTTTATTAAATGAATTTATACAGGCGCATACTGGTGCCAGTTCAAAATAGGAGTAGACGACCATGAGTAATATTATTGAGGAGCTCGAAGCTGAACAGATCACGCGCGAGATTCCAGAATTTTCCCCTGGAGATACTGTGGTCGTGCAGGTGAAAGTAAAAGAGGGTAATCGTGAGCGTATGCAGGCCTTTGAAGGTGTGGTTATTGCAAAACGCAACCGTGGCCTGAACTCAGCCTTTACCGTGCGTAAGATTTCACACGGCGAGGGTGTAGAGCGTGTATTTCAGACCTACAGTCCGGCAATTGGTGATATTGAAGTCAAACGCCGTGGTGACGTTCGTCGCGCCAAGCTCTACTATCTGCGTGGCCTGACCGGCAGAGCAGCGCGTATCAAGGAGAAGATCGTTAAAAAATAATTGCTATTGATGTAATCAAAAAACCGCCCTGCATTGCAGAGCGGTTTTTTTTGCCAAAAATGCAGGATAATCTATTCAGGAATCTAAAATAATGGAGTTAGAGTAATGCAGAGCACCTTCTACTGGCATGATTATGAGACCTGGGGTATAGATCCACGTCGGGATCGTCCCTCACAGTTTGCGGGTGTCCGCACCGATGAGGCGCTGAATATTGTAGGTGATCCATTGATGATCTACTGTCGTCCGGCAGATGACATCCTGCCGCAACCTGAAGCCTGTCTGGTGACAGGTCTGTCACCACAGAGGGCAGCAGCGGAAGGGGTGTGCGAGGCTGAGTTCATCCGCGCTATTCATGCTGAGCTGGTGCGGCCAGGCACCTGCGGGGTGGGGTATAACAGTATCCGTTTTGATGATGAATTTACCCGCTATGCCCTCTACCGGAATTTCTATGATCCCTATGCCCGGGAGTGGCAAAACGGCAACTCACGCTGGGATATTATCGATATGGTGCGACTCACCTTTGCCCTTCGCCCTGAGGGTATCGAGTGGCCAATGTATGATGATGGGACACCCTGTTTCAAGCTGGAAGAGCTGACGGCTGCCAACAGTATATCCCATACGGCGGCGCATGATGCCCTATCAGATGTCTATGCCACTATCGCATTGGCTCGACTGATAAAAGAGCGTCAGCCACGTCTATTTGATTATATCTTTCGGTTACGTAATAAACGTCTGGTTGATCAGCAGTTCAATCTGCGTGAAAAAACAGCTGTGCTGCATGTCTCTTCCATGTTTCCCGCCTGCTATGGGCGTATGGCGATGGTAGCACCTGTTACACGACACCCGACAAATAATAATGGTGTGATTGTGTTTGATCTCCGCTATGACCCGGAAGCTTTTTTTGAACTGAGTGTAGAGGAGCTGCACCAGCGGCTCTTCACCCCTACGAAAGAGCTGCCAGAGGGGGTTGAACGCCTGCCACTCAAAATGGTGCATTTGAATAAGAGCCCGGTAGTTGTGCCAATGAGCACACTAACGCCTGAAGCTATGGCACGTTGGCAGATTAATGTGGCCGCAGGCGAGCAGCATGCCAGAAAGCTACAGCATGCAGTTGCGTTTGAGGAGAAGGTGCGTCAGGCTCATACCTTGCAACGGTTTGATCCTGTTGGTGATCCAGATCATGACCTCTATGGGGGCTTTTTTAGTGCAGATGATCGCAAACAGATTGATATTGTCCGGCATACAAAACCGGAGGATTTAAGTGACCTCCAGCTCTTTTTTGAGGACAGGCGCCTGCCTGAGATGCAGTTTCGATATCAGGCGCGTAACTGGCCGGAAACCTTGTCAAGTGATGATCGGGTGCGTTGGCGTGAGTTCCGTCGGAAACGAATCTGTGAATCCGACGGAGGGGGGAGTATTACCCTGGCGGAATACCGCGAACAGATTGTGGCACTGAAAAATGCCCCGGATATATCAGCAGAAAATAGACTACTACTGGATGACTTAATGAAGTGGGGAGACCAGATTGAATCTAATCTGCAATCCACTTCTCCAATGCAGCAACGACATTCTTAGCCTGATCCTTGCTGGAGATATTGAACTTCGACTTCTGCATATATTCGCCGTTTCGCTTCTGATAGCGGCGAATACTGTATTTCTCAGGGCCATATTCGTTTTTTGTGCGATTCCACTCCTGATAGCGAAAGATCACTGTGGACCAGGCCCCTTTGTAGAGAATCTGTTTGTCCAGCTCCTTTACAATATCGGTGCCGTCTTCGGTGTAGCTAATGGTGAGCTCATCTACAGTGGATGCCATGCGTGTAATACCCAATAAAAGTTTTAGTAGACGAATATAGTACAGGGTAAAAGATGCAGTGAAAATATTTTTATCTTCAGGGATTACTCCGCTATAGCGCCATTCCGTTTGAGCAGGGCGCTGATGTCTCTGTTGTGATGCCCAATGGCGTACCACAGTGGCGTGTGTCCATTGCTGTCCCGGGCATTTATATCGGCACCGTTATGTATTAAAAGTTTGGTGACAATTCGATAACCTTTTTTTACCGCAATGTGCAGTGGGGCCTCTCCATTTTCAGTGGTGTGATTGATGTCTGCACCTTGGCGCATCAAAAATTTAAAGACATCGCGATCGGCAATCCGGTTGGATACGGCCTCGTCTAAAAGCCTGTTGATATTGAATTTGGCGCCCTGTTTGATCAGCATCCCTGCAATCTGGGTGCGGCCCGACATGATGGCGTCGTAGAGTGGGGTATGGTTTTGTCTATCCAGGACATTGATCTTTGCCCCGTGCTTCAGCAGCAGTTTGACGACCACCCAACGCCCTGCCTTGGCGGCGACATGCAGCGGCATGCTGCCGTCCGGGTCGGCCTGATTGAGATCCGTACCCCATTTGATATGGCGCTCAATCTGGGCGATATCCCCTCGCTGAATAGCGGGGTAAAGTGCAAGGGTGGGACGATCCGGTTCACTGCAGGCGCTCAGCAACAGCAGTAGAATGAGCGTAAAGGCTTTTATAGGGTTCATCTGTTGTTGCAAAAATGACTTGTCATACTGCATGTTATAGGAGGCTCCGTCGTTAATTGCAACCATGGTCTACTTACGGGGTGCCATGATAGAGTAAGCGCTATGTTATTGAAAATAATACTGACAGCAGTGGTTATCCTGGGGGCAGTGTTGACACTGCGTAAGCGAGTGCAGCGTGTGCAGCAATCCACAGCGCCAATGACGCCACGGCCCAAAGCACCGCCATCACGACTGCCACACTATGCCGCCTATGGGCTGGTCTCTATCATGTTGGCGGGAGCGATCTATTTTGTCTATCTGGAGTGGGTGGATAGCTATCGGGTTGTAATGGTTCGTGTTATCGATACCCGCAGTGGCAATACGGTTAACTATGAAGCCTATAGGGGGGATGTGGCGGAGCGCAGTCTGCTCACTCTGGATGGCAAAATGGTTAGCCTTGCTGAGGTGGAACGTATGGAGTTTGTCAGGGAATAGCGTAATCTGCTTGCGAGCTAACCGAAGGTATCACTCCTGATGTCATTCGCAAAACTGTTGGTACAATGTTGCTACGCACTCGAAGACTCGTCTCGCTACAGGCGGGCCAAGCAGTTTGTCTATGATCTGCTAGAAAATCCACATGCCCCCATTCGTCCCTATTTTGATTTGGGGATGATTGTGCTGGTTCTTGCCAGCGTTTTCTTTCTGATCTATGCGGTGAAAAATGACCTGGGGTGGTTTGGCGACATCTTTGAGCGGATAGCCGTCACCCTTTTTCTGCTCGAATATCTTGCCCGGCTCTGGCTCTACAGTGACAGCCATCGGGTCATCATTGACCATTATGAACGGGCGGAGTTTATCAATGCGCCCTTCCATCCAGTGGCGGCACTACGCGAGGTGGTGCGTAAAAAGTGGGATTACATGATTACGCCGCTGGCAGTGATTGATCTTTTAGCCATCATCCCCAGCTACCGCCCATTGCGCATCCTGCGCATGTTCCTGCTGTTTAGGCTCTTCAAGCTGTTTCGCTATTCACGCAGTATTCACCAGTTTGCCCAGGTGCTGTCTGAGAAACGCTTTGAATTCTTTGTGCTCTTTTTCTTCCTGGTTTTTGTAGTGTTTACGGCAGCTTCAGCCATCTATTTCTTCGAGGCGCGTAGTGACGGTGGAGAGATTGACAGCTTTTTTGACGGTATCTATTGGGCGGTAGTGACGGTATCTACGGTAGGCTATGGTGACATTACACCGCACACGGCTGAAGGCCGCTTTGTCACGCTGATGCTCATTATGTGTGGCTTTGGGGTGATCGCCTTTACTACCTCTATTATCGTCTCCGCCTTCAGTGAAAAGATGCCTGAGGTGCGACGTAGTCGGGTCTTCTCTGAGACCGAAAAACATGGCCATCACACCGTGCTTTGTGGTTTTGGCCGGATTGGTCAGGTGGTGGCTGAGCGTTTGAGTGCGGATCGGGAATATTTTGTTGTGGTTGATCCTGATAGTGAGAGTATCAATCTTGCGCGGCAGTATGGCTATTTGGCGATTGAAGGTAATGCTGAGCGTGTTGAGCTGTTGCAAAACCTGGGGGTTGCTGAGCGTGCCCGGCGTATTCTCTGTCTTACGGGTGATGACGTGATCAATGTCTATATCACCCTGACTGCGCGTCATCTGAACCCTGATATTGAGATTATTTCACGCGCCAATAAGGAAGAGACCGTGAGTAAATTGGTGCAGGCAGGGGCAAATCATACCATCCTGCCCCATAAGATGGTGGCGCTGGTGGCAGGTGAATATGCTGGGCAGCCAGTTGCTTTTGAGGCGATACATGGCATGTTAACCGGGGAGAGTGAGCTGGGAATGGACACCATCCCTGTGCACCAGAATTCCTGCCTGAATGGACGATCACTGGGCGATATAGATTTTTGTCACCAGAAATTGATCCTGTTTGGTGTGATTGGTGGAGGTGAACGTGAACATCACAAAATTGATAGGGCCTATGATCTAAAGACCAGCTTCTTCCTGTTTAACCCGGAGCCTGATCTGGTGCTGCGGGCCGGTGACTTTTTAGTTGTATTTGGTCATCAGTTCAGCATCGTGCATTTTCGTGATCATCTGGAGCGGGGGAAGGTTTGAAAGACAAAATCATTCTGTTTGGTGTTGGCCTGCTTGGCCTGGATGTTGCTGCCCAGTTGCAGGGCAGGGGGCGGGATCTATTGCTGGTGGATGATGATGAGTCATCTTTGGCAGCGGCGGCAGCCAAGGGATTCAGGACAGTGCATATCGATTATCGGGATGATGAAAATCTGCGCACGCTGGGCATTGGCAGAGATGTCGGGCTTGTCTTCTGTTTTCTGCCAGAGGATGTACAAAACGTCTTTATTGCCATCTCAACCAGGGCATTGGATGCCGAGATTGAGATTGTCTCACTGTCCCAGTCTGGAGATTCGGTGCATACGCTGAAGGCGGCTGGGGTGGATAAAGTAATAGATCCGTATGAGATCAGTGGGCGCAAGATCTATGACCTCATTCGCAACCCGCTGATTGTGGAGACGCTTGAACATACCGTTTTTGGCCAGCAGGATCTGGATCTGGCAGAAGTGGCAGTAATGGACGGCTCAATCCTTGATGGTCAGACGTTGGCAGCTGTTGAGGTGAGCCGGCGTTATAATCTGGTACTGTTGGGTGTGGTTGATCGTGAACAGGGAGATGATTTTATCTTTGCTGTGGGTAGTGACAGCTACCGCCTTGATCCGGGAGACATACTTATCGTCATTGGGTCGGAGCAGGCGATAGCCAGTTTTAAACAGGATGCAGAGACCTAAGGGGTTGCACTTAGCAGGCTGCCGATATGATGGGATAGTCCGCCCGCCTGAGCCTGCATTGCTTGCGAGCTGTCAGCCGTCAGTTGTTCACTGATGCGGGCTGCAAGTTGTGCTGCCTCCTCTGAGGTGTTGATCCTGCCTGTTGATCGGGTGGGTTCACTGGTGGCGCTACGATAGAGTTGACTGGCGCGGTCAATGTTTACGGTATCATCTGCAGGTCTGCCAGCTTCAGGCGTTGCCGCAGAAGAGCCGGTGTCCGCACCGCTTCTGTTGGCGCTGCCTGTGCTTTTTGTATCCGACCCCCCGGTTTTTGAGCTGCTGGAAGAGAGAAGCTTGTCATTTGAAATAGGTGTGACCACAATTACTGTCCTCATGTAAGTCAAATAAATGACGTATCGATATGTGAATTGATGTTATGACTACATCCCAGCAAGTTTTGGGCCAGAAGCAGCAACCAGTAGAAAGGATAGGCGGTATTCTTTGTATGCGTCGGTTACGCCATAAATTGTGTTGTAACGGTGTGGGTTGGTTTCTGTTTTTGCTCCTCTTATTCCCCATCTATCTATCCGCTACGCCAGTGGCTGATGAGCGCCTGGAATATACCATCTCCTATCAGGGGGGATTTACCGCCATGACCTGGCTTGATATCTGTGATGCCGTGCTGGAGAACGCACAGCAGGCGGTCACTGTTAATGGTGAGGCCGCCTATAAAACGCTTGTCCGGATAAGCAGCGAACAGTATAAAAAGATGGAGTATCTCTATCCTTTCCGGTTTCAGCTGACAAGCTATTTCAGCACTGACCGGCGGCGCTCCATCCTGATTGATAAGCGCAAGAAGACGCGCAAGGAACGCCATGAAATTATTCGCTTTGATTGGAATAAAAAGGTAACAGAGCGTTACAAATGGCACAAATCTAAGCAGGTGGCAGCATCCACCGAGGCGGCTCAAAAGGGTGGGTCAGCTGATATGTTCAGCTTTCTGGGGTATGACCCGGCACATTTCAGCCGTTCTGCAAAACCCGGTCAAAAGCTATCGACGGATATGCTGGATCGTTTGTCGCTGCTGCAAGCTGTTCGAAGCCAAAAGCTTGTTGTCGGGGAGGAGCTGCGGTTTACGATATCGGATGGTAAAAAGGTGCTGAACTATCGGGTCAGGGTTCAAACGCGCGGGCCTTTAGTACAGGACGGCCGGAAGAGGGATCTCTTTAAAGTACGACTTGATGCCTTCAAGGCTGGAAAGTGGAGTGGGCAGCCAGTGCACCCGGCGGTTTTTATCTGGATGACGGCGGATGATCGCAAAATCCCGGTTCGTTTCTCTATTGACTATGCGATGGGTACCTTTGTCGTTCAGTTGAAGCAAAAAGCAGTGGGGCAGGCGGCTGTTGCTAAAACTTTGCCTTTGACTCGGCTATCTCAAGTGCGCTGATATCGGGCAGTTCAATGGCTTCCACTGGCTGTTGGCAATCCTCAAGCGTTCCTGTGTTGGGTGTGCTGAGCGTTAGATCGCTGGTGTTGATGTTTGCTGGTGGCGGTGGTTCTCTCTCATCCAGCACGGCTTCGGAACGGGCTGGGCCGAGTGTTAGATTGTGTGTATCAATGTTTGCCAGGGGTGGTGGCTCTGTTTCATCGAGTGGGCCTGCGTTGCTGCCAAGAGTGATGCCGTCGATATTGGGGATGACAGCAGGTATGACCTCAGCTGCACAGTCAATCAGACTGCCGGTTTGGGGGGGTAGTAGCTCCACTTCGTCTTTTGCCGGTGCTGGAGAAACAGGTGGGGGCTGAGTGGTTTGGGCCTGTGGTTGAGCCGTGCTGGCGGTTGAGATGGGCTTGATATCGATCAAAGCCCATGCATCACGGAAGGTAACCCGGTATTTGACCGCTTTGTCGAGATCAACAGCGGACTTTATTTTTATCGGCTCTCCTGAAAAGAGCTGTTCCAGCTGCTTTGGATTGGCTTTGAAGATGCGGCCTATCCTGGCGCGCACTTCGACTTCATCATGGCCCTCTATGATTTGGCCAGAGAAAAAGATATCAAATCTCTCCGCAGACATAGCTGTGCTCCCTGTTTTTCAATTATTGAGTATGACCCAAGATCCACAATAAATTGCGGATCTTGGGTGTGAGTATGGCAGTAACAGGTTATTTTCGGCAACTGGTTAATCCGGGGTCATCGCCTCGACTACTCTGCACCAGGCATCTGCCAGATTGTCCCGGTTATAGCCCCCGCCACCGACCGCCAGCATCCGCCCTTCACAATGGGTATCTGCAATATCTGCGAGTGATTTTGCTGCATGGGCATGTGCTTTGGTGCTGTATTTAAGATGTGTGAGAGGATCGCCGGCAACACTGTCGGCGCCGCACTGGAGGATGATAAATTCAGGTTCTGCCTGTGTGATGAACGCCTCTGCTCTGGCCCAGGCGGATAAAAATGCCGGGTCATCCGCATTGGGTGGCATGGGAATATTGAGTTTGCTGCCTTTGGCCGCCCCTTTTCCGGTCTCGTTTCTGGCGCCTGTACCGGGGTAGAGGTAGTTGCCATCCTCATGCAGGTCGGCAAAAATCAGGTCGGGATCCTATTCAAAGGCGTAGAAGACACCATCGCCATGGTGAGCGTCGATATCGACGTAGGCCACCCGTTGAATGCCATAATAGGTGCGCAGGGCTTCGATGGCGATACCGCAGTCATTAAAGATGCAGAACCCGGCAGCAGAATCACGGCGGGCATGGTGAAGCCCGGCAATCGGTACAAAAGCCCGTTTGGCGCTGCCCTGGGTTATATGGTCGATGGCGTCCAGTACACTGCCAACCACATAGGCTGTCGTCTGATAGGCATTCGGGAAGCAGGGGGTATCGCCGCCATCCAGAAAGCCCATGCCGGTTTGTGACATGGTCTTTACCTTGGCAATGTAGTTGGAAGTGTGAAATAGCCCAATTGCGGACTGATCCGCCAGCTTTGGCGTACATACCTGAACCTGGTGTTGCAGGCCGCGTTTGGTAAATTCACGCCAAAAGGCACCGAATCGATCCGTGCCAAAGGGGTGGCTGTCACCAAAGCCATAGCGGGCGATCTCTTCACCTGCATAGACATGAACCGATGATGGGCTGCTCATAGTGGGGCTGCTCCTGTCAGATGTCTCTATTGACTCTACTCTTTAAGGGTAGCCGCACTCAACAAATGAGGGGCGGATGGGTTATAGTACAGAGGATGTTAGTCAATAATATGCAAGGTATGAATCACAGATTGAATCGATCAATCCTGCAGAGGCCAGGGATGTTGATCGGGAGCCTTATTCTGCTAATCGTTGCTAATCAAGTATTTGCAGATAGCACCGTGTTGCAACAGAGAGCAGCTCACCAGGCACAACAGGAACGGGTGTGGGTTCCTGGCTGGCGTACCGGGCCACCTATGCAGACAGCGCGCTCCGGTGCCGCCGCAGTAGAAATAGATGGTGTCATCCATCTGATTGGTGGAGTAGATGGCAAAAGGTTTCTGCGCACCAGCGAATATACCAGGGTTGGTGAGCAAGGCAATCTGTCTGCATGGGTTCAAGGGCCGGAGCTGAACACGGAGCGTGGTTTTTTTTCTGCCGTACGGTATAAGAATTTTGTCTATGTTGTGGGTGGTGGCCAGGGTGATTATGGAAAGATCCTGCTGGACAGCATAGAGCGTGCCGAGATCCAACCCGATGGCACACTGGGCAGCTGGACAACAGAGCAGTTCAGACTGAATACCAAACGGCGCTGCACCAAGCTGGCCGTGATAGGCCATCATCTCTATGTCTTTGGCGGATTCAGCGGGATTTTACTGGATAGTGTAGAGCGTGCCGAGATCCTGCCGGATGGGACGCTCGATGAGTGGCTGGTACTGACAGATACCATGAATATGGCGCGTTATATTCATGCGGTAAAAAAGGTGCGTGATCGTATCTACATGATCGGTGGTCATGACAAAGAGAAGGGTGTAGGTATTGCCGATGTGGAATGGAGCCGGGAAGACAGTGAAGGCTGGTTAGAGCCTTGGCAGCTTTAGTCATCACTACAGACGGGACGCTATGGGCTGGCCACGATCCGGCGTGGTGATTATCTCTATGCCATTGGCGGCCTGGATGGCGCGGCCTATCTGGACAGCATAGAGAAGGCCAGAATCAATAAAGATGGCAGCCTCGGCAGCTGGGCAGTTACCACGCCTTTGGAGTCGCCGCGAGAGGGTATCAGTGCGCTGACTGTAAATAATATGATTTATATTATTGGTGGAACCAATCTGACTGGATATAAACGCAGTATCGAGTATGCTGCGTTTAATGAGCAGGGTGATGTTGGCTACTGGACAACTGCGGCAGAGGCCGCTGCAAAAAAAGCGGCGCTCCTTAAAAAACAGGAACAGAAAGGCGTTCTTCCCAATGAGGCTGTCGTTGTGACGTACATAAAGGCTGCGCGCTATAGCTATCTGGAAGTGCAACGTGACGACGGGCTTGCCGCCTGGTTGGCCGGGCCGGTTGCTGATTTGCCGGTTGGCACACGCATTCAATTCCCCAATGGCGTCGTCATGCGTAATTTCTATAGCAAAGAGCTGAAACGCAACTTTCCGGTGATTATGTTCGTTGGCGAATTCCGCAGAGTAAAGTCGCTGCATTGATACAACTTATCAGGAAAACAGATGAAAAAGAGAGCACTGATTACAGGTATTACCGGGCAGGATGGAGCCTATCTGGCCGAGTTTTTACTGCACAAAGGGTACGAGGTTCATGGCATCAAGCGCCGCTCATCACTGTTCAACACGGATCGGATAGATCACCTGTATCAGGCCCCATCCCAACCTGACCGTGACTTTATTCTCCACTATGGTGACATGACAGACTCATCGAGCCTGGTGCGTATTATTCAGCAGGTGAAACCGGACGAACTGTATAATCTGGCAGCCCAAAGCCATGTTGCGGTTTCGTTTGAAGAGCCGGAATATACAGCCAATGCAGACGCCCTTGGCGCATTGCGGGTGCTGGAAGCGATACGCATTCTCGGGTTGGAAAAAAAGACCCGATTTTATCAGGCATCAACCTCAGAGCTGTATGGGTTGGTGCAAGAGACACCGCAAAGTGAAACCACCCCCTTTTACCCACGATCACCCTATGCCGTGGCAAAACTCTATGCCTACTGGATAACCGTAAACTACAGGGAGGCGTACGGTATCTATGCCTGCAATGGCATCCTGTTTAATCATGAATCGCCAGTGCGTGGTGAAACCTTCGTTACGCGCAAGATCACCCGCGCCCTGGCGCGTATCAGCCTGGGACTTCAAGCCTGTCTCTACCTGGGGAATATGGATGCCCGGCGTGACTGGGGACATGCAAAAGATTATGTTGAGATGCAGTGGCTGATGCTGCAACAGGAAAAGCCGGAGGATTTTGTCATTGCAACTGGAATGCAATATACCGTGCGCGATTTTGTAACAGCCGCGGCAACAGAGTTGGGTATAGGCTTGCGCTGGGAAGGGGTGGCTGAGGAAGAGGTTGCTATTGTAGATGCTGCGCCAAAAGCGGAATGCAGTGTCAAGCCAGGGGATGTTATTGTCAAGGTTGATCCACGTTACTACAGGCCAACAGAGGTTGAGACGCTACTCGGCGATCCCTCCAAGGCAAAAGAAAAACTGGGCTGGACGCCAAAAATAGAATTCAAAGCGCTGGTGGCAGAGATGGCGCGAGAGGATCTTGAACTGGCTAAAAAAGATGAGTTGTGTCGTCGGGAAGGATTTCAAACCTACGAGCGAAATGAATAATGGCATTTGACCTCGCTTCAAAAATCTATCTGGCTGGCCATGCGGGTATGGTGGGGTCAGCCATTATGCGGCGACTGCATGCTGATGGATACCAAAATATCATCACCCGTACCCATTCAGAACTGGATCTGACAAACCAGCAGGCGGTACGCTCTTTTTTTAAAGCAGAGAAACCGGAGTTTGTCTTTTTAGCAGCTACCCGCGTTGGTGGAATCCATGCGAACAATACCCGGCCCGCAGAATTTATCTATCAGAACCTGATGATAGAGACAAATATCATTGATGCAGCCTGGCGAGCAGGCGTCAAGCGGCTGCTGTTTTTAGGCAGCTCTTGCATATATCCGCGCATGGCGGCACAGCCCATGGCTGAATCAGTGCTCCTGACCGGCAGACTGGAACCGACCAATGAACCCTACGCCATTGCAAAGATTGCGGGCATAAAGCTGTGTGAATCGTACAATCGGCAATACGGTACGGACTATCGTTCTGTGATGCCGACCAATCTTTATGGCCCTGAAGATAACTATAATCTTGAAGGCAGCCATGTTATTCCGGCACTGTTAAGAAAATTCCACGAGGCCAAAACAGATAGCCTGCCAGCAGTTAATGTATGGGGCAGCGGAAATCCAAAACGTGAATTCTTATATGTGGATGACATGGCCGATGCCTGCCTGTTTATTATGGCGCTGGATCATGATCGCTATCTGGAAAAGACAGAGCCGATGGTGTCGCACCTGAATATTGGTACAGGCCGTGATATCAGCATCGCTGAATTGGCAAAAGAGGTGGGCAGGGTTGTTGGCTATAACGGTGAGATCCTCTTTGATAAAACAAAACCAGATGGCGCACCACGCAAACTCTTAAATGTTGAATTAGTACAGCAGCTTGGGTGGCACGCGAAAACAGAGTTATCTAATGGGCTGACTAAAGCCTATGAATGGTTTCTTCAAAACCAGAGCAGCTTGCGCGGCTAATCGGGTTAACGTCCAAATAGACAGGAAATGGAAAATGGCCGGAGTAACAAAAGAGATAGAAAAAGCCATTGCAGGCCAGTACCCCATAATCTATCTCAATAGCACAGAAGAGCACCGTATCATTAAACTGCTGTACCAGCTTGCTGAAAAACAGAAGAGTGATCTGCCGGTTATCACATGGTCATGTACGACCGGGATAGAGGTTAAAGACACAATTGAAGAGACAAAAGACCCAATAAAAGCACTGCAAGTCATTATTAAAGACGGTAGGCCCGGCTTTTACATCATGAAAGATCTGCTGGACTTTTCCGGCCAGCCCAAAATGGATAGATTACTGCGGGACGCCTATGAAAAATTTCGTGAACGGAATGACCTGTTTATTTTTATAGTCTCATCAGATAAAGCCATTCCACATGCACTAAGCAATGAAATATTCCAGATAAATGTTAGCCTGCCAGGCCTGGATGAGATGCTGGCCCATCTTCATGATTTGCAGAATAAAAGCGCAACCCGAAAATTACATAATGAAGCACTAAAAGATATTGCACTCTCACTCTGTGGACTTACTCTGAATGATGCGACACATGTAATGCATCAAATCAACCACTGTAAAAAAATAACCACTGCAGCTGTTTCCAGTTTGATCAATGAATGCAAAAGACGGCTAGTGACCAGCGGAGGCATGAGCAGCCTGGAATATGTCCCGGTTGATTTTAATATTGATCAGGTTGGCGGCCTTGGTCGATTAAAAGAGTGGATCAATATAAGAAAAAATATCTTTACCCACAAGGCGCAATTGAGTGGCATGCCCATACCCAGAGGTATTTTGATCATGGGCATCAGTGGATGCGGCAAAAGCATGTGTGCCAAGGTCGTAGCCAATACATGGAATGTACCGCTTTTTAGATTGGATATGAATCTCATATTCTCGCAAATGCATGGCAGCCCGGAAGCCGCATTCCATAAAGTCACGCAAATGGTAGAGAGCGCCGCCCCCGCAGTGCTCTGGATTGATGAGATAGAGAACGGATTGGGCCTGCTTGAAGGCGGCAATATCAATCAATCCCATATATTTTCAGCCTTTTTAACCTGGATGCAGGAAAAATCACCATTGGTCTTTGTAGCAGCAACTGCCAACCGGATTGAGTCGCTACCCGCAGAACTTATTCGGAAAGGACGCTTTGACCAGGTCTTCTTTTGTGATCTTCCCGATGATGAAGAACGGGCAGAGATTCTCAAAATACATATTAAGGCAAACAATCAAAATCCCGACGATTTTAATATTGCGCACCTTACAAAGATAACAAAAGAGTGGAATGCAGCAGAGATAGAACAGGCAGTCAATGGAGGACGAATTGATGCCTGTGCTCAAGATCATACATTTACAACAAAAGATATCGCCAAGCACATTGATACAATTGTTCCACTATCAGAAACCATGAAAGAGCAGATAAAAAAGATCAGGGATTGGGCCTGGGACAGAGCGACCCCGGCATCTAAAGGAAAAGGTAGAGAGCTTTCATTTAATGAAGAGAGTCAGTGAAAATACTTATTATAACGATAACTATGCCTGTTCTATGCGGGTTGTAATGAAATGTCTACCTTAAACAAAGTAGTTGTAAAAATATTAGAATGGTTCAAGCGGCAACTGAACATTTCCCATGAAATGGATGTGGCATGGGAGCCTTATTTAAAAGAAGATGCAAACGCACTTTCATGCTTTCAAAATCGTTGTAATGAAGAGCTTCAAAAAGCATTGTTCTACTTTAATGACGTAAAAGGCAATCAAAGAATAGAAGAAGATGATGGTGAAAAGTATATCATTGGCGTAATACCAAAAACAAAAATTGAATACCGTATCTATCGTGATGCGGCACAAATAGGTACTTATTATTATTTGGATAGACAAGCATTTAAAACCCCGGAGTTATTGATTGACTCATTCGTAAAAATGGTTAAATAGTCAACTCAAACTGGAGAAAATTATTGAATCTGAAATCCACAGCAGGTTCAATTGTGGATTTTGAATTGAACCTCCAGGACTTTTATTCCCCTCTGGATATATGGTAAATTATCTGAAAACAACATAAAAACAGGCCAATGCCAATGGAAAAGACCACAGATGGAATCGTAGGCAGCTCAAAACTATTAGCCCAGGTACGGAATGCGATCAGACTAAAGCACTACAGTATCCGTACAGAGAAAGCCTATCTGCAATGGGTAAAGCGTTATATCCTGCACCATAATAAAAAACACCCGGCTAAAATGGGCGCGCAAGAAGTTGAACAGTTCCTATCTTATCTGGCTGTTGAGCTTAATGTTGCAGCATCTACCCAAAATCAAGCCCTCAATGCACTGGTTTTTCTCTACAAACAAGTACTGAAAACCGAGCTTGAGCAAATGCACAATATCCGTCGTGCAAAATGCCCGCAAAATTTACCCACTGTATTTAGTCAACAAGAGATTATGCGCATACTCCCATGCCTGGAAGGGATGAGCGGCTTAGCGAATAAACTGATCTATGGTTCAGGAATGCGTGCAATGGAGTGCCTGCGACTGCGGGTAAAGGATCTTGACTTTGATCGTAAACAGATCAACATCCGACAGGGAAAAGGGGGGAAAGATCGTGTCACCGTCCTCCCCTCATCACTTATTACCTCGCTACAGGAACAACTAAAGGCAGGCCGAATCCTTCACCAAAAAGACCTGACCAATGGTAATGGTGAGGTCTATCTTCCCCATGCCTTGGCACGAAAATACCAGAATGCTGCAAAAGAGTGGGGCTGGCAATATGTATTCTTTGCCAAAACAACATCTGAAGACCCTCGTTCAGGAAAAAAACGCCGCCATCATCTGCATGAATCAACTTTGAATCGTGAACTGAAACGCGCCAAAAAACAGGCAAGAATATACAAACACGCCAGCTGCCATGCCCTGAGACACAGCTTCGCAACCCATTTACTGGAAGCAGCGTATGATATTCGAACAGTGCAGGAGCTGCTTGGGCATAGCGATATACGGACAACGATGATCTATACCCATGTTCTGCAAATGGGAGCAAGTGGCGTACGCAGCCCGTTAGAGCAGTTTCTAACACCAGACGTAATGAATAAGGCAGTGGAAATGAATAGAGTGAAACGATGGTAACAATATAAGGGAATAATAAAATGAGAATAAAAGCATGTCTGAAGCCCGGTCAAAAAGGGACAAAAAAATGGGGTGAGCTATATGGAGATCGCCTGGTTTCTGTAAGATATCGATATGATTTGGAAAAAAAGCGGCGCTATACAACAGTTGAGTTTATTGCAGAGGAAAGTGACTGGCAGCCAGGCATATCAGCCAGTGCAACCAATACCAGTGCAATCAAGAAACGAGATGACAATGATCGACTGGGAATTCGAGTGGCGTTTTATGAAATGACTATTCGAGAACAAGTTAAAGAAGCGGGTGGAATATGGCGGCCCCGGCAAAAACTGTGGGAACTCAGCTATAAAAAAATCGTAAAACTTGGGCTGGAAGAGCGTATCATAGAGAATGAAAATGACTGAATAGCAGCTAAATTCTAAGCTGCAGTATTGTGGTGAGGTATCTGTATATAGATATCTATAAGTAGATATCTAGCTTCTACATATAGAAGCATGCTTCTATATGTAGATACTTTTGGCAGGATAAGCCTGCCGAATATTACCAGTTAGCTGCTAAAGGAGAAGCTTATGAGCATTAACGAAACTACATTTATATATCAAGATGCTAGAGGAAATATTACAGCCAGAATAATCTCCGATATATCTGAAACAAATGAATACTTACAGGGGTTTTGTCATACGGCTAATGATTTAAGAACTTTTCGAAAAGATCGAATTCTAGAAATTATCAAAAATAATGATAATATAGACTCTAAACTAAATCATTATATTTCAATTAGTCCACCACCCAAGGCTCCACCGAAATCACATCACCACCTCGATGTTTGTTTTACCGGCTTCAAAAGTGATGACAAAAAACGACTAATAAAAATTGCCGAAGGAAAAGGGCTAATTATTAGAAGTTCAGTTACTCGAAATCTCAATTTCTTATGTTGCGGTGACAATGCAGGGCCAAAGAAAATTGAGAAAGCAAGGGCACAAAATGTTATTGCTTTAAATGAAGAGCAATTTATTCATCTCACAGAAACAGGTGAATTACCAGAATATTGAAAAAAGCTCCTAAGTAGTGGGTGCATCAAAGCTTAATCGAAACTGAAGAAGAAGGTATGAGCGCACGTCAATTTAGGCCGAAAGATGTCGCGTTCTGTCATGTAATTTTACATTAATTAAAATATGCAGCTAACAAACTCATCCAGCGGGACTTTCAGAAGGTTCACGATTTTTTGCATTCGCAAAAATCGCGCCCCTTCTGAAAGCCCCTGATGAGGGCGTTATGCAAAAATAAATTCCCAAAACGCGCACAAAGTGTGTGTCAGTTGATTTGTGGTGGTTGCGCAGATATAGTCGTAAGCATGTTTATGCAGATGAAATTTAAGGAGATTAATAATGATTAAATTATTTGCAGGAATT
>JAJRZI010000154.1 GCA_024275295.1 Gammaproteobacteria bacterium | reverse complement strand
TGCTTGTGCAAAACGACTGACCACCATATACAGCAGATTGTCCTTGTCCAGCCTTGCCACCTGTTCGGGCAGTTTGAAGCGTTCGATGAAGATCTCACGGGCATCATCGGAAAAGCTGTTAATCAGGTTAGTCAGATTGGCTGCGATATTGTCCGGATCGTCCAGCAGTTTTTCAAAGGTGAAGAGGCTGGTGTTGTGGAAGCTCTGCCCAGCGGCCATGTTCAGCATGGTTTCGCGCATCTCGTGATCGACGCTGCCCGGCAGGTTCTTCAGCTGTGCCTGCACTCTCTCCTTGGTCGGCTCCAGCACGCAGTCCAGACGGCGCAGCACCGTGAAGGGCAGCACCACCTTGCCATATTCCGATTGTTTGTAGTTACCGCGCAGGATCTCCGCGATAGACCAGATAAAGCTGACGTGTTCCCCGAAGTTGGTCATTGATTGCCCGTATTGAGTTTGTTATTGGAATGTTTCTCGTTCCCACGCTCTGCGTGGGAATGCATAGGATGGGAAGATTACAAGTACCGTATGGGTTACCACGCTGGAGCGTGGGAACCAGAGATTTCCACATTTAAACAGGCTTTACATCAGCACGATACCGGAAGCGCCTCCTAACCGTCTATACGCTTGTATTTAATCCGGTGCGGCTGATCCGCATCGACACCCAGACGGCGTTTACGGTCTGCTTCGTAATCGGCATAGTTGCCTTCAAACCAGGTCACGGTGCTGTCGCCTTCAAAGGCCAGGATGTGGGTTGCGATACGATCCAGGAACCAGCGGTCATGCGAGATCACCAATACGCAGCCTGGGAAGTCCAGAATGGCTTCTTCAAGCGCACGCAGGGTCTCAACATCCAGGTCGTTGGTTGGCTCATCAAGCAGCAGCAGGTTGCAGCCACTCTTCAGCAGCTTTGCCAGATGGACGCGGTTACGCTCACCACCTGAGAGTGAACCAATGTTTTTCTGCTGATCTGTACCTTTGAAGTTAAAGCGACTGACATAGGCGCGTGACGGCATCTCAAAACGACCAACGGTGATGATGTCAGAGCTGTCAGACACCTCTTCCCATACGGTTTTATTATCATCCAGCGCATCGCGTGATTGATCGACGCAGGCGATCTGCACGGTATCACCCACACGCAGCTCACCGGCATCTGGTTTTTCCGCACCCGTCAGCATACGAAAGAGTGTGGTCTTGCCTGCACCGTTCGGGCCGATGATGCCTACAATGCCGCCCTTGGGCAGATTAAAGTTAAGATCTTCAACCAGCAGTCGGTCACCAAAGGCCTTTTTCAGGTCAACAGCTTCAATCACCAGATCACCCAGCCGCTCACCGGGTGGGATGTAGATCTCATTGGTCTCACTGCGTTTCTGGAACTCCTGGGTCTGTAGCTCATCAAAGCGAGCCAGACGCGCCTTGCTTTTGGCGTGGCGACCTTTGGGGTTACTTCTGACCCACTCCAGCTCATGCTTCATCGCCTTGGCTCGGGCCTGCTCACCCTTCTCTTCCTGTTCCAGTCGAGCCTCTTTCTGCTCCAGCCAGGAGGAGTAGTTGCCCTCCCACGGGATACCATGACCACGATCCAGCTCCAGAATCCAACCGGCCACGTTGTCCAGGAAGTAGCGGTCATGGGTCACTGCCACCACGGTACCGGGGTAGTCGTGCAGAAAGCGCTCCAGCCAAGCGACCGATTCAGCATCGAGGTGGTTGGTCGGCTCGTCCAGCAGCAGCATATCGGGCTTGGAGAGCAGCAGGCGACAGAGTGCAACACGACGGCGTTCGCCACCGGAGAGTTTGGTCACATTAGCATCCCATGGCGGCAGGCGCAGGGCCTCTGCTGCAACCTCCAGGGTGCGATCCAAATTGTGGCCATCCTGCGCCTGGATAATATCTTCCAGCTTGGCCTGCTCTTTGGCCAATGCGTCGAAATCTGCATCCGGCTCAGCATATTCGGCATAGACCTCATCCAGCCGTTTCAGGGCATGGGTGACCTCGGCCAGCGCCTCTTCTACATTTCCGCGCACATCTTTTTCTGGATCGAGCTGTGGCTCCTGCGACAGATAGCCCACGTTGATGCCGGGTTGAGGGCGCGCCTCGCCTTCGATCTCGGTATCCAGTCCCGCCATAATGCGCAGCAGAGTCGATTTACCCGAGCCGTTGAGACCCAGCACGCCAATCTTGGCGCCAGGGAAAAAAGAGAGGGAGATGTCACGCAGGATGCGTCGCTTGGGCGGAACGATCTTGCCCACACGGTTCATGGTGTAGATGAATTGAGCCATAGTTTTAATGTTGGCCTGCAGTTGATTGGTTTTTGTCGGAAGCGGGGCTTTAGCCCCGCAGTGTTGCAGGGCTAAAGCCCCGCTTCCGATTGTTCTTTGGCCATAAAGAGCCAGGTTTCGATGACGGTATCCGGGTTCAGGGAGACACTGGATATCCCCTGCTCCAACAACCAGCGGGCAAGATCAGGATGATCAGACGGCCCCTGGCCGCAGATACCCACATATTTACCGACATCGCGGCAGGCCTTGATGGCCATGCTGAGCATCTTCATCACCGCCGGGTCGCGCTCATCGAAGCTCTTGGCGACCAGGCTGGAGTCACGATCCAGCCCCAGGGTGAGCTGGGTCATATCGTTTGAGCCGATAGAGAAGCCATCAAAATATTCCAGAAACTCCTCTGCCAGTACGGCATTGGATGGCAGCTCACACATCATGATCAAACGCAGGCCATCCTTGCCTCGTTCCAGGCCATTGGCAGCCAGCGCTTCCGTCACACCTTTGGCTTCACCCAGGGTGCGAACAAAGGGGATCATCACCTCTACATTGGTCAGCCCCATATCATTTCGCACCCGCTTCAGGGCTTCGCACTCCATCTCGAAGCACGCTTTAAAGGTCTCTGAAATATAGCGGGAGGCACCACGGAAGCCGATCATCGGATTCTCTTCCTCAGGCTCGTAGCGGGGGCCAGCAATCAGATTGGCATATTCGTTGGATTTAAAGTCGGACATCCGCACAATCACGGAGTGTGGTGCAAAAGCGGACGCCAGGGTAGAGATGCCTTCGGTCAGCTTGGTAATGAAAAATTCACGCGGACTTGCATAGGCCGCAATGCGGGGTTGAATCTCATCCTTCAGCGCTTGTGGCAGCTGATCAAACTCCAGCAGCGCCTTGGGGTGGATGCCGATCATGTTGTTGATGATGAACTCCAGCCGCGCCAGACCAATACCTGCATGCGGCAGACCGGCAAAATCGAAGGCGCGATCCGGGTTGCCCACATTCATCATGATCTTGGTGGGGATCTCTGGCATATTGCCCAGCTCAATCTGCGAATATTCAAACTCCAGCAGGCCGTTATAGACATTGCCGGTATCACCTTCAGCGCAGGAGACGGTGATCTCCATGCCATCCTTGATCACATCAGTGGCATCGTTGCAGCCCACAACAGCCGGCACGCCCAGCTCACGCGCAATGATGGCAGCATGGCAGGTGCGGCCACCCCGGTTGGTGACGATGGCGGAGGCACGCTTCATGATCGGCTCCCAATCCGGGTCGGTCATATCAGTGACCAGCACATCGCCCGGTTTGATGTGATCCATATCATCAATACTCATGACCACCTTGGCGGTGCCTTTGCCGATACGGCCACCAATGCTGCGCCCTTCAACGATGATCTCGCCCTTCTCTTTCATCTCGTAGCGTTCAATCACATTGCCGGTGCGGCTCTGTACCGTCTCGGGGCGAGCCTGTACGATGTAGATCTTGCCATCATTGCCATCCTTGACCCACTCCACATCCATTGGACAGCCATAATGCTTTTCGATAATAACTGCCTGACGGGCCAGCTCTTCAATATCTTCATCATTGACACTGAAAAGAGGACGTATCTCTTCAGGCACATCAATGGTTTTGACCGGGCTGTCCAGATTATCTTCCGGTGTGGAGTAGATCATCTGGATCGCCTTGTCACCCACATTGCGGCGTACGATGGCAGGACGGCCAGCAGCCAGGGTGGGTTTGTGGACGTAGAACTCATCCGGGTTGACCGCGCCCTGCACCACCATCTCACCCAGACCGTAGCTGGCGGTAACGAAGACCACATCACGAAAACCGGATTCAGTATCCAACGTAAAGGCCACGCCCGCCGCGCCGATGTCACTGCGCACCATGCGCTGAATGCCTGCGGAGAGGGCTACATGGCGGTGCTCAAAGCCCTGATGCACACGATAGGAGATGGCCCGGTCATTGAACAGCGAGGCAAACACCTCTCTGATCGAGGCCTTGATATTGTCCAAGCCACAGACATTGAGAAAGGTCTCCTGCTGGCCAGCGAAGGAGGCATCCGGCAGATCTTCTGCAGTCGCTGAGGAGCGCACAGCCCAGGAGAGATCGGTGCCCTGCTCCGCCTCCAGTTTTGCATAGGCCTCATTGATCGCCCGATCCAGCTCGGGCTGAAATTCAGCCTGCATGATCCAGTTACGTATCTTGGCACCCGTTTCAGCCAGCGTGTTGACATCATCAACATCCAGCGCATCCAGTTCTGCCTGGATACGTTCATCCAGATTACCCGGCGCCAGAAATTCACGGTAGGCGAAGGCAGTGGTAGCAAAGCCACCCGGCACCCGCACGCCAAGATCAGTCAAATTCTGGATCATTTCACCCAGAGATGCGTTTTTGCCGCCGACCGTTTCGACGTCATTCATGCCTAATTCTTGTAACCACAGGACATAGTTGGACATAGGAAAATGTGCCTCAGCTTAGATTGTTGCGATTTTGGGGTTATACAATGTGATGAATCCGACTGCTTGAATCAAATATTTCCAGCATATTGTTTAACTATAACATGATCCTGACTACCCCCGCCGCCAGGTGGTAGCACCGGCACCATCTTCCAGCACGATGCCCGCTGCCTGGAGTTGATCCCGTATACGATCCGCTTCTGCCCAGTTCTTGTTCGCTTTGGCTGCAACACGTTGTTCAATCAGCTCATTGATCTGTTCATCACGCAAGCCACCTGCATCCGCTTCCCCACACAGGTACTCCTCAGGGCAGCTTTGGAGGATACCCAGCATATTGCCCAGGCTGCGCAGTTCGGCAGCCAAGCCAGCGGCCTGAGCCTCATCCCGATCCCGCATCCGATTGATCTCTCGTGCCAAATCAAACAACACCGCCAGCGCCTCTGGGGTATTGAAGTCATCGTCCATTACACGGGTAAAGCGCTCCCGGAATGACTCTCCACCTGCTGGCTCGACCTCAGGCAGACCTCGCAGCGCGGTATAGAAGCGGGTCAGTGCAGCACGGGCATTATCCAGATGCTCATCATCGTAGTTGAGCGGGCTGCGGTAGTGGCTGGTCAGGATAAAATAACGCACCTCTTCAGCGCGATAGCGTTCGATGATCTCACGGATGGTAAAGAAGTTGCCCAGTGATTTGGACATCTTCTCTTCATTGATACGGACAAATCCATTGTGCATCCAGTAATTGACAAACTTCTCCCCGGTCGCCCCTTCCGACTGGGCGATCTCGTTTTCATGATGCGGAAATTGCAGATCAGCACCACCACCGTGGATATCAAAATGGTTGCCCAGGCAGCAGGTCGACATGGCAGAGCATTCAATATGCCAGCCTGGCCGGCCCTCACCCCAGGGTGATTCCCAGGCAGGCTCACCTGGTTTGACAGCCTTCCACAGAGCAAAATCAAGCGGGTCACGTTTAACCTCTGCCACCTCGACACGCGCTCCGGCACGCAGATCTTCAGGGGCTTTGCCCGAGAGTTTGCCATATCCTTCAAATTGGCTAACGGCATAGTAGACATCACCGTTACCCGCCTCATAGGCATAACCCCGGTCGATCAGTTTCTGGATCATATCCAGAATATCCTGGATATGGCAGGTCGCCCGGGGTTCTTTGGTGGGCGGCAATACATTCAATGCCTCCGCATCCTCATGCATGGCCTGGATAAAGCGCTGGGTCAGATCATAGATATCCTCCCCATTTTCATTGGCACGTTTGATGATTTTATCATCAATATCCGTGATGTTACGTACATAAGTCACATCATAGCCGCTTTTTAGCAGATAGCGATAGACCACATCAAACACCACCAATACCCGTGCATGCCCCAGATGACAATAGTCATAAACTGTCATGCCGCAGACATACATGCGCGCCTTTCCCGGCTCGATAGGGGTAAATTTCTCTTTGCGTTTGGTGAGATTGTTGTGGATCTTGAGCATTTTGGTCCTAAGTTTTGATAAAGCGGAGAACTGTAGATGGTAAACGAAAGCCATGATCTAAAACAGCCCAGCACCCCTGCTCAGGGCATCATCCCGGAACTTTTTCCACAGCTGGAGCACTCAAATAAGGAACACAACAGATACTCCGCCCTTGTTTGATAGACAAAACTAGGATTATCATTGACCGCTATCCTCTAAACATCAGGAATATAACGAGAATGAAAACAGCTCTTTTCAGATTTTTAATCATCAGCCTGCTCACGCTAGCTGGGATCACCACGGTTCAGGCTGAGCCTACCCGTGTATTTATTAAAACAAACATGGGAAATATCGAACTGGAGCTTAATCCAACCAAGGCTCCTGAGTCTGTAAAGAATTTTCTACGCTATGTAGACGAAGGCTTTTACAATGGCACTGTTTTTCATCGGGTCATCAAGGGCTTCATGATTCAAGGCGGTGGATTCAGCCAGGATTTCAAGCGCAAACCATCCCATGAACCCATTCAAAATGAGGCCAAAAACGGACTCAAGAATGATCGCGGCACCATCGCCATGGCCCGCACCCGCGCACCACACTCTGCCACGGCCCAGTTTTTCATCAACCATGCTGACAATCACACCCTGAACTACCCAAGCTTTGATGGCTGGGGGTACGCTGTTTTCGGAAGGGTAACCAAGGGGATGGATGTGGTCGACAAAATCGCCAACACACCTACAGGCTCCAACCACGGCATGCGTGATGTGCCCAATACCCCTGTAATTATTGAAAGCATCAGCCGTCTTTAACCCACTTTAAGGAACCCTACTGAATGATTACCCTCAAGACCAACATGGGCAATATCGTCATTGAACTTGATGAAGAGAAGGCCCCTATAACCGCTGCAAATTTCACCCAATATGTGGAAGAGGGGTTTTATTACGGCACCATATTCCATCGCGTCATCGACAATTTTATGGTTCAGGGTGGCGGCTTTGAACCAGGCATGACCCAGAAGGCCACCCGAGCCACCATTGAGAATGAGGCAAAAAATGGCCTCTCTAATGAGATTGGCACCCTGGCCATGGCACGCACTATGGATCCTCACTCAGCCTCAGCCCAGTTCTTCATCAATATCGCCAACAATAAATTTCTTGACTACCCAGGTCAGGATGGCTGGGGCTATTGCGTTTTCGGCAAGGTCACCGAAGGCATGGACGTGGTAAACAAGATGAAAGGCGTGACCACCACCACACGCATGGGGCATCAGGATGTCCCTGAAGAAGATCTCATTATCGAGAAAGCGGAAATTACCGATTAACCTGCTCATCTCGGATCTTCATCTCTCACAGGAGCAGCCTGGTACTGTCAGGCTGTTCCTGCACTTTCTGCAGCAGCACGCCCCACAAGCCGACAACCTCTACATCCTCGGCGATCTGTTTGACACCTGGGTTGGGGATGATGACACCGCCCCCCCCCATCCCCAGCATCATAGCAGCGCTAAAACAGCTTTCAGCATCCGGCACCAGAATCTTTATCCAACCCGGAAACCGTGATTTTCTTCTGGGAGAGACTTTTATGTCCACAACAGGCAGCACCCTGTTACCGGACACCTATGTCATTGAGCTTGCAGGCATTCCAACCCTCCTGATGCACGGCGACCTGCTCTGCACCGATGATAAAGAGTACCAGCAGGCCCGCACCATGCTCCGCAGCAAAGCCTTTGCTCAGGACTTTTTATCAAAAAGCATCAAAGATCGCCGGACAATTGCCGCTAGCTACAGACAACGTAGCGGCGAAGCCACCTCTCTCAAAGCAGAGGAGATAATGGATGTAAACCAAGAGGCCGTTACAGAAGCAATGCGGCAGAACAGTGTATTACGCCTCATCCATGGTCACACGCACCGGCCTGGCTGTCATGACTTTACACTGGATGGAGAGCCAGCCCAACGGATCGTGCTTTCAGAATGGCATGAAAACAGTGGAGTAGTGCTACAGATAACGGAGAGAGATATCACCTATAAAACAATCAAAGCCTAATAAAGGGTTATCCACAATGACCAATAAGAATCAGCCCGCTTTATCACAGACGCTACAACTGCTTGAGCAGTTGAAAAATGCCTTTCTCTCCGAACTTCCTGAACAATGCCAACAACTCAGCACACTGATGTTATCACTGGCGCAACAGCCCGAAGATCATGATATTTATGAGGAGTTGTATCGCAAGGTACACAGCCTGAAAGGCAGCGCCGGTACTCATGGTATCGATATAATCAGCCAGATATGTCATCACTTCGAGGATCTGCTCGGCACGCTGGACAGTGAATCAACCCAGCTTGACAGCTGCTTTACAGACAACTGCCTACGCTATGTCGACCTGATACAGGAGGCCACAAAATCCGCACAAACCTCCCCTGCCGACTACACCGCCATAGAGCACGAGCTTGCACATATTCGGCAAAATCTCAGCAAAGATAATCTCCGGGGTCTGATTGTTGAGCCCTCTTTAATGATGACGCAGATGTATCAGGGGGCATTATCATCGCTGCCTGTTCAGCTATCACTCCTGGATAACGGTCTGACGGCTCTTGAACATCTCATACACAAGAAATTTGATTTTCTCATCCTGGGCAAAGAGCTGAAGCAACTCAATGGTGCAGCATTGATCAGTGCACTAAGGGCCTCAGATTCAATCAACAGCACAATAGCCACAATCATGGTCACAACCAATAACAGGAAAAACGTCCCCGGCCATCAGAGACCAGACTATCTCATAAAAAGAGACACCAAAATGGCAAGCAATCTCTTAACAGCCGTGGAATCCATCATTAACACCCCAAGCCGTTCCCTCCCTCATCATGCCCATTCGTTAACCCATAAATACTAACCCGCACCTCTCACTAGTACACCGTCCAGGTTAAGGAACCTCTGAATAATTACCTTTAATATTCACCAATCGATTGATATAGATGTTACTGATAATCATTACAGTTTAATTTGCCCGTATAAGTCCGGTTTTTAGGCATTTTTTCATTTAAAAAGGCCTTTTCTGGCCTT
>JAJRZI010000153.1 GCA_024275295.1 Gammaproteobacteria bacterium | reverse complement strand
TAATGCAAAGCGCCTACGTCTACGGAAACCCCACTGAACTCACCGCTCCAACCAGCATAGAGATCAATCTCCGTGTTTGCACCATCGTAGTTGTACGGGGTATTAGGATCACTCTCTACATTGGAACCCAAGGTACCAAGATAGAAGCCGCTGCTGTGGGCATAATCAAACCCACCCTGGATAGCAGGGTGGTTATTGCTCTGAGAGAAGCCGCGCCAGACATAATCAGAAGTCATGGCCATATTGGCGCTGAATTGGTGTGTGTTATCAGCAAGCGGTACATCCTTGTGCTGTTTGACCTCCTCATCTAGCGAAGCCGCAGCCACACTGGAAGCCCCCAAGACAACAAAAGCACTACTCGCCAGTATCAATTTGCATAGTTTCATTGTGTTTTACCCCAATTAATAAATTATTCTCGATGGTTGCCAGATCCCTTGGGACCGCGGCTCTCCCCCCGCCACTATTGCACTTTCTATGCCAACCATTTTCTATTTAAAAAACCGATGATTATGACGCACCCATGAAAGCTACACATAGCGCAGACGCACCAAATTTAACAAAAAATCAGCGCCGCACCAAATTAACGCACCAATGCGGTGCATGCCAATAGAGGTGGGGATAACCTATTCTGATGACCCAGACGCTTCCCAATAGGCATAAAGGCCAGCAACTGCACCAGGTAATAACTCAATACAGACCTCATACTCCTCATCATCCATATCAGGTTCCTCTTCATTAAGGAGCAATGCAATCTTGGCAATGGGCGTCAGGAGTTCCTGCTCGTTTTTTGCCAACCTATCCCAAGACGCCTGATGATCAGCCACGGCATGAATAAAACCCAAGCACCACCCCTCATAAGCATCCACCACTTCACCATCCTCCTCCTCTTCAATAACAAGCGGTTCATAAGGTCGGTGAGCTTCCAATGCCATACTGATTTCGTTTCGCATACGCAATAAGCAGTGGGTCATGTTTGTCTGTTCGTCACTATCCACAAATTCAGGTTTACCCCAGATTGCTGACAACCACTCACCCTGGCTTGCCTGGTCATGACTTACGACAAGAGCCGTCAGATAGCCATGCACTTCATCAACCGGCATCATTTCGCCGCCATGCTCTGAAAGCAGAAAATGATCCAGTGCTGCCAATTCGTCTTCAGAGAGTGGCCTATTAAGTTCTGGTGACATGCTCATACCTATAAATGTGAGTGGTGGGGGGAAACTATTGTGCTGATTACTTATCACATAAATCTTTTACTGTGTCGCCCTCCTGCTGTCTATAGCTGCATGGATAAGCTACAGCAAAAATTCATCCACTACACTCATTTTATCGTCTAATATACTGAAGTAGGTGGTAATTTAGGATAATTAAACTGGCAATCCATACATCCACTCTCACATTAGAATAACAACGTAGGAGCAGAACAGATGAGCAACCATACTGAAAGAGACGGCCTCTCATTTCGGCAAAGTGTAGATCACATGGTAGACCGGGCCGTGCAGATCATGAACCTTGATCCAGCGGTCGCCAATGCCATTAAGGCCTGCGCCTCAGTACTACAGGTTACCTTCCCCGTTGAAATCAGGGGCAAAATTGAGATGTTTACCGGCTGGCGGGCTGTTCACAGTATCCACCGACTACCCTCCAAAGGTGGCATTCGCTTTGCTACCTCTGTAGATCAAATGGAGGTGGAAGCTCTTGCTGCACTGATGACCTATAAATGCGCTATTGTTGATGTGCCTTTCGGGGGGTCAAAAGGGGGGCTATTTATCAACCCTAATGACTACTCCAGAGATGAGATGCAACGCATCACCCGCCGCTTTGCACGTGAGTTGGCAGAAAAGGGGTTTCTCAATCCAGCAACAAATGTGCCCGCCCCGGATATGGGCACAGGTCAACGAGAGATGGCCTGGATTGCAGATACCTATAAACATCTTAACCCCGGCGATATAAACCACATAGCCTGTGTAACAGGAAAGCCCGTAGCACATGGCGGCATCCGAGGGCGCACTGAGGCCACAGGTCGAGGCATCCAATATGCCCTGCGGGAATTTTTCCGCCACCCTGATGAAGTAAAGTCGGCAGGGTTTAAAGGTGATTTGGCCGGAAAAAAAGTGGTTATACAAGGACTGGGAAATGTTGGCTATCATGCCGCCAAATTTCTCTCAGAAGAGGATGATGTAAAGATTATCGCCATCATTGAGCATGATGGTGTCATCATCAATGAAGATGGCATCCAGGTGCAGCAGGCCTATTTCCATAAAAATGATACTGGAAGCATTAAAGGGTTTGCAGGAACACCATTCTCACCCGATGGCGCCAAAGGGCTTGAGCTGGAGTGCGACATCCTCATACCTGCTGCCCTGGAAGCTGTTATTCATGAGGGGAATGCCAATAATATCAAAGCAAAACTGATTGCAGAGGCCGCTAACGGCCCTGTCACCTTTGAGGCCGATCGCATCCTGCAGAAAAAAGGCATTGCCATCCTGCCTGATGCCTTCATGAACGCCGGAGGTGTGATTGTCTCCTACTTTGAGTGGATCAGAAACCTGACTCACATCCGCTTTGGACGCCTGGAACGCCGCTTTGATGAGGCGCGTGGTCAGCACATCGTGCATGCACTTGAAGCCATGAGTAACAACCCCGTCCCGGACTGGATACAGAAAGAGCTGGTGCGTGGTGCAGATGAATTTGACCTGGTACGGTAAGGGTTGGACGACAGTATGCGCCTGGCGCTGCAAGAGATCATCGAGATCTATCACCGGGAAAATGGTATCGAAGACTACCGCACCGCAGCCTATGTCATTGCTCTATCCAAGCTTTCCCGCACCTATCTGGATGTTGGTGTTTACTGATATCAAACCACCAGCACCCTCTCCAGCCAGAAAATCTGATGGAGATGGGGCTGAACATCAGATGCCCCCTATCATTCAGCCCTGATTCTTGAGAAAATAACGCTCTCTGCAATACTCGTTAGCTGATATAGGCCAGCAAACACCCATGTATAAAAGCTACTTCGGGTTTGATGAAGCGCCCTTTTCCATCACCCCTGACCCCAAATTTATCTACATGAGCCAGAGGCATAAAGACGCCCTCGCCCACCTGAAATACGGCTTGTTTGAAACCAATGGCTTTGTACTGTTGACTGGAGAGGTTGGTACAGGAAAGACAGCACTTTGCCGCTGCCTGCTGGAGCAACTGCCCAAAACGGTCGATATCGCCTTTGTTTTAAATCCTAAACAGACCGCCTTGGAGTTAGTGGCCAACATTTGTGATGAGCTGCATGTTAAATATCCAGATGGCACAGCCAGCATCAAGGTATTAATTGATCTGCTCAATGAAAAATTATTAGAAAACCATACACAAGAGAGACGTACAATCCTTATTATTGATGAGGCGCAAAATCTCTCGGACGAGGTGCTTGAACAGGTTCGTCTGCTGACCAACCTTGAGACATCCAAGCGAAAATTATTGCAAATACTACTGGTTGGGCAACCGGAACTTCAGGATATGCTGGCTCGACCCGTCATGCGGCAACTGACCCAACGCGTTACGGCAAGATACCATATAGCACCACTGTCACAGGTAGAAACTGCAGCCTACATCCGTCACCGCATGTGGATTGCGGGGGTGCAACGGCCCATTTTTTCCACCCCTGCAATAAACAAAATATACCACCTGTGCAATGGAACCCCGCGTCTGATCAATATCATCTGTGACCGTGCCCTGCTAGGTGCCTATGCTAAAAATTCAGATACCATTGACACAAAAATTGTAACTCAAGCTGCCCATGAAATCTTACCCGATACCAAAAACAGCTTTTTTAATCCCACCAGAAAAACAGTTGCTGCAAGCATTATACTGGCAAGTTTTGCAGTGGCCGCTTATACCCTTCCACAATGGAATCGACTGGGTTCCCAGTCACCTGAAGAGAAGAGCATTGCCAATCTGCCCTCCTCCAAAGTCATTCCTGAAGAGAGTCATATTCAATCCATTGTAAAAGAGATCCCATCTTCTAAAACATCACATTCAAAGTTTAATGATATACAACCAATAAAACCGGAAAGAAATACTGTTTTGCCAATCAATCAAAACAGAATCGCCCCCTTGATTGTAGAGACTACACTGACAAAACCAAAAACAGATAAAGAGCGTGCCTATACAACAACGAATGAGGCAATCAATACTGAGGTTACGCTAGAAGAGTTGCTTGATGACAAAAACTGCAACAATGGTACAGAAACAGCGGTCAATGATCTATTTAATCTCTGGGGTATAACCTATTCGCCACAAACGAGCCGTACAGCCTGTGAAGTTGCAAACAGCACCGGATTAAGCTGCATACAGAGCAAAGGAACCTGGAACAATCTAAGGCGCTATAATCGCCCAGCCATTATTGAACTGCAAGGCAGCAAAGGCCGCTGGCAACATCTGCTTATTAGAGCGCTTAATAAAAACAGCATTTTATTAAGCTGTGGTGAAAAAACCACAACTGTCACACTTAATGAAGCTGATAAATATTGGTTTGGCGAATACCTGTTGCTCTGGAAATCACCAAAGAGGCGTATGCGCTTTGAACATGGCAACAGAGGCGAGGACGTACTGCAATTTCGTCAACAGATTAAAACTGCATTAGGTATTCATGACACCAACAATAGCAATATCTTTGACACTGCTCTTAAAGAGCAAGTCATGGAATTTCAGCGCAGGAATTCACTCAAGCCAGATGGTATTGCCGGGAAAGATACCATCATTCTATTAAATACACTGACAAACAGACCGGGCATACCACTGCTTGCTACTGCAGAAAAATAACATGTCTTTTATACTCGAAGCCCTCAGTAAAGCAGAACAGAATCACAGTACATCCAATAATGGCAATGCGCCACAGGTATACCCTCTTGAAAAGCAGACAAGCAGTAAAGGGATTCTGCTTTTACTGATAGCTACCGCCTGTTTAACATCTGCAATAGTTTCACTGCTAATAATCTATATGACTGATTCAAACAATGGAGCCTCGCATACAGAGACGCAAGATACTCAGAACTCAACATCTACAGTAACCCGTGAGGTAATAGGGCAGCAATCTACTCGGCAAACGGCTAACAGCACGACTATTATTTCACCGGCGGCAACAAATAAAAAATATAATGATGATTATATTGCACCGCAGGAACCTGGATTCAGTCACCTTATCAGTCGACGCAATTACAACAAGAAAACAAAACCAATAATAGAGAAACCTGAGCGCATAAAAACAGAGAATGCAGCCATTACCACCGCACATACAGCATCTGGTAAAAATATAGAAACACAAAAAAACAGAATGTAACCAGAGGCAAAAGATATTGGTGAGATTGCAAATTCGCAGCTCTCCAATATGGAGATCAGCGTCCACATGTATTCCAAACCGCCTGCCACAAGATTTGTATATATTAACTCAATACGCTACAGCGAAAACTCATTGATAAGCGACGGCATTATTCTTAATGAAATCACTGAAAATGGCATTATTTTGAATATTAATGGCACACTCTATCGAATGCCGATTAAGTAGTAGCAAGATAACAAATCACCAGCGCTACTGAACTCATTGGAGCCATCACGTACCAACAACAATAAATTCATCCTTTGTTGAACCACAGTCAGGGCACTCCCAGTTATCTGGCAATTCCTCAAAAGAGGTTCCTGGTTCAATGCCAAATTCAGGCATGCCTTTTGCCTCATCATAGATAAAACCACAGGTCATACATTTCCACTTCTTCACTGGTCTCTCCTCAAAAAGTAACAACGCACTTATTTGTCAGGATAACTTAATCTTGACAAATCACCATTAGACTGCCAGTATATAAACATATTTGTTGCCATGTTGCCAGTTTTTTATTGTACTTATTTCTATGCAGGAGCTCGTATGCTTGCTGTCTCAAACCACACACCTGTTGCCCTCGATTGGCAGGAAGCCTTAGGTGGTAGCCTGATGGAAAAATACAATATCATAATCAACTCAGCCTGAATCTTATGGAAACAGTACGAACCAAGAGAGACAAAATCCTCATTATTTTTGCACATCCCTACCCTCTGCAATCCCGTGTAAACCGCCTGTTACTGCAAGAGGTTCAAGATATACCAGAGATCAAGATCATTGATCTCTATGAAAAATACCCCGATTTTTACATTGACACCCCCTCGGAACAGCAGCAGCTAATCACTGCTGACCTCATCATTTTTCATCACCCTTTTTATTGGTATAGTGCACCTGCCATATTAAAACAATGGCAGGATTGTGTGCTGGAGGAAGGATTCGCACTGGGTAAAGGCGGGTCTGCACTGCATGGAAAAAAACTAATGTCCACAGTGACTGTTGGCCATAGCAAACGCTCATACCAACTGGGTGGATATGATCGATTTCCTATTGAGCAATTTTTACTGCCATACGAGCAGATGGCCATCCATTGTGGCATGCAATATCTCACGCCTTTTGTTGTCTATGGCGCTCACCGAATCACTGAATCTGAGGTAAAGGATCAAGCCCGTAATTACCGGCAACGTATTCTCAACCACCTCTCAGAAACAGACCATGAATAACCACGACCTCTTGGCCAACACCCTGGTCTATCTGGGTGCGGCCGTCATGGCTGTTCCGTTTGCAAAGCGCCTTGGGCTTGGCTCAGTGCTCGGTTATCTGATTGCCGGCATCGCTATTGGCCCCTGGGGGTTGGCCCTGATCGCCAATAGCCTTGATATCCTGCACTTTGCTGAATTTGGTGTCGTACTGCTGTTATTTCTAATCGGACTTGAACTGAATCCAAAACGATTATGGGAGATGCGCCGCCCAATATTTGGTATTGGCACTGTTCAGGTCGTCACCACTTCACTGATCATTTTTATAGTATGCAGTCTATTGGGATTGCCCTGGCATAATGCATTGATCATTGCCATGGGACTCTCACTCTCATCCACGGCCATCGCACTTCAGAGTCTAAAAGAGAAAAACCAGCTTTCGACACCCACAGGACAATCTGTCTTCTCTATCCTGCTGTTTCAGGATATTGCAGTGATCCCCATGTTGGCCCTGATTCCAATTCTGGGCAGCAATATGGAACAGAGCAGTGAACCTCTATTAGAGACCTTAAAAGTCATAGCTGTCATTGGATCTATTATTATTGGTGGCCACTTTCTGACGCGTCCTATCTTTCGCTTTATTGCCGCCACTCATCTGCGTGAAATATTTACCGCTTTCTCACTGCTGCTGGTCATTGGGATCGCCCTGCTGATGGATGCCGTTGGCATGTCCATGGCACTGGGGAGCTTTCTGGCCGGCGTTATACTTGCAGAGTCTGAATACCGGCATGAACTGGAGATTGAAATTGAGCCATTCAAGGGGCTGTTGCTTGGGTTGTTTTTTATATCCATTGGCATGACGATCGACTTCGGACTCCTGTTGGATCAGCCATGGCTCATTATTGCCCTGGTATTTGGACTGCTGTTTATAAAGCTTGCGGTACTCATCATCATCTCCCGAGCAGAAAAACTTCCAGCAAGCCAACAGGGCCTATTTGCCTTCCTGCTGGGCCAGGGGGGCGAATTTGCATTCATACTCTTTACAACTGCCGTGGCTGCCGGCGCATTGGAGCAACAGTGGGCCAGCCTACTGTTTGTGGTCGTTGCCCTCTCCATGATGACCACCCCTCTGCTGCTTCTGCTGAATGAAAGGTTCATTGAACCCCGCTTTTTACATCTTGGCGGCCATCAGCCAGCTGATACGATTGATGATCCACACAACCCCGTCATTATCGCCGGGTTTGGTCGATTTGGGCGCACTATCGGCCGCCTGCTGCATGCCAATAAAATCCCAACCACCATACTGGATCACAATCCTGATCAAATAGAAGATGCCAGGCGTTTTGGTTACCGGGTCTACTATGGCGATGCAAGCCGCCTGGATATGCTTCGTTCAGCAGGGGCAGAGGAAGCCACGCTTCTGATCATTACCGTAAATGATCCAGATATGGCATTAGCCATTACAGATCTTGCACAGCAACACTTTTCACAACTTACCATCCTGGCCCGCGCACGAGGCATGGGTGCCGCCATGGAGTTTCTGAAAAGAGATGTGTCTCTGTTCCACATAGAGGTTCAGGAGTCGGCCTTGCTCCTGGCTGAAGATGCGCTGAAACAGCTGGGCTATGGTGCTTTTCATGCAAAGCAGATGGCTCACATATTCCGCAACCACGAACAGATGCTATTACAAAAGATGTATAAGACTGATGCATTGGAAAAGCGCATCCACATCTCTCATATGGCCCGAAAAGAGCTTACTCAAATACTGGAGGCAGATGAAGAAGAGCAACAATATCTGCATAACCACAGCTGGGGAGAGCGCTAACCCCCCTCCCTCTCCTGCAAAAAAGCGATTGAAACTGAAAATTTCAAGATCCAGACAATGAGACAGGAGGCGACACCACAATTAGCACTTTTTATTCAGTAATTGCTCAATATCTGGTTGACATATCCCGCACCCAATGCCAGTATGTAGTCACGTTTGTTGACGCTACATCACTCCCAGGGAGAATAGCATGCCAGTTATTAATCGCTACCAAGATATTGACCAGGTTGAAAGAGAGACTCGGAAAGATTACATCGACCGTCATTCCCCTTTTATCCAGTGTGCAGGCACTGCAAAAACAGGAGAAAAGTTTCCGGTCACCGTGACCATGGGTAATGCCTATTCACACCCCGATGACAATGATCATTACATCCGCTCCATTCAACTCTATAACGGACAGACACTTATAGCTGAAGCCAGCTTTCCACCCGGCACCATGGGCGGTAATGGCGCCAAAGGTCAGGCCGAAGTCACTTTCAACCTGGTTCCAACAACTGACTCCCTCAGCTTAACGGCCTTATCGTACTGCACCAAACATGGTCTTTGGGAGTGCAATCCGGTCGAGGTCACAGTAGAGGCGTAACATTTTAGTCAAGCCTTGCCAGGGATGGCTTTTTTGATCACCCATAGAGGGTTCTGCATATGAAGCATAAACTCACTCTGATTTATATTTCTCTGATGACACTTTTGTTGTCATTAAATCTGTCTGCCAATACACTCTCAGCAGACAAAATACTTGAACAGATGGTTTCCAATTACGGCGGAGCAGAAGCATTAAAAAAGCTCAACAACCCATACCAACAGATATGGCATCTGAATGCGGTTGCCAGAAAAACTCAAGGCAATGATCTGCGAAACATTGCACTGCCAGAGAAGCTGCAAGTTAAACTCACTTATCCAGACAGCAGTGAAACACGCATCCTGTTTGGTAATCAGGGGCTAAAAATATACAACGATACAAAGCAGGTTAAGGCAGAAGGGCCAATGCTAGATGCAATGCGCCTTCAGCGTATGCGCCTGTATAACCCGCTGATGCTGCAAGAGAGAGCAGCAAACATAACGTTATCAGAGAAAAACGGGCGTTATTGTTTGAGATTAAATGAGTATGGATTAGTAACGGATTACCATGTTAATAAAGAGACCCATCTGATTGAGACTGTTGTTGGCACCCTTAAAATGGGTGGTATGACCATGCAATTCAGAACCAAATATAATGATTACAGAATGGAAGAAGGTGTCATGCTGGCTCATCAGGAAATAAAATATGCCGGCAATGTTAACACTGCAGTGTTAACGCTGTTGGCAACGCGCTTTATTGATGACAGCGATGAAGTGCAGAAAATGGCTGAGTCAGATCCAGCTTCTGAAAAAGAATCAGTAACCGTTAGGTCGAGTCTGGACTACTCTAGTTGATCTGAATGTGCAATTCTGGAGTATGAGACTGTAAATTAGATTGTGTAATTGCCTATCATTAACCCCTAACTGGGAGATAGGTAACATGAATAAGAAAGAGTTAGAAGCATTCGCCCGCAAAGCGGCAAAAAGCATCAAAACAGAAAAAGATCTCTGTGATTTCAGCCAGATGCTGAAAAAGATCGCGGTTGAAACCGCACTCAATGTGGAACTGGATGATCATTTAGGCTACGACAAGCATCAAGCCTCAGTAGCTGACAATAGCCGCAATGGCTACTCCAGCAAAACATTGATTACGGAAGATGGCTCATTCGAAGTCGATATTCCCCGTATATGGTCTCCTCCCATTTTGCAAGACTTTGTAAGTCCAATGACAGGGACAGGATTGCTCTCGTATATCCGGCCTGTGATGAGGGATACATCACCCTCTGGCCTCGATGAAATATGCGCATATCGTCCTTATCGTGCGTTCGGTCTATTATGACCTTCGCAGGGCCCAGGTTTTCAATACGCCGGTCTGACCTGTTGTGTCATCACTGTTTACAATGTCTTCGCAATCGTTGGCAGGTTACCTCTCTTTGCTCATTTAATTCATTTTTTCTGCAGTATATTACACAGCACGGTACACGGTTTGCTGGCTTAATATCGCCCACCCCATACGAGCCAGTTTATTAGCCAAGGCTACAGTGGCTTTATTATAGCCACGCTCGGCTCTGATTTTATTGATCCAGCAGCTCAGTCGATCATCTTTTCTTTGCGCATGCTGAACCACTGACCGAGCGCCATGAACCAGCAGACTTCTCAAGTAACTATCCCCTCGTTTAGTAATCCCTAGGAGTCTGTCGGATTTAGCGACGTATCCCTATAGAATAGGCTCATCGTACCAAGAAGAGATCGACATCACCATGTCAGGCAAATTCCAGCCCATCAATCGAGATACCGCGTACCTGTTGCCGCCCTCACTACAAG
>JAJRZI010000152.1 GCA_024275295.1 Gammaproteobacteria bacterium | reverse complement strand
GCGTTTCCGCAGCATGCAGCTATTTGCAAGTGCACTACAACATCCAATTGAAATAATCAGAAAAAAATACCTTGCCATACCACTGCCATTAACGGGTAAGCATAAAACAGCATCCCACAGCATCAAGCATCTACTTAGCGAAATGGCACATGGATACAAGATTGTTATTAGTAAACATATTACCACCCCTGATCAACGCCTTTCTGTTGAAGATATAACCCAAACAATCTACCTCTCCATTCATTTTATTGGACGCTTAATACTAGACCGATACCTCTGTTATGAAAGCCAAACACCCAGAACCTGGCTAGAGCTTACAGAGCTTTATAGATTTGCAACAACACGCTGTATTGAGTCTGCCCCAATTAATATTGGAGACGATAAGCACTCCACTATTGAGCAAACCTACCTACAGATTCTTTTGTTGGTGGCCATTCACCCTTACCGTTTAACGCATGGTGAAGCCACCATAGTTTACAAACTAATGGGGGACTGGAGCCGGCATTGCAAGATATTAAAGCCCCCAACAGACTGGAAACCAACCAACGAACTTATCATAAGGTCAACCGGCAATGACGTGGTTTACCATGCCAGGCCAGATGAGGATTTAAGCGATATTAAGAATATCCGGATCATTAATATCGATAAATTAAAGGCCTTTATGCAAACCCGCACCGAGAATGGACAAGGTATTTCATCAACACTCTCTGAACGCTTAATGCACAACATGTTTAAACGTTTGCTTGATGGTTGGCGTTCAAATAACGTACGAAAAAGCCCCCGCAATGGCTGCACCAATAAAATTGAACTTATTTCAGGGCTAAATGGCTGCTATTCAGTATTCGGGGGAAGAGATCCAAAAATTGATCAGCCTGTACACACAAAGATGCGTCTAGTTCCCATTGAGAGTGAGTGTGACGACCCTTGGGCACCTGCAATAAACAACATTCGGATCAAGGCGGGAGATGCCTCAAAATTTGATGTCGACGATCCAACCAAGGATATATGGGACGAACAAACACTGCGCCCAGCATTGAGTGATACACCAAAAAAACCTTCATTTACACGCCATACAGCAATCCAGACGGACTATAGTGATATGGGGCTTTCGGTACGTTTTAACTTTTCCAATGGCTTAAAACCAAATGTGGGAGACCTCGTTAGCTTTCGATCAGAAAATAGCACCCAAGGTGAATGGAAGTTAGGTGCAATTCGTTGGATGGAGTTTTCACAAAAGGATGGCACACTGGGAATTAAATTATTTCAATTCGCACCCACACCCATAGCAACCAAAGCATTGATTGGCGTTGGTAAGGGTGGGGATCTGATGCAAAGTTTACTCATCTCTCCACAAGGCCTGAAGCATTCTGAAGCCACCGTCATCGTGCCCGCATCTGTTTATGATATTGGCACACAACTCTATGTCGAAGGGGACAAACACCCCTTAAAAATCACCTTGACATCACTGCATGATTTCAGCAAATCATTTGCCTGCTATGCCTTCAAGATCATCGATATTTAACGCCATCTCACCCTGCATTTAAACGGCATAGGCAACATCTCTCCAAGATAAAAACGCAATACCTTGTTGGCCTGTCCGTAACCATCAAAAAATGGATGCTTTTTCAGCTTGGCATATACTGTATAGTTCTGCTATAGGCTGCATGCTTCATTGGCTGTAAAAAGCATGCCATCATCCGGGTTGGTTCAGAGAATCCAAGTAGATCGGGAGCAGACAATGACAGAGTATTTAAGTACTAACCATTTCCCCTCCGCATCTGATAACGACAGAAGCAAGCTTGCCAAGACCCTGGAAGAGATCCTCACCCAGGATCTCAAAAGCGATATGTTTGCTTTGCTGGGAGGGTATCAACAAATCCTGGCCGACAACAGCAAACGGCAGCAATGGGATGAAGTGCATCAGAAATTATGCACCCTGTTCATGTCCGGTAAGGCGGCCCCCCTGGATGGCCCCATGGTCGGCTGTACCGTATCCATCCGTGATAGCGATTATTTCAGGGAGACAGCGAGGCAGTTTGGACAAGATCGCTCAGCTATTGCCAATATCGAATGGATGGCAACCGCCTGGAATCTGACCTTCTCCGACACGGGACTCTGGATGGGAAAGACGTTTGAGTCGGTATCGCAGGATATTGTGGCCTACAAGACCAAGGATGACGCTGAAGCATTGGCCGCCTACAACCCTTCTACCACCCGCATTGGCAGAAACTATTTTCGGGAACCTGCTAATCCCAACCTGATTCAGGGCTTGAGATTACCTGCCTTAACCGAGATGTGGCGACTGAGGGAGCGTCCCACACTCGCTAAGCCAGAGATCTTCGATACCCATTTGACTCCAGAGAATGCCGAGCGGGAGAAACGTGTCCCCTATAGCATGACGGGCGGACTTTTCCTGGCTGACATGGGCAGCTCTGTTGTACCGGAAATGCAGGGCAAGGCGGTCTACCAGCTCAACTATCGCTGGCCCCGGTTGCAGCCGGCCTACCCCATGACCCGGCTGGTGGATGAGGTGGTGCAGATCGGTGACGGCATCTATTTGGGACAGCTTGTCTTCGCCAGCAAGAATTACGCCTTTTCAACATTTGATAGCAATGGTGAGGCGCACCAATTGGGCAAGGAGTATGAGCCACATCACACCCCCAGTTTTTATGAGCGTTTTTTCTCCAAGGGGAACGCATCGGAAGCCGTTGATTATGGCTATCAGAACAACGGCTTCTTCCTCATGATGGATCCGGCCTATGCCGAACGGATCTATGCCGACGATGCCTTTCCCCAATTGCGGCCTCGGCCCGGCGAAAGTGGCTATGTGGAGTTGGGCTATGATCAGCAGGAGCAATCAACTGTAGATCAGTCAGCTTTGGGTGGGGCTGATGACTGGAAGTCAGATGCAGCACTGCAAGAGAAGTTTACCACGCTCATCCTGGAACCTTCACCAAAGACAGGGGATACAGAGCAGGTTGCCGAGCTATTACAAGAGGGTGAGTCAGTCCTGCAGATGCTGAAACGCATCAGTGATGAGATCACCGCCCAAACACGAGATGAGGATAATCTTAAGCACTTTGAAAAACTAAATCGTCTGTTCCGGTGCGGGGTAGCGCGAACCGTCAAGGATGGCCTGTTTCAACGCCAAAAAGCGGGCGCCTATAACGCCCGCATCAACGGTGATGAACAGCGCGAGTGGTACGGAGCAAAGGAGCCTTTAACGGGACTTGATTACTATTATGGCGCCAACCTTAATCTACATTGTGGTTTTGGCGAGAACTTCCGCCCTGATCCCAATGCAGAGACCCGTGATGAACATCTGTTTCCAAGTGTGCTGGCTGCCCGTGCAGAGTTGGACTGCGATGCCCCCAATCTGCTTAACGAGATGTGGCGCAGCATCGGCAAGTACATCTTCCCCTGGGCAGGCAAATCCTTCGAAAGGGTTAGTGGTCGTAAACTCTCCATGCTGCTCGATGAGAGTGATGATCTTACCAAGCGTTATCCGTCACGCGCAAAAGAGCTGAAATACCATCCCGCCAGCGCACCCCACTATAAAGCGCTACTCAAGAACCAGGAGCACTTCTGGGAAGACGACGCCCTCTATGCCCCTTATCTAAAAAATGGATCTTGGGACAATGGCATGCTTGCTGAAGAGAAGGAGTTTTGGACACAGCAGAGCAATGAAAAGTGGGTATTTGGCAATAATCTGCAAGACTCGCGCATTCTGCCTGCTGACCCCTTGATGCATATTGCAGATATGAACTATGGACCGCTTGATCCGGCGGTGCAGGCAGCAGCCAATGCCGGGCCTTCACCTTTTGTGAGACAGGGCTACATCTTTCTTGGCGCTGCAGGCCAGGAGTCCATCCTGCCCATGAACAGTGGCAGCGACAATAAGAAGGAGGTATTCCAGTTCCACTATCGCTACCCAATGATCGGTGGCCCCGCACCCATTGGTTACTGTCTGGATGAGTTGGTGGAGATTGCTGACGGCCTGTTCCTCGGCCAGCTCATCTACGCCACCCAGCTCAATCTCTCATATCACTCATCCGTTGATCCAGCCAAATACAAATACCAGCTCTTTGGCTATTTTTTATTGCTGGATGATGACTGGCAACGTCACCGCTTGGCTATCAAGCTGGATACTCTGGATTAACCAACCCCCCTTTAATAGAAGGGGCAGTGGCTTCACCACACCCCTTCTATTATCCTTGCAGAGCCTATTATGCATTGGACTTAGGCTGATTTGCTTCATCCAGTAACTCCATAAGCAACCTGCGTTTCTCCTCCTCTTTGTCTGAGTCAGTTTTGGCCAACTGTTCATTTAGCCAGGAAACAACAGGGGAACCTTCATGCTGCCGGGAAAGACTTTTGAGGTTAAGTGTTTCCGCCAACAGGGCGATGGTCTTTTCAATGGCACCATAGACCACCCGCACGCCAACACCGGTAATGAAGGCTACAGCATTAGCATCCAGATTGAGGCCACTGCCTACAAAGGAGCTAGGGTCATAAATAAACTGCATGATGCCCCCCAATATTGCCCCCAATACAATGCGCGTCTTCCAACCCTGCAGCTTATAGCGATCAAAGGCGCCAGCAGCAGCCAGGTCACTCAATCGCTTCAATAGGAATACACAGCTTCCCAGCGCACCCCAAATGAAGGGGGCAATTGGATTGAGAAGGTAACGGTGCAGACCGAATAGGATTCCGCTGTTAGTGACATCTGTGTACGCAGCATTTAATGACTCATTAGCAATGGCGATAAATAGAAAGACGACCGCCATGCGGGCAATATTGGCGAGGTAATCTTCAAGCTGCGAGGTGCTGCGCAAGCTACGACCGGTAATAGGCGTGGTGAGCAGGCAGAGTTTGGCATATAAACAAACCGTTTCAATAGACGGTCTCTCTTTGGCTGCAGTCTCTTCCTCTAACTGCTTTCCCAGACTCTTTATGAAAATGCAATCTCGATCAAAGCCATGCCGGATGGTGTAATCCAGCAGGCTGCGTATTTCCTTAAAACTGATGCCGTGACCATTGTCTGCTGTGGAGGGAGTGGATGCGCCCTTTTGAGTTTCCGTCATATCAGTCACCTTTTTATATTATATTTAGCCCGAAGGAAGATGCTGCTGCAAACCACTTCTGCCGTAGAGCACTACAGACAGAAGGGTTTGTTATCCCAAGTAAGAAATCAATTGAAACACTGCACCTATGTAGCACAAATACCATATCGCGGCAGAATGTCGTGGATCAGATCAAAGCGGTGCGCCCAGATCGCATCATGAAACAGCTTCCAGTCACTGCCGAGAAAAGAGGGATGGTACTCGAAGTGATCACTACCTTTATCCTTGTAGCGACGGGTGCCCGTAGCTTCATGTTTCCATGAACCGGTGCTCTTGGCACGATACTCCAGTTTGACTGCCGGGAAGCCAAAAAAACCATCGTGAATATACTGGAGCCACTGCTTGTGCCGCTCCTCTCCCTTTGTCTCGGTGATGCTGCGCAGCAGAGAGTCGATCTTCTTGCGCCCCTCTTCAGGCAGCCCCGGCACATTGGCATCCGGATTTCTTACCCGGTAGCGCTGCATGGCAATGCACATCTGCTCCGCCGCCTCCAGGAACGCCTTGGGGTTGTCACGCTCCACTTTATTGCCATCAGCATCCCGATAGCTCCATTCCAGATAGGGCATATCAGGATAGCTGAGGGCGGCACCGTGGCCCAGCGGCAGCGCATCACCGACAAATTAACTCGCCGCCCGGTCAAAGCGGTCGCCAAAGTAGTCTTTCAGTCGATCAAGAAAACCTTCATCCGGATTGTCCTGATCATCAAGGGCGCGAATATCATTAATCTTGTGGTTAACTCCGGCAAAGCCTTGATGGGCCCAGGTGTCGGCATAGACATGCATGGTTACCCCAAGACGGTGCAGGCCATAGAATTGATCCTGACCAAGGATGCAAGTGCAAACCATATCCTGAGCAATATGGCTATTGGGTCGGCAGATGATCTTTTGGATAAAAGTACCATCCGGGTTTTCCCCCATGGGTTTACCATCATTGCCGGGGAGGAAGTGGAAAGGGATCCAGCAGTGGTGATTGGCCAGCTTATCGAAGTTCCGGTAGTCGAGCATGCCATGAGCTGAGGCGATGCGGGTGTACATAGCGCCGTTGCTGAAGCTGATGGTGCCGTCGTTGGTGGCATCGTCAACATACTGGGCACAATGAGCAATAAGCGCTGCTTCACGGTGACCGAAATTTGCATAACGGGCTATGACATAGGTTACGGCGTGGTGAAAATCAATCTGCATGGTGCACCCTCCTTTATTGGGCTTTATAAAAATGTTTGATGCTACGGCGCTCTTCATCAGGCGATAAAAAGCTGTCACGGTTATAGCCGGCTGTTTTTCCCAACTGCTTCAGCTTATCCCGCCACATGGGGTTGTAAGGCATCAGGCTGCAATCCTCTACCCCCTGCTTGCGGAGAAAATGTGCGAGGCGGGAGAGGTTCTGTTCTGTATCGGTAATGCCCGGAATGAGCGGAATCCGGGGTATGACGGGTATCTCCGCCTCAGTGATCAGGCGTGAAAAATTTTCCAGAATAATCTTGTTTGAGCTCCCCGTATGCCGTCGGCTTTGAAAGTCATCAAACAGCTTAAGATCGTAATAGATCAGATCCAGATGGGGAAGGATCTCCTCCTTAAAACGCGCATAATTGAACAGGCCGCAGGTTTCGATAGCGGTGTGAATACCATCAGCCTTCAATGCCTTTAGAAAATGGTGGATAAACGCCAGCTGTAGCGTGGGTTCACCGCCCGACAAGGTGATGCCACCACCACTGGAGTCGTAAAAGGGTCTGTCCTGCCTGACCCGGTAGAGCAGCTCCTTCAGCGTGATCCAGAAACCCACCGCTTTGCCATTGAGGTCAAGCTCTTGTTTCCGATCAATACCCTCCGGATTTTGACACCAGACACAGGCCAGGGGACAGCCTTTAAAGAAGACGGTGGTACGAATGCCCGGGCCATCTTCACTGCTGCCCCGTTTAATATCAAAGAGAAGGGCCTGTGTTGTCACCTCAATCCGAACCTGTCAGAGTCGCCTGGGCGCTCTTTCCAATGGCGCCAAACTTGAACATGTGACCGAAGTTGCCCGTAATCTGCACCAAATTTTCCAGCAGCAGCTGCACTACATCAGCATCCGGGCGCTCTACCAATCCCAGGATGGCCTTAACATCCTTGAAGCGGATAACAAGATCAACCCTGTCCGGGTCATGCTCAAGCAGCTCTGCCTCCGCCTCGGATACCGCCTCGGCAGTGACAATGGCAGTGGGATTCAGAAGCTGGCCAATGGGGGTGGGTATGTAGAGATCATCAGGATCAGGGCAGAAGCGGATATAGACATTCATATCATCTTCCGGTTTACGGGTGCGAATAAGGAATTGCCCCTGATAGTAGCGAATACCCCCCTCGGCATTGGGATCACGCATGACAAAGTTCTCTTCAAAAAAGGTCTGCGCCTTCTTCGCCTTGTCATCATCCAGCCCTTCATAGATCAGAAAGCCAAAGCCAGCCTTGATGAGTGCGGCCATGCCACTTGCCAATATGCGGCCACCGGCCCGATCCAGTAGCCCTTCCAGTTCGCCGTTCAGCTCGCCGGTATTGATACCGGACTGCATAAGGTAGTGAATGCCTTGGGGTAGTGATGGAATAGTTGCATGCATGTCGTCCGTCTCCCTAGTTGGCAGCAGTATGCTGTTCAGTGCCACTGGCCATGCCAAAATTGGCGCGGTCGATAATCTCTTGACGCATCTGGGGACTCAGAGTGACAAAATAGGCAGAGTAACCCGCCACCCGAATCATCAGATCTTTATATGGCGTCAGCGCCGCCTGCTCCGCCTCGCCCGCCCCAGCCTGGGATGCTGCAGTAGCGGCATCATTGGCGGCCTGCAGATCTTCAATGGAGCTGACACAGAGCTGAACCAGTACGCCATTCTCATCCATGAAGGTCTTCATATGTTTGGCAAACAGATCCGTGTCTTCAGCAAACATCGCCTGGCCCCTTGGGGTCAGACTGAGGTTATAGGTGTAGCCGTTCTGCACCGTATCGGCATCGACCTTGGCCACGGAGAGCATGTGGTCCAGCAGCAGCACAGGCTCGCCGTTGCGCTTGACGATGCCCGGACAGGGGGTGATGCCACCGGCAAAGGGCTGGCTCTCCTGGCGGCCATTGGGCGTGGCTTTGGTCAGCATGCCAAAACCGGCATGGTTGGTCATGCTCCAGTAGCCGGTAAGATAACGCCCGCCCCGGTGGGTGCGGTATTTATAGAAGACATCCTGAATCATCCTGGTCAATAGGTGGGTGTATTTGATCGCCAGGCTGTTGTTATAGGTGCCGCCCGGGGTCTCATCCACCCCGGCACCATATTTCGGAGCCCATTTGATGGCTTGCTTGATCTCCTTTAGCCGCGCAGGGCTGAGTGTGATCTGTTTGTCATCATCATCGCCAAGCAGTTTATGGATACCCTCTTCGATGCGATCCAGTAGGCCATGCTCCTCTGCAGGCTGCAGCCGCTTCTCATCGAGATTGGCATCCAGTGCTGCAAGCAGCTCAGCCGCGCTCATCTTCCCGCCAAACACCAATTCATCAAGGGTGCAGAAGGAGTCGATGACATCCGCCAGCCCGATAATGGCTACGCCGGATGAGTTGTACTTGGCACCACCGGAGGCCACATCCCGAAACTTGGCGCCACTCTGCTGCGGCTTGTTGGTGGGGCCATCAAAGAGACCAGAGAGCAGCGGCGAAGGGCGTACCTTCTCCAGGGTGCGCCCCAGATAGTTGTTGAACTGTACGCAGTGGCGGGCCATCTCATCCAGCTGAAAACGGAAGGCCTCGATAAACTCATCCATGGCATTCATTTTAACCAGCGGTTTGGAGCTGTGCTCCGGCTTGCTGTAAAAGAGATTGAGATCGTCCGGGCCTACGCCATCACTACGGTGCTTGCCGCCATAGATTGCAAGCTCCAGCACCGCCGGCAGCACCACCAGGGTGGAGCCGGTATGGCCAAAATGCTTGTGGTCGGCATTCTGCTCAATGCAGCCGATGGAAGCGTAATCATGCGCGTCAGCCAATGCCTCATCCTGGCTGATGCCATCGTGCGCAGCATAATATTTGGCCATGCTCTGAATCACCGGCACATCACCATGCAGCGCCGGGGTGGCGCGGGTATTGAGGTTGACCTGACAGATGCGCTTCAGATAGGGATCAACCTCGCCCGGCGCCAGCGGTGATCCATCGGGTGCGCGGTGGTGCACCTCTTTGTGATAGCGGGCATGCACATTGGGGTCACGAATCGAGAGCAGCTCGGTCGCCTTGAGGATGATGTAGGTCATGTCATTGACCGCATCAACCGTCTGACCATTCTCATAGCGGGTGCCACCGACAGTCAGGGCCTGATTTGATCCGCTGCCCGCAAACAGCACCTCAGCACTCTCCGGCGAGAGTGGCACATGATCAGAGCAACGCAGGAAGAGGTGGCACATAAGCTCCACCGCACGACGGGTGCAGGCGGCCTTGGCCTCATCGCTGGGTTGCTGCTCCCATTCACGCAGATAGTAGGGGTTGAGGGTCTGATCCAGCCGTCCGGGAGAGAGCCCAAAGTTGGTGTTCTCCTGCAACAGCAGGTGATAGCAGATCCAGACCACGCAGACCGCTTCGGCCAGGGTATCCGCAGGCTGCGCCGGCACCTTGCGGCAGATGGCAGCCAGTTCGGCATTACCCGCCTCTTCAGCGGCCTCTGCAAGATGTTCGACATAGACCTTGGCGCCTTCGTATACCGCGATCACAGCCTGCAGAAATTCAACCTCTTCTGGTGTATTGGGCACACCCTCATCAATATCCTTGCGCAGCTGGGCGATGAGACCATTAAGGCCATACTCCAGCACCCGCCCGAAATCAGGCGTGGTGTGTGAGACGGCGGTAGCCTTGTCGGTCAGGTAAAAGGCCACCCGTTCGAATAGCTCCTGGCATCTGGGGGTCTCCCCTGTCCTCTTTTTAAGCGGCGGATCGATGGAGGCTGAACCCGTCACCTCCTCACGGCCATCATCTGCATAGTCTGCTGTATCGTAGTCGCTGTAGCGCGCGGCCTCCTGCACTGGCCGACGTTGCAGCCAGAAGGGAAAGATCTCCTCGTTCAGCCGCTTAGCCACCTCAGGGCGAATCTTGAAGGGGTTCTGCGGCCGGGTGGAGATGCTGTTCAGCTCTGGCCAGATGCAGTAGCCACTCATATCCATGTGCATGATCGGGCCGACAAAACTGGTGGTAGTCTGCCCTGGCAGTAGATCGGTCTCTCTCACCAGTGCGGTTTTATTGCGGAAGACATGCTGCAGCGCCTTGGCTCTGCGGGTGGTGAAGGGCAGCGCTTCGTTTTCCGGTTTGCGCAAAAATTCCGTGAGCAACCGGGGCAGCTCATCACAGATCTCTGGAATCCACTCCGGATCAAACAGCCTCTCCCGCCATGCCTTGGCTACTGGAAATTCATCCAGGGTTATATTGGAGAGGGCCAGATCATCAAGCGTCTTGATCTGCTCTCTATTCATGTTGGGGATAGGGTCTGCGCCCGTGGTATGCGCGGTTGGGGCATCACCATTGAGCGATATATGTATACCGCCGCCGTGCAGCTCTCTATTGGTGGTTTCGCTATTAGAAGTGGACTGATTCATAATGCTCCCCTTAGGAAATAGGTTCCCTCTCTCCAGGAGCTTATTCCAGCTTGTGGGATCTTGCAATACTTACGAAACAGAGCACCAGATAATCCATATTTTGTGTACCTTTATTATAACTGACTATTAGAGACGTTAATAAGCACGAACTTTTTCTTGCCAACGGGGTCTCTGCACTGAGGCTGATTCTATAACTTGGCCCTTATCTTTTTATTTAACTATTCACGAGACCAAAACTGATGAAACCCAGAACACTTCAACTATTAACGGCATTAGCTTTCAGCATAATAGCTTCACCATGGATGACAGCCCAGGCTGCTGAAGGCGCTGCAGCGGTCAACCCCTGTGCAGCAGGGAAAAGCGCAAATCCAGCAGAGAATAAGTCCGCCCAGGATGCCATGCGCTCTTTTGTTGGTCAGCAAACAGCAGGAGATGGTTTGATGCCGCTTGTGTACAAGGGCAAAATACTGCAACTCAAGCTACTGCCAAGCGACAAACACCCCGATGCATTTCATGCCGGTGTAAAAAAGGAGGGAAACCTGTTTGCCAGTTGTGCTGATTTTATCGATCCCACCTCCGGCAAAAAGTATGATATTGATTTTCTCGTGAATAAAACTGGAGGCAACTACAATGTAGTTCAGCCTATTGTTCACAGCATAGATGGCAAGAAAAACCCCTACGACCTTTCTCATTAGCAACAGGATGTGCACAGCGCACCCTACCTGGCTCAGGGGTAAGGTAGAATACCTAATTTCACTGCCCGCGGACATCCCATGACCCCCTATCAGTTTTTTGCCACCACTCCAAAGAATATGGAATCCCTCCTGGCCGATGAGCTACGAGGCTTGGGGGCTGAGGATGTTACCGAGACACGGGCTGGCGCAAATTTCACCGGCACCCTGGCTATCGCCTATAAGATTTGCCTCTGGTCTCGCATTGCTAATAGGGTGTTGTTGGTGCTGGACCGTTTCCCAGCTGCTGACCCAGACGCACTCTATCGAGGTGTTCAAACCATCCCATGGGAGACGCATTTTACACCTACTGAGACCTTTGCTGTGGAGCTTAATACCTCACAGTCTCAGATCACCCATAGCCACTATGGGGCACTCAAGGTCAAAGATGCCATTGTTGATCAGTTCCGCACCCGCACTGGCACCCGCCCCTGGATTGACACTGAGCAGCCCAACATCCAGATCAATGTCTACCTGCGACGAGATGAGGCCACACTCTGCCTGGATCTGTCTGGAGAATCCCTGCATAAACGCAGCTATCGTGAAGCAGGGGTAGCAGCACCGTTAAAGGAAAACCTGGCCGCAGCCATTCTACTGCGCGCTGGTTGGCCTGAGATCGCCCAAGATGGCGGGGCACTGGTCGATCCAATGTGTGGCTCAGGCACCCTGCCGATTGAAGCCACCCTGATTGCCGCTGATATCGCCCCTGGGCTACAACGTAAACATTGGGGATTTTTAAACTGGAAAAAGCATGATGCCAAAGCCTGGGAAGCGCTGCTGGATGAAGCCCATACCCGCAAAGTTGAGGGGTTAAAAAAACTGCCGTCTATTCAAGGCTCCGACTGCAACCCATCTGCCGTGCGAGCTGCCCAAACCAACGTAGAACAAGCAGGACTAGCTGACTTTATACAGATCGACCATCTGGAGCTGGAACAATGCAGGGCCGCTGACCCTGATCATCCCGGTCTGGTAGTGATCAACCCGCCTTATGGCGAGCGACTTGGGGCTGACTCCAATCTGGCTGATCTCTACTTTCGAGTAGGTCAGCTGTTGAAAGAGCATTTCCTGGGCTGGCGGGCTTCATTGATCACAGGTAACCCCGAGCTGGGTAAAAAGCTTGGCCTACGAGCCACACGCAAACATAGCCTCTACAATGGCCGCATCGAATGCAAACTACTGCATTTTGAGATTAAGCCTGAACTGTTCACCTCCAACCAAGCACGCCCTACCCCCTTACCTGCCGAGAAACTCAGTGAGGGTGCCAGAATGTTTGCCAACCGGCTAAAAAAGAACCTCAAACACCTGCGGCGCTGGGCCAAACGTGAAGGCATCTATTGCTATCGACTATACGGTGCAGATCTCCCCGAATATGCCATTGCAGTAGATCTCTATCAGGGAGAAAAATGCTGGGTGCATGTACAGGAATATGAAGCCCCTAAAAATGTAGACCAGCAAAATGCACGCCGAAGAGTCCGTGAAGCCCTTAGCGTCATACTGGAGGTACTTGAACTACCCGAGGATCAGCTCTTTTTTAAGGTGCGGCGGCAACAGAAAGGGACAGCACAATATGAGAAACTGGCTGCTAACAAGCATTACTATGAGGTCTACGAAGGCGACTGCCGTTTTTGGGTAAACTTTGAAGATTACCTGGATACCGGCCTCTTTCTCGATCACCGCATCACCCGCAGCAAACTGGCAGAGCTGGCTAAGGGAAAACACTTTTTAAACCTGTTTGCCTATACAGGCACAGGAAGCGCCTACGCCGCCAAGGGTGGTGCAAAATCCACACTTACTGTAGATATGTCCAATACCTATCTGCAATGGGCCAGACGCAATCTGATATTAAATGGATTCGATAGTGATAAACACCGCACCGAACAGGCAAACTGTCTCGAATGGTTAGATCAGGCTGCAAAACAGAATAACAAATACGGACTTATCTTTCTTGACCCGCCAAGCTTCTCATCATCTAAACGTATGGAAGGTACATTTGATGTGCTACGGGATCATGTTTCACTGATTAAAAAAACGGTAAAACTGTTAGAGCCTGATGGCGTGTTAATCTTTTCCAATAACCTGCGCCGTTTCAAGATGGATAGAGAGGCACTGCCTGGGCTTCAGATCAAAGATATCAGCCGCTCAACACTACCGATGGATTTTGAGCGAAACCCGCGCATTCATAATTGCTGGGAGATTCGGTGGCAAAATGATTAGTCAGCACCCTGCAGATCAGAGAGATATCGAAACAGCAGCCTGGCTGATTTAGGAGGCTTATTGGCCTCCCTCTCTTTTCTGGCATTGCGGATAAGGTGACGTAGATATTGACGATCAATTTCCTGAAAACGGGTAATCAGCTCCTCTAGCAGACTTGCATCTCCCGCAATGAGCGCATCCCGCCACTGTTCAACCTGATGAAATGCCTGCACCTCTTCCCTGTGCGGTTTAGAAAGCCCTTCCAGCTCCCGGCGAATCACATCAATATCTTCACTACGCAGCAGCACACCAATATGTTGCACCTGCCGGCGCAAGGCTTCACGTTTGAATCCTTTTGCATCAATCACAGCATCATGCACCCTGTCAGACAATAACAACTTATTCAGGTTTGCCTCAGGCAACTCAATCAGATCTCTGCCGAGATCACGCAGTGCTTGCATCTCACGCTTGACCTGGGATTTGCTTTTTCGTTCTTCAGTATCTGTTTCCATTATGGTAAATCCAAAAATTTTGTACCTATTTAACACGTATAATTCATGAAACATCCGGGTTAGTAAACCTAGAAAAATCAGTTGAATACATACAAGAGCCTGCTACGGGAAAGGCTTCCATATTTCAGAATACCTATGTAGAATGATATTCATTCGCATTTAGAGCGACTGTTAATACCTTTGATATTAGCTAAATAAGTACTGGGGGTATGCCAAGATTAATTATAACACCTACCCTTAGTTCATGAGAGACATGCAAATAAACAACCCCAATCAAGAAGTTATAGTACCCGATAGCCACTCCCCTTTTCGCGGTAGCCAGCGTCTGCGCATTGCACTTGTTGGTATGCCCAACAGCGGCAAAAGCACGCTGTTTGATGCCGTTTCAAGCACCTCAATTCAAACCGGTGAGCTGACAGGTACCGATAAGGCCTATGGCGAGTCCATCATTCAAATCGGTTTTGATGAGGCCAGCTTGATCGACCTGCCAAGCATCCACTCCCTGCAGCATCTGCAAGATGATGATCTGGTAACATTAAAGTATGTGCTGTGGGGCGATAAGCGGCCACCTGTCTCCGTACACGAATCCACCAAGCCACCCGCCCCCTTTGCCCCGCCTGAAGTCATTATCCAGGTAGCTGATGCCACCAGTCTGGAACGCCACCTGGAACTGACGCTTGAGCTATGCCAACTTGGCCGGCCTATTGTGCTGGCGCTCAATATGATGGATGAAGCCGGGCATAAGGGTCTGCACATCAACACCAACACCTTAAGTAAACAGCTTGGCATCCCGGTTGTGCCCGTAGTTGCCTCACGCGGGCACGGCATCTCCGCACTTTTTGCAGCAGCTGCAGGGGCCGTACGCGCACAGACATGTCCACTACCGCAACCGCCAAGCCCACATATCCGCGACAGCCTAAAGCCCCTGACTGAGGCTTTAAACCGCTCTGAATTACATGAAGCATTCCGCATTCCACATGCATTTCTTGTGATGCAGCTGGCAGCCAAGAGCTGCTATTTCCAACAAGAGATGCAGCAGCACTTCCCTGAACTGCTACCTGAGCTGGATCGGCTTAGAGCTGAAGCAGGGCAGGCTCTGCCCCGCCCTCTCGATCAAGAGCTGCACGCAGACTCACATTACCAGGCTGCGAATCTATTCGAGGCAGCAACCCGCCTGGGTGCTCCCCATGAGGGACATGGCTGGCGCTATTGGCTGGATGAGTTGTTCCTACATCCCCAGTGGGGTCTGCTTGGCAGTCTGACTGTCTTTGCTGCAGTGCTGTTCGTAGTATTCGAAGTAAGCACCTGGCTTGACACCATGACAGCAGCCAGACTGATCGACTGGGCAGCACAATGGCAGCCCACATCACTATTGGGAATCGTGGGTCATGCTGTGCTCGATGGCTTGATCGGGTTGATAGGCATCGTGGTGCCCTTCATGCTCCCACTGGTATTACTGCTGGTCTTCCTGGAAGAGACGGGGGTCATGCACCGCATTGCCTTTGTGGTAGATCGCGGCTTTCATCGCATTGGCCTGCACGGCGAAGTGGCTGTACAGATGTTGCTTGGGCTGGGTTGTAATGTACCCGCCATCTCTGCTACCGCCAAAAGCAGCAGCGGCCGTGAGCAGCTTATTGCCTCTGTTTTGATTACCTTTGTCCCCTGCTCAGCACGCTCAGCCATTATCCTTGCTTTGGGCGGCAAATATCTGGGGGGCCTTGGCGTCTTTGCCATATTCATGCTGACCATCATCGTGATTGCCATTGTGGGCAATCTGCTAACCCGCCTCTATCCACACAGTGGCCCTGGCCAGGTGCAGGAGATCCCTCCTTACGCCCTACCCTCCTGGCATATGCTACTACATAAGACCTGGGCACAGACCAGCGATATCTTAACCATTGTCACCCCTCTGCTGGTTGGTGGCAGCGTGGTACTGGCTCTGCTCAGCTATATGGGTGCAGACACCCTCATCAACACCCTGTTTACACCCATCACCGGCTGGTGGCTGGGCCTGCCGGTAGTACTTGGCGTACCCATCCTGTTTGGCATCCTGCGCAAAGAGCTATCACTGCTGATGATCTATCAGGCCCTGGGGACATTTGAGGTCAGCACCCATCTTGATTGGGTACAGATCACCACTTTCCTGATCTTCCTGACCTTTTACATACCCTGTGTATCGACCTTTGCAGTCATGCTAAAAACCCTTGGCCGTAAAAAAGCCTGGTTTTCAGTTGCATTATCAGTGGGCACCGCTCTACTGGTTAGTGGAATCATTCGATTGCTGCTGGAAGGCATAAACTATTTTCAGCTCTAATCAGAGCATAGGCAAACAGCATGTCTGACAACATAGACCTCAAGCTATTCAAGCGCAGATTACTTCAACAACAAAAAGAGCTGCTTGACCTTGAGGAGACAGGTGATGATGCCGCAAAAACCGTTGAACTTGATCAAACCCGGGTTGGGCGTCTCTCCAGAATGGATGCCCTGCAGGGACAGGCGATGTCCCTTGAAATAAAACGCCGCCGACAGATTGAACTGAAACAGATCAGTGCCGCACTGCGTAGAGTTGAGGATGGTGCTTTTGGTTACTGCCTGGTCTGTGACGAAGAGATTGCTATTAAACGGCTTGAGATTAACCCCGCCACTACGCTGTGCATCAACTGCGCTGAAAAGTCAGAAATGTGCTAATCAAATTTTAAATTGAGTAATCAGCCCCTGAAGCTCTGTAGCCATTGTTGCCAAGCCATGGTTTGCAGCAGCAATCTGCTCTGATGCAGCAACATTATGAGATGCCATATCATTTATATTTATAATATTACGATTCATCTCCTCTGATACTACACTTTGCTCTTTTGCAGCATTGGCAATCTGAACACTCATATTATTGATATGCCCAACAGACGTTGAAATCGCAGCAAGGGATGAGCCTGCTGAAGTCACTTGCTCAACTGCGGTCTGCACCTGCTCCCGACTCTGACCCATCACCTGAACAGCCTGCTTAGAGCCAGCTTGAAGCTTCTCAATCATCTGGTTGATCTCTTCTGTAGACTGCTGGGTTCGACTCGCCAG
>JAJRZI010000151.1 GCA_024275295.1 Gammaproteobacteria bacterium | reverse complement strand
TGCGTGATTTTTCACATGCCAAGGTCTTTTTTACGACCATGGGCAGTGAGAGTGAGCATGCGGCCATCACAAAAATCATGAACAACAGCGCTTCATTCTTGCGTCATGAACTTGGGCATCGAATGAAACTGAGAACCATCCCGCAGTTAAAGTTCATCTATGACGACTCTATTGAGCATGGCGCCAACCTCTCTGCAATGATTGAAGAGGCGGTAGAGATAGATCAGGCAAAACATCAGGAAGAGTAATGGGTCGTCGACGTCAGAAACAGCGAGGACGGGATGTTCAAGGCATCCTGTTGCTGGATAAACCCCTGGGCATATCCTCGAATGCCGCACTGCAGCAGGTTAAAAATATTTTTCGTGCACGCAAGGCAGGTCATACGGGCAGCCTTGATCCGTTGGCGGATGGACTATTGCCGATCTGTTTCGGCGCAGCCACCAAGATTTCTGCCTATCTCCTGGATGCCAATAAGCGCTACCAGGTAAAGATAAAGCTGGGTGTCACCACAACGACGGCCGATGCTGAAGGCGACATAGTGGAGACGCGCCCCTGCAGTGATATTACCGAGCAGGATATCCGCACAGCGTTGAACGGTTTTGAGGGAGAGATTCAACAGTTGCCGCCGATGTATTCAGCGTTAAAGCATAATGGTGAGCGGCTCTACAAGCTGGCGCGCAAAGGTATTGAGGTGGAGCGTAAGCCTCGCACGGTAACCATTCATGAGATAAGCCTGTTGTCAGTTGACCTGCCTGAATTTGAGCTGGATGTGAAATGTTCAAAAGGCACCTATATTCGAACACTTGCTGAGGATATTGGCGAGCAGCTGGGTTGTGGCGCACATGTATCCGCGTTGCGACGCACTGAGGTTGGCCCTTTTAGTGTGAACGGCATGGTCGATGCAGCAACTATTGAATCAACTGCAGAGCAGGGAATGGATGCGTTGGATCAACTGCTACTGCCCATGGACAGTGCTGTGGCTGATTGGCCTGAGGTTCAATTGTCTGCTGATGCAGCTTTTTACCTGCGTCAGGGGCAGCCTGTGCTGGTACCTAAGGCTCCAACGGATGGCTGGGTGCGGCTCTATGCAGATAAAACCCAATTTATTGGTGTAGGTCAGATACAGGATGATGGTAAAGTCGCGCCTAAGCGGCTTATGTAGATTTTTGCAATGCCTCCCTGAACTCATTGTTGGAGAGGCAATATTTTTATTAACTTAACTGAGAGGAATTTCTCATGACAATGAGCGCAGAAGAAAAGAGTGCAATCGTTAAAGAGTATCAGCGTGGCGAAGGAGATACAGGTTCACCTGAGGTTCAGGCCGCGTTGCTGACAAATCGCATCAACCAGCTATCCGGGCATTTTGCTGATCACAAGCATGATCACCACTCCCGCCGCGGTCTGGTACGCATGGTTAATTCACGGCGCAAGCTGCTGGATTACCTCAAAGGAAAAGATCTTGAGCGTTATCGTACGCTGATTTCCCGTCTTGGCTTACGTCGCTAATCGACTATTTTACTGAGGATCATATAGTGACCCAGATTAAAAAAGAGTTTCAACTTGGTGCCCACAAGGTCACCATGGAGACGGGCGAGATTGCTCGTCAAGCAGATGGCGCTGTTATTGTCGATGTTGAAGGTACTACCGTTCTGGTGACTGCAGTAGGGAAGAAAGAAGCACAGCCTGGCCGTGATTTTTTACCTCTGACCATCAACTATCAAGAGCGGGTTTACGCTGCTGGCCGTATCCCTGGTGGTTTTTTCCGCCGTGAAGGGCGCCCAACAGAGAAAGATACACTCACCAGTCGTCTTATTGATCGCCCTTTGCGTCCACTGTTTCCAAAAGGTTTTCTCAATGAGGTGCAGGTGGTTGCTACGGTTATCTCTCTGAATAAGGAGATAGACCCTGATATTCCTGCCATGATTGGTGCATCTGCTGCATTGGCTATCTCTGGAATGCCATTTAGTGGTCCTATTGGTGCAGCACGTGTTGGCTATAAGGATGGTCAATACCTGCTTAACCCTACTCGATCAGAGTTGCTCGATTCTGATCTGGATCTGGTTGTAGCAGGCACCGAGAATGCGGTGCTGATGGTTGAATCTGAAGCTGACCAGCTCTCTGAAGAGGTGATGCTGGGTGCGGTTCTGTTTGGCCACGAGCAGATGCAGGTTGCTATTCAGAGCATCAATGAGCTGGCCGAGGAAGTGGGTAATCCATCTTGGGATTGGACCGCACCTGAGAAAGATGCATCCATTGCTGAAAAGGTAGCAGCAGCCTGTGCAACAGATGTGACGGCAGCCTATACGATTGCAGACAAAATGGCGCGTCAGGATCGCATGAGCGAGATACGTGCTTCAGTTGTTGAGCAGCTGTGTGGCGAAGAAGAGGGTGCCCCGCCAGAGGCAGAGGTACGTGATGCCGTCTCTGCATTGGAGAAGCGGATCGTGCGTTCCAGAATCCTGGAAGGTGAGCCGCGCATTGACGGTCGTGATACTCGCACCGTGCGTCCCATTCAAGTACGTACCAGCGTACTGGATCGCACCCACGGTTCTGCACTGTTTACCCGTGGCGAGACTCAGGCAATTGTGGTCACTACACTGGGCACCGAACGTGACTCTCAGATCATCGATGCACTGGAAGGGGAGTATCGCGAGCGTTTCATGCTGCACTACAACTTCCCTCCCTACTGTGTGGGTGAAACCGGTTTCATGAGCGGCCCCAAGCGACGCGAGATTGGTCATGGCCGTCTGGCAAAACGTGGTATCCAGGCTGTAATGCCGGATATGGAGACATTTCCATACTCCATCCGTGTCGTTTCTGAAATCACTGAATCCAACGGTTCCAGCTCAATGGCCAGTGTCTGTGGCACCAGTCTTGCGCTGATGGATGCAGGTGTACCTATTAAGGCACCAGTTGCTGGTGTTGCCATGGGACTGATCAAAGATGAAGGCGCCTTTGCTGTGCTGACCGATATCCTGGGTGATGAGGATCATCTGGGCGATATGGACTTCAAAGTAGCAGGTACCACCGATGGTATTACTGCGTTGCAGATGGATATCAAGATCCAGGGTATCACACGTGAAATCATGGAGGCAGCGCTTGATCAGGCCAAAGAGGGTCGTCTGCATATCCTGGATGAGATGAGCAAGGATATCGATACCTACCGTGAAGAGATGTCAGAGTATGCGCCGCGCATCCTCTCCATCAAGATCAACCCGGACAAGATCCGTGATGTCATCGGTAAAGGCGGCGTGACCATTCGCAGCATTACCGAAGAGACAGGCGCTACCATCGATGTCAGTGATGACGGCATGGTCAAGGTCTTCTCTGTTGACCGGGCTGCCGGTGAAGAGGCCAAAAAACGCATCGAGCTGATTACCGCTGATGTAGAGGTCGGCACCATCTATGACGGCAAGGTTGCCCGTCTGATGGACTTTGGTGCCTTTGTTACCATTCTGCCGGGTAAAGATGGTCTGGTGCATATCTCTCAAATCTGTGAAGAGCGGGTTGAGAAGGTGAGCGACAAACTCTCTGAAGGTGATAAGGTTAAGGTTCAGGTTCTGGAAGTTGATAAGCAGGGCCGTATCCGTCTTAGCATGAAGGGTGTTGATCAGGGTTGATCGGTCTGTCATGTCGGTACTAAAGAAGGGGCCATTGGCCCCTTCTTTTTTGCAGTAAAAAAAGTAGGGATGTTGTCGATATAATACCAACCTATACAGATAAGCAGCCTTCTGGCTGCCCATTGAGATATTGCAATGAAAAGAGTTCTACTACTTGCCTATATGCTGCTCATACTGTTTGTGGTATCCCCTGTATGGAGCCAGGAGCCTGAGCAGTGGGGTGAGACCGTACAGCGGGTCTCGTCAGCTGTTGTGGCTATTCGAGTGGATGCGGCGCGCGCCTTTGATACCGCCAGCAACAGCAGCACCGAGGCCACAGGTTTTATTGTGGATGCTGAGCAGGGGTTGATTCTGACCAATCGCCATGTGGTTCAGCCAGGGCCTGTCATTGCAGAGGCCTTCTTTGAAAATCGTGAAGATGTGGTGCTGACCCCGATCTACCGGGATCCTATTCATGATTTTGGCATCTTTCGCTTTGACCCAAAGGCACTGAAATATATCCAGCCAGAGGCGCTGAAACTGAAGCCTGGGGCCGCGGAGGTTGGCCGTGAAATCAGGGTCATTGGGAATGATGCAGGAGAGCAGCGCTCCATCCTTGCCGGTACGCTGGCACGCCTGGATCGCGCCGCCCCTTTCTATGGTCTAGGGCGTTATAACGACTTCAATACCTTTTATATCCAGGCTGCTTCCAGCGTGAGTGGTGGCTCATCAGGCTCCCCGGTAGTCGATATTGACGGGAATGTGCTGGCACTGAATGCAGGGGGCAACCAGATGGCGGCCTCAAGCTGCTTTTTGCCACTGGATCGAGTCAAACGGGCGCTGAAGTTGATCCAGCAGGGCAAGCCGGTCACCCGTGGTGGGTTGCTGACCACCTTCAGGTATCGACCCTATTATGAGCTGCGCCGGTTGGGGTTGCGTCCGGAGACAGAGCAGCAACTCCGCGCCAGGGATATGGGGGTTGGCATGCTGGTGGTTGCTGCCATTTTACCCGAGGGTCCTGCTGATGGCATCCTGCAGCCCGGTGATATTCTGGTAAAGGCAGAGGGTGAGTGGATCAACCAGTTTGCCAGACTGGATGCCCTGTTGGATGAACGTGTGGGTGAGACGGTTAAGCTGCTGGTGGAGCGGGCAGGCCAACCCCTGGAGTTGGAGGTCTCGGTGGCGGATCTGCACAAGGTGACACCGGACAGCTTTCTCTCCTTTGGTGAAGGGGTGGTCAATAATCTCTCCTATCAGCAGGCCCGGCAGCTGAATAAACCCCTGCGTGGCGTCTATGTGGCGCAACCGGGTTATCTTCTTGGCAAAGCAGGTGTTTTCAATGGATCAGTCATTGTTAAACTGGATGAGAAAGAGACGCCGGATCTGGATACCTTTACCGAAATCCTGAAGGGGTTGGCTGATGGCCAGGAAGTGATGGTGCGCTATTATGATTTTCGGGAACCCACCCGGGAGCAGGTGTCGGTATTGACCATTGATCGACGCTGGTTCCCGATTGAGCGTTGCCGGCGGGATGACCAGGCCGGCTATTGGGCTTGTGAAATGGAGCCGGCAGAAGCAGGCAGAGTGGCTGTTTCAGGTGGAACCGCCCGTTTTCAATCCTATAGTGATCCCCGGCTACAGCGTGTGGCATCGTCATTGGCCTACATCACTTTCGATGTCCCGTATCGGCTGGATGGGGTCGCTGGCAATCACTATGTGGGTGCTGGGCTGGTGCTGGATGCTGAACATGGGTTGTTGGTGACCGACCGAAATACGGTGCCTGTTGCGATGGGTGATGTACGCCTGACCTTTGCCGGTGCGGTTGAGATACCTGGAAAGGTGGTTTTTGTACACCCGATCCATAACCTGGCCTTTGTGCAGTATGATCCAGCACTGCTGGGGGATACGCCGGTAAAAAGTGCAGAACTGAATACCGAACCACTGACCCCAGGCGATGCGGTCGGTCTGATTGGCGTTACGGAGAGTCAGCGGGTGCAGATCCATGATCTGCAAGTGGCGACCGTTGAGCCGCTACTGATCCCACTGTCAAAAATTCCGGCATTTCGTGAGACCAATGTAGAGTCGATCAATATCAATAATCCTCCCCCCACATTGGGCGGTGTTCTGGTCGATGGGCAGGGGCGGGTGCAGGCGTTGTGGGCCAGCTTCTCCTACAGTCTGGGGGGTAAATTCACCCAATTTCATGCTGGTCTTCCTGCTGAACTGTTCAAAGATCTATTGGATCAGTGGCGTTGCTGTAAAGCGATTGAAGTCTATTCGCTGGATGTGGAGTTGTTTGCAATAACGCTTTCACAGGCGCGTAAACTGGGCTTGCCTGCCAGCTGGTCTGACAAGATGCAGCATAATGGCAATCATCGCCAGCTACTGGCTATTGGGCGTAAGGTGGCCGGTACACCGGCAGCAGAACGATTTAAAGAGGGTGACCTGCTGGTGGCGATTGATGGCCAGCGGGTGCATGATTTTCGTGATGTCGAGAAGCTGAGCAACAAACCCTCAGTTGAAGTCACTGTGATTCGAACCGGACAGGAGCTGACCCTGACGGTGCCAACGGTACGTTATACCGGGCAGGGGACTGATCATATTGTGCAGTGGGCCGGCGCTTTGCTGCAAGCGCCGCACCGCGCACTTGCGGCCCAGCGCAGTGTTAGTCAGGAAGGTGTCTTTGTCTCATTTGTATGGCGGGGGTCGCCTGCCAGCCGTTACAGGTTGTCTCCACTGCTGCGCATTATTGCACTGGATGGCGAGCCTGTTTCTGATTTAGATGGTTTTCTAAAACTGGCTAAAGAGAGAGAGGGACGTGATTCGCTACGTCTTAAAACAGTGAACCTGTTTGGACGAGAGAGCGTAGTCACGCTGAAACCTGACAATCACTACTGGCCGACACGTGAAATCCGTTGGACAGATAAAGGGTGGCAACGTATTGAGTACAGAAATCCGACCCCCTGATCGTGCCTGGCCATGCTGGCCCTCCCTGTTATTGGGCGGCCTGCTGCTGGCGCTTACGGTGCTGGTCTACTGGCCGGGCATGCAGGCGGGCTTCTACTTTGATGATCTGAATAATATTGTTGAAGTGCCTGCGCTGTATTGGACAAAACTGTCGCTGGATGGCGTATGGCAGGTGATGGATAGGGCGCTCCTGCCTGGGCGGGTAGTGTCCAACCTTAGTTTTGCGCTTAATCATCTTTTTGATGGGTTAAACCCGGCGGGATACCATTGGGTGAATCTCATCATCCACCTGCTGGTAGGTATGGCATTGGTATGGGTGGCCGTTCTGTTTGCCGGAGTGGGGGCATCAGGTCCAACTAAATTAGAAAGGAAACTCTTTTTCGCCATTCTGGCGACAGCCCTGTTTCTGCTGCACCCACTGAATATTCAGGCAGTGACTTATGCTGTGCAGCGCATGACCTCATTGGCAACACTCTTTACCCTGCTCTCTTTCGGCTGTTATCTCACAGCTCGCCTGCACAAGGATGCACGAACCACCATCTGGTTTTTTCTGAGTGCGATCTGTTTTCTATTGGCATTGGGCAATAAAGAGATTGCACTGATGCTGCCGCTGCTCCTGCTGCTGTTTGAGGTGTGCTTTTACCCGCTGCATTGGCGGGAGAGGGTGTGCACCATCATCCAGCGAGTGGGGCTGCCCCGACTCTCCCTGATGGTGCTGTTTGTTATCGTGCTACTGGCAATAGGGTTCAGCCAACTCTACTACGCATCCCACCTGATTCGATGGAATGAACTCCTCCCCGGGCGGGAATTCACTGGAGTGGAGCGTGTTTTGACGGAAGCCAGGGTGCAGTTTTTCTACCTGAGCCTGCTGGTATGGCCAGACCCTTCCCGGTTAAATCTGGAACATGATTTTGTACTCTCAACCTCACTGTTTCAGCCATGGACAACAGGGGCGGCCATGATGGGGTGCCTGTTGTTACTGGTTGGTACGATCTGGTTATGCCGCCGTTTCCCGCGTTATGGTTTTCCGCTTTTAGGTTATGCGCTGTTTCATCTGTTGGAGTCTGGCCCCATTAATCTGGAGCTGGTGTTTGAGCACAGAATGTATCTGCCCATGGCCTTTTTGGTGCTGCTGATAACCAATCTACTGGTGGATTTTGTGCGGATGGGCCAGTGGGTGATGCTGCTGCTTCTGTCGGTGTTGTTGGCTCCGCTCTCGGTTGCCAGCTATGAACGCAACAAAGTCTGGTCTGAGCCACTGGTTTTTTTACGTGACTGTGCAACAAAGTCACCCAACAAATTTCGCCCCTGGTATAACCTGGGAACGGAATTGGGCATGGCCGGACTTTTCTCAGAGGCAGAGCCGGCGCTGCTGCATGCCCTGAGATTGAAGCCAGGGCACTCATTGGCTCACAACCAGCTGGGTAATGTCTATCTGATGACGGGGCGCCAGGCGGATGCTTTCCTGCAGTATCGATATGCAGTAGAGGCTGACCCGAAAAACTATGAAGCGGTGTTTAATCTGGCAACGCAATATTATATGAAAGGAGCGCGCCCGGAGGCTGTGCGCCTGTTCCAGCAATTTATCACGTATGCACCCCCTCTCTTTGATGCGGCCCGCCAGCAGGCGCAGGTCTATCTGCAGAGGCTGCGATAGAGGATGAGTGCAGTTTACTGCTCTGCCGGACTCCAGTTGCCATCCAACTCTGTGAGGTCACTGTTTACCAGCCGGCCGCCTTTATGCATGGTGTCAAATTCATCCTGGGTGATCTGACGTACGCTGCCATCTGCCTCTGTATAAACCCATTTTTTGTGGATGACCATGCGTAACACGGTATCCATGATGTCATCAAAACGGATGGCATATTTTGTGGATAGCTGTTGAAAATCAGCAATATGCAGTGGCTTGTTTTTATTTTGGCACTTCTCGGTTACCAGGGCGGCCAGTGCAACATCCCACAATGGCATCTGTTCTTCATCATCAAAGTTGTGGTCTGTCATCAGCTTTTCCTTACATGCTTCTGTATGGCGTTAGTGTATATAGAATAATCATTCAGCGGCAGCTATCGCGACCACTTTAGCAATAGTTTGGATAAGATAGAATAGAAAGCTTAAGTGTTTGTGGCATCGGGTCGCTAGAAAACAGAATGCTGGAATTCAGGATTGTTAGAAAAAAATGAGGATCGATTGATGCTAGTGACAAATATAGAGATTATTCCCGGCAAACGTATAACCAAACATCTGGGGTTGGTACAGGGCAGTTCGGTAAGAGCCAAGCATATTGGGCGGGATATTATGGCGGGCCTGAAAAATATCTTTGGTGGTGAGCTGAAGGGTTATACCGAGCTGCTGCAGGAGTCACGCGAAGAGGCGACGGAGCGGATGATTCAACAAGCAGAAGCGGTAGGTGCCAATGCGGTGCTGAATGTGCGTTTTTCAACATCCAGTGTTGCTGCAGGCGCAGCAGAGCTGTTTGCCTACGGCACAGCGGTTGTGCTGGAGTAGATCCCATGGCTGATCTGACTATTTTTATGGTGCTTTTAGCGCTCGGTTATGGCTTTGGCCGATATGCCGAGTTGAAGCATTACAAATCAATTATCCGGCGCGAAAAAGAGTTTCGGGATATTCCAGCGGTCACAACAAAGTTTCCACCGCTGAGCAAAGCGGTTGATGCTGAACTGGTCAGTGGCAGCGTGGTGATATCGGTTGACTATTTTAAGCGGTTTATTGCGGGCCTGCGTAATCTGATTGGAGGTCGTGTGACGGCCTATGAATTACTGCTGGACAGGGCGCGTCGGGAAGCCATCCTGCGAATGAAAGAGGAGGCCAGGGCCTTTGATGGACATATTATATTTAACGTCAAACTGGAGACTTCAAGTATCCATAAAGGCCGGAAGAATGGTGTCGGTGCGGTTGAGGTCATGGCGTATGGAACGGTGCTGATCAAACAGTGAACTAGTACTTCAGAAGCGGGGCTTTAGCCCTGCCAACCTCCTGTGGGACTAAACCCCCACTTCTGATTAAGGTTTATGGAATACAGTAACCCCAAAATCCCTGAAGGGATAAATGCCAGCACCCAGCATCCGCTGAAGGAGTTCTTCCTGCTGACGGGTGGTGTCTTGGGGGGCGTACTGATTGTGGTTGTGGTATTGACCCTGTTGGCAGATCGTTTGGCGGTATATATCCCCTTTGAGTCGGAGATGCAGCTGGTAACCCGGGTGACGGATGGTATTCCTGCAGAGGGGGCTGAGCCGCTACCCATCGAGAGCTATCTGAATGGATTGGCGGATCAAATAGCGGCTGAAGAGGGTCTCCCTCCTGAAATGCAGCTGACTGTGCACTATGTGGATGATGATCTGGTCAATGCCTTTGCCACCCTGGGTGGGCATATCTTTATGTTTCGTGGCTTGCTGGAGAAGCTGCCGAATGAAAATGCAGTGGCTATGGTGCTGGCGCATGAGATTGCGCATATCAAATATCGCCACCCTATCCGCAGTATGGGGCGCGGTATTATTTTCGGGCTGGCTATCACCATGGTGAGCAGTACATTGGGTAACGCCATGACAGATCAGGTCTTGGCCAATACGGGAGGAGTGACGGTTCTAAAATTCAGCCGTGATCAGGAGAGAGAGGCGGATCAGACCGCATTGAATGCACTGTATCGACGCTATGGCCATGTCGATGGCGCTGATCTGCTGTTTAAGGTTCTGCAGCAGCAAGAGCGTGAAGGGGAGGCGCTGCAGATGCCGGAGTTTTTCAGTACACATCCCCTGTCCGAGCACCGTATTGACGATATTCATACCTTTCAGGCAGAGCATGCGACCGCAACGGATGTGGCCACTGTCCCGCTTCCAGATCAGTTTGTGGCATGGTTAATCCCTGCCGAGACGGAAAAAACAGACTGAGATCTGGCTGTTTTGCAGATTCCCTTTGTGAAAAGGATACGTTCAGGGCTATAATCCTCGCCGCTTTATGGTGACCCGTGCTGGTCCCCTCGCAACAGAAAACCGTGAACCCGGTCAGGCCCGGAAGGGAGCAGCCGCAGCGGTGGACTCGTGTGCCGGGGTGTGGCTGGTGCGGGTTACCACCATTCTCCGTGAATCGTTCCGCGTGTTGCTGTAAACTCACTGTTTTTCGATATCTGAATTCATTCTATGTCCTACCAGGTTCTGGCGCGTAAGTGGCGCCCCCATACGTTTGGTGAATTGGTTGGCCAAGAGCATGTAGTGCGTGCCCTCAGTAATGCCCTGGATCATGACCGGCTGCACCATGCCTATCTGTTTTGCGGCACCCGTGGGGTGGGCAAAACCACCCTGGCGCGTATCTTTGCCAAATCACTGAACTGTGAGCAGGGTGTCAGCTCCACCCCCTGTGGCGAATGCAGTGCCTGCCGTGAAATCGATGAGGGGCGTTTTGTCGATCTGCTGGAGGTGGATGCGGCCTCCCGCACCAAGGTCGATCAGACCCGTGAACTGCTGGATAATGTCCCCTACGCCCCGGTGCGCGGGCGTTACAAGGTCTACCTCATCGATGAGGTGCACATGTTTTCTGACAGCAGTTTCAATGCGCTGCTCAAGACCCTGGAAGAACCCCCGCCCCACGTAAAGTTTCTCCTGGCAACCACAGATCCACAGAAGATGCCGGTAACGGTGCTCTCACGCTGCCTCCAATTCAATCTTAAACGCCTGCAATTGGAGCAGATCTGCGATCAACTGCAGAAGATTCTGGATCAGGAAGGGATAAAATATGATCGTGCAGCTCTGATTCATATCAGCCAGTCAGCTGATGGCAGTATGCGTGATGCGCTGAGTCTGATGGATCAGGCCATTGCCTTTGGTGCCGGTCAGGTTTCTGAGTCAGACGTGCGCAGCATGCTGGGTACCCTCTCTAGAGATCAGGTTCATAACCTGCTGGAGGCGCTGGCTGATCAGGATGCAGAACGGGTTATGGCGCAGGTCGCCAGTCTGGCTGAACAGGCTCCGGACTTTACCGCAGCATTGCAGGAGCTGCTCTCTCTGTTGCATCGTATTGCCTTGGTGCAGATGGTGCCTGATGCGTTGGATGACAATGCGGGAGACAGGGCGCAGATCGAATCATTGGCAGGGCGCCTGACGCCAGAAGATGTACAGCTCTACTACCAGATTGGCTTGGTAGGGCAGCGGGATCTGCCGTTGGCGCCAGACCCTGGCAGCGGCTTTGAGATGGTGTTGCTAAGAATGCTGGCATTTCGACCTGATAATGGGGGCGTTCAGCGCATGCCAACGCCAGCTGTTCAGGTGCGGCCACAGCCCGCTTCAAAACCAGCTGTACCCCCTCAAAGCAAATCAGCAAACCAGAATGCAGCGAGCGCGGCGCCTGCTGCTGTACAAGAGTTCAGCAACTGGCATCATGTTATTGAGCAGCTAAAGCTGGGTGGCATAGCGCGGCAACTGGCAAATAACTGCACCTATGAGAGCTGGTGTGACGGCACACTGAAACTGCACCTTGACCCTGCACATCAGGGGATGTGTACAGCCCGTTCAGAGCAGAATTTCCAGCAAGCCCTGGAGCACTACTGTGGCAGTAAAGTCAAACTGGAGATCAGGGTCGAACAGCCTCAGAGCGAGACGCCAGCACAGCGGCAGGTACGCGCCCAGGCGGATCGGCAGCGCCAGGCGGAACAGAGCATGGCGGATGATCCCATGGTGCGCAGTGTGGAAGAGACGTTTTCAGGTAATCTGGTTCCAGGCTCTGTGCAGCCTGTCGATCAGTAGTAGTAATAAATATTTGGTTTTTTCTATATCAATTTAAAGGTGTCAAATGATGAAAGGTGGTATTGGCAATCTAATGCGGCAGGCCCAGAAGATGCAGGAGGAGATGCAAAAGGCCCAGGAACAGCTAGCACAGGAGGAGGTGACAGGTGAATCGGGTGCCGGGCTGGTCAAGGTGGTGATGAACGGCAAGCATGAAGTGCGTCGTGTCAATATTGATGACAGCCTGATGGGCGATGACAAAGAGATGCTGGAAGATCTGGTTGCTACGGCGATGAATGATGCGGTACACAAGGTTGCAGCCAAGGCCCAGGACAGTATGGCAGGCATGACGGCGGGGCTGAACCTGCCCCCCGGCTTCAAGATGCCATTCTAGTTCAGATAGGTGTCTCAGCAACCCCTGCTTTTTCGGCTGATTGACGCGCTCTGCTGCCTACCCGGCGTCGGCCCGAAATCAGCCCAGCGCATGGCCTTCCATCTACTGGAGCGTGATCGTCCGGGTGCCCGGCATCTGGCCGATATGCTGGTTGCAGCGGTAGACAATATCGGCCACTGCAACCGCTGTCGCACCCTGAGTGAGCGTGAGATATGCCATCACTGTGCCAATCCAAAGCGTGATGACAGCCAGCTCTGTGTGGTGGAGACGCCCGCGGAGCTGTTGGCTATAGAGCAGGCGATTGACTACCGGGGACTCTATTTTGTCCTTGGTGGGCGGCTCTCACCGCTGGATGGTATTGGCCCCAAAGAGATTGGTTTGGATCTGTTGGAGAAGCGGTTGGCTGAAGGTGCAGTCAAAGAGATTATCCTTGCCACCAACCCAACGGTGGAAGGGGAGGCCACAGCCCACTACATTGGTGAGATGGCGCGTTTGCAAGCGATACGCGCCACACGTATTGCCCATGGTGTCCCCTTGGGTGGTGAATTGGAATATGTCGATGGTGGCACCCTCTCTCATGCCTTTATGGGGCGACAAGATCTGTAGTACTCGCCAATAATATCTACCAGGAGATGAGTAATGACAGACTGTATTTTCTGCAAAATGGTCAGTGGCGAAATTCAGCCCGATGTAGTGTACGAAAATGATGATGTGCTGGCTTTTCGGGATGTCAGTCCCCAGGCACCTACCCATGTTCTGGTGATTCCCAAAAAGCACTACAGCACCATCAATGATCTCCAGCCAGAGGATGCTGAACTGATGGGCAAATTGGTGCTGAGCGCTCAAAAGGTCGCTGAGATTGATGGTCTCAGCGAGCAAGGTTACCGGATGGTGCTAAACTGCAATGAGGGCGCGGGTCAAACCGTCTTCCATATTCACATGCATGTTCTGGGCGGTCGTCGCATGAATTGGCCACCGGGCTGAGCATATTCAGCGTCTGTACCCTTTGTACGTTACACCACACTAGGTTCAATAGATATGGTTCTGGCTATTAGCGATGGTCTCCTCTCTATCCATCAGTAATTATCCGGCCCCAGGGATTGCGCAGACCTTTGCGCAAAAACCTGAGCATGAGAGGCCGGAGGAGAATCGTCGCCCCCCTCCTGAGAAGGTGCCGCAGATCCTGAATCTGGAGGCGTCCCGGTTGATGGAGCAGCGCCTGGCTGGTCGTGCAGCGCGTGGTATTGTACAGGAAAACTATGCATTACAGTCCCAGCGTGCTGTCAGTGCCTATGAAAGTCTGGCGGCTGATGAGGAGCGTGACCGCGTCAGTGGCATGCTGGGGATTGATCTCTTCGCCTGATCTCCTCTCAAATAGCTCATTTCACCCCTATTTTTGATAGCCCCCGCGGGCAGTGGCAGAGATGTTGTCTTTTGCAATTGAAAAACCCACTCCTGCCCCCATCTATAGGCCACTGGCAGCGTCTGCCTATAAAATTCATTACACCCCTTTTAACAATATACCCGGAGGATTGGAACGGTCATGACAGTTGAAGCACATAAGGAAACCCTGGATTTTCAGGCAGAAGTGAGTCAGGTTTTGAACCTGATGATTCGCTCTTTGTATAGCAACAAGGAGATCTTTCTGCGCGAGCTTATCTCAAATGCCTCTGATGCTGCTGAGAAGCTGCGTTTTGAAGCGCTGACGGATGAAGCACTGTTTGAGGATGATCCAGAGCCAAAGATTCGGGTCGAGTTCGATAAAGACAAACGCACGGTCACTATCTCTGACAATGGTATTGGCATGAACCGCCAGGAAGTGATGGAGACCATTGGTACCATCGCGAATTCCGGTACCCGGCAGTTTATTGAGGCATTGACGGGCGATCAGTCCAAAGACAGTCAGCTGATCGGTCAGTTTGGCGTGGGTTTCTACTCCTCTTTTATTGTGGCGGACAAGGTAACATTGATCACCCGCCGTGCAGGTCTTGGTGCTGAGCATGGTGTGCGCTGGGAGTCTGACGGCAAAGGTACCTATACCCTGGAGACGGTTGATAAACCGGGGCGCGGAACCGATGTCATCCTGCATCTGGGTGAGGATGAGAGTGAATTTCTTGAAAGCTATCGACTGCGCTCTGTGATCAGTAAGTTTTCCGATCATGTCGCAATGCCAATCGAGATGCTCAAAGAGGTCTATCCTGTGCCGCCAGGTGAAGAGGGGGATGAGGATAAAAAGGAAGAGGCGCCTGAATATGAAGTCGTCAATAAAGGATCAGCGCTTTGGATGCGTCCCAAATCCGAGATCTCTGATGAAGAGTATGCCGAGTTCTACAAGCACGTCTCGCATGATTTTGAAGAGCCATTCGCTCATGCCCATAACCGGGTAGAGGGAACCAACGAGTACTCCTCGCTGCTCTATATTCCAAAACGTGCCCCTTTTGATCTGTGGGACAGGGATCAGAAGCATGGGATCAAGCTCTATGTGCGTCGTGTCTTCATTATGGATGAAGCAGATCAGCTGATGCCTCACTACCTGCGGTTTGTGAAAGGTATTGTGGACTCCGATGATCTGCCACTGAATGTCTCGCGTGAGATCCTCCAGCATAGCCGCAAGATAGACAGCATACGCACGGCCAACATCAAGCGGATACTGAGCCTGCTGGAGAAGATGGCCAAGAAAGAGCCAGAGAAATATACGGAGTTCTGGGAGCAGTTTGGCCAGGTGATGAAAGAGGGGCCAGGGGAAGATATGGCCAATAAAGAGCGCATCTCCGGTCTGTTGCGCTTTGCCAGTACCCACAATGAGGGTGATGAGCAGAATGTCTCGCTTGATGACTATATCGGTCGTATGAAAGAGGGGCAGGATAAGATCTATTACATCACGGCTGATAGCATGCCTGCAGCGCGTCACAGCCCGCACCTGGAAGTCTTCCGTAAGAAGGGTATTGAAGTGCTGTTGTTGGTTGATCGTGTGGATGAGTGGCTGCTATCTCACCTTATGGAATATAAGGATAAGAAGCTGCAATCAGTGGCCAAGGGTGAACTGGATCTGGGTGAGCTGGAAGATCAGGAAGAGAAGAAGGTGCATGAAGAGGTCGCCAAGGAGCATGCCGGGCTGATCGAGCGCCTAAAGAATGCACTGGGCGAGGATGCGGTTAAAGAGGTGCGCGTCAGCTCACGTTTGACGGATTCTCCAGCCTGTCTTGTAGTTGATGATACCGATATGAGTGCCAATCTTGAGCGGCTGCTGAAATCAGTTGGCCAGGAGGCGCCCTCAACAAAGCCGATTATGGAGATCAATGTTGACCACCCATTGATTCATCATCTGGACAGTGAGCCAGATGAAGAGCGCTTTGCTGATCTGTCAAAAGTACTGTTTGATCAAGCGCTGTTGGCTGAGGGTGGGCAGCTGAAAGATCCAGCGAGTTTTGTCAGTCGCTTGAATGGGCTGATGCTACAGCTGGTAAAACAGTAGTAATCTCCAATAAAAAGGCGCCTCATGTTACATGAGGCGCCTTTTTTACGTTATAGGGTAGCCGTATGCCGATTATAGATTTGTCTGAAAACAGTTTTGAGCGGATAGTGACAGCGCATGATCTTGTTATTATTGATTACTGGGCGCCCTGGTGTGGACCCTGTCGATCATTTGCCCCTGTTTTTGAAAAGATTGCCGAAGCGTTTCCTGAAATCCTGTTTGCCAAGGTTAATACGGAAGAGCAGCAGGGAATAGCGACCAAACTCAATATACGAACTGTTCCAACAATTATGATATTGCGTGAACAGATTGTGGTTTTTAACCAGCCTGGTGCATTGGCTGAGTCTGCGTTCAGGGAGGTTGTTCGCAAGGCAAAAGAGCTGGATATGGATGATGTGCGGAAGCAGATAGAGCGCCATTAAACCTAGAAAAATCAGTTGAGCCTACTGCGAGCGTCTAATGCACTCAATCTACAGGATTTTCCCCCACATTTTAAACTCACCGCATGGGTGATATGCAATCGTTCAAAATGCGGGGGAAAATCCTGTATCTTAAGCACCTTAGCCGCTCTCGCTACGGCTTAACTGATTTTTCTAGGAGTCTGTCGGGTTTAACTGTCTGACGCAGAAATACTCTGTGTCGGTTCGATACCCGCCTCCAAAATTTTGGTTCGGGAAATTACATTTTCTGCTGAGATGCAGGCCTTTTCTCCAGGTATATTGC
>JAJRZI010000026.1 GCA_024275295.1 Gammaproteobacteria bacterium | reverse complement strand
TCTTGTAGTGAGGGCGGCAACAGGTACGCGGTATCTCGATTGATGGGCTGGAATTTGCCTGACATGGTGATGTCGATCTCTTCTTGGTACGATGAGCCTATTCTATAGGGATACGTCGCTAAATCCGACAGACTCCTAGGTGTGGCAACTTGCGCTTGGGCGGGCCATTAGCTAGCAATTTGATAGCAAGAACTTAAATGACCTGTTGCGGGTGCTTTTAACTGGTGCTAAACTCGGTGGTAGGTAGATTTAGAGGTAGATGCTATGAATATGAAATTCTCAGAAGATATTATTCCACTCACAGATCTTAAGGTTAATCCGGGACGGGTGGTTAAGCATGTGGCAGAGGTTCACCGGCCTGTACTACTGACAAGTCGGGGGCGAGGGGTCGCAGTGGTTCAATCGGTTGCTGATTACGAGGAGGCTGAAGAGGAGCGTGCCTTTATGCGGGCTGTTGTAACGGGGTTGGCTGATCTTGATGCGGGCCGTGAGATATCCCTGGCTGAGGCAAAGTCACGACTCGGGTTGAAGTAGTCCATGTCCAGGATCAGTATCAGCTTTGCAGAATCTGCAATTGAAGATCTTGAAGAGATCAAGCAGTGGTATACCGAACAAGGTGTTTCCGATGTGGGGGATCGGTTTGTTCGAGAGGTTTTTGATAGGGTGGAAGCATTGCAAGATCATCCTGATATCGGTCGAATCGTTCCAGAGTTTGACCAGCAATTTTTGAGGGAACTCATCCACCCGCCATTTCGTATAGTGTATCGACGTGAACCTACAAAGGTGAGGGTCGTCCGCATTTGGCGCAGTGAGCGACTGCTCCATCTTCCAGATGATTAAGGTGATCAAGGATAGATATTCTGAGTGCATACGCTAAAGAGCAGAAGATATAGCTTTCCCGAAACCACCATCCCATATGTTCAAACTCAGTATAATCGCGAACTCTGCATAAGCGCCTGCTACGATGGGAGTAGTAGAGGGGCAATCCCTGCATCGTTACATTGCACCTCTATTCAAAAACCATGATTAAGTCCCAATTTCGTACACTATGGCAGTGTGTACATAGATTGTAGCCTCATCCTGGTAGATCCAACCAAGTCACAGACCCTGCTGTTTTTTGAAAGAAAAAGATATGCAATTTTCTTTCATAAACGTATGGGTAAATACGCAAACAGCACCCTCAGCTTAATCTGAGCTGTCCACAGAATCCCCAGGCCCTTGCCCGCTACGGTGAAGCGATCACAAAAAATCGCGTAGCCAGGAGCGGGGCTGCGCTAGCAGCGCCTGTGGATCCCTGTGGTCAGGTCAATCAGAACCGAAGGCTGCTGCAAATCCCCAATTACAAGCTGCATGACAGGCCATAGCCTGGCGTGTTGCTTGAGCTGTAGCGAAGCCGCACTCGTCACTAGTGAGCATAAGCGGGGTAGTGACGAGGGCGGCGATCCCAGAAACAGTGCGGGACTGTGATGGAATATTGCCGTGACTGGCGCGTGATGGGTTCCTATACTGCCGCCCTCTACTGAGCTTTTACAGAATTTATCCGTCGTCACTGCGGCTCAGTGGCAAATGAGTGCATTAGGATCATGAGAAGCACATCGGCATTCTGCCGTTGATCCATCTTCCAACCCAAACGGGTCGCAAGATCCATTTTCCAGCAGGCACAAGCCTGTATCCACACAAGCCAAGACCATCACCCTAGGAGGTGCTGTCGAGGTCTCTCTTCCACAACTTGCAGAATCTCCATTCTGCATACTTCAAAGGAGGTGCTATCACCACAACCGAAGAACGCCCATTACTGGGCATGTTGGTCTACGCGGACCAACCCCAACAGGGGATAACCCGCGTTGCCTGTGACCAGGCACATTCAGGTCGGATGGGAGTTGTGTCCCATGATCGTTCCGCTAATGCGGACTTGGAAGGCTCAGGCCTCCAAGTGATCAGAAACACTTACCAGATATTTGAGGCCAAGGCCTCCGACACTTATGAGAGATCTGAACTACCAACTCAAGCAACTTTGCCAAAACAACCGTGACGGCAGCTACAGAACCCAGGCAGATCGGGAGCGTCAGCTCACTCTGATCGCCAACCAGCTCCATGAGCTGGGCTATCGCCGGATGAATACACAATCACTGAAGCCGAAACATATCGAGGCACTGGTAGCACACTGGCAACGAGAAGAAATAACGACCGGAACCATCAAGAACCGACTCAGCACCATTCGTTGGTGGGCAGATAAGGTTAACCGGCAGAATGTGGTGGCACGGTCGAATGACCACTACGGCATTCCTGATCGGCAATATGTGACCAATATCTCCAAGGCAACGGTAATCACTGCGCTGGATCTGGAAAAGGTGGGTGATCAGCATGTTCGGATGAGCCTTGAATTGCAACAAGCCTTTGGCCTGCGACGAGAAGAGGCAATCAAATTCCAGCCAGACTATGCTGACAGAGGAGACCACATCGCCCTAAAAGAGAGCTGGACCAAGGGCGGCAAGGCGCGGGTAATCCCAGTGCGAACTGAGGCGCAACGAGCAGCGCTCAACCATGCCCGACTATTGGCAGGGAAAGGCTCACTCATCCCCAGCTCACGCAACTACCGGCATCAACTCCGAATCTATGAGCGCCATACCGCAAATGCCGGACTCTCCAAAATGCATGGCCTGCGTCATGCCTATGCCCAGCAGCGCTATGAAGAATTGACTGGCTGGAAGTCACCTGCGGCAGGTGGCCCAACGGCAAAAGCATTGACACCGGAACAGAAGGCCGTTGATCAGCAAGCTCGTCTTACTATCAGCCTGGAACTGGGGCATGAAAGGATTCAAATTGTGAGTATTTATTTAGGAAAGTAGGTGATTATGTAAAGCAACCCTTGTAAATCATTCAAAATCAAAGCGCTTTTCATATGATTCTTTGCATAATATCTTGATAATATTTGGTGGTCAGTGATCAAGTTTCGTCATGCTTAGCCAAAGTCCTTTATTTGCTGAGAATAGTAGAAAATATTGGGGAGTATGGATCCCCGCTTGGTCGAGTATCATATGAAATATTCGACATAGTTCAAATTACTGGCTGGATCATGATAATGAGAAATTGGCAACAGGGATCAAAGAGATGAGCATTGCAGGAATTCGCTCCAACCGAGGTGATGGCTACCAAACATTAGTAGCATTTGATTGGGCATTGACCGTACTGTCTGATCCAGACTATCGATGGATTGAGGTAGATTCTGTATCGTATTCTGTAGACGATGTGGTGATCGGGAAAACTGACGGTACTCAGATTTGTTGCCAGTGCAAAAAGAACCAGACCCACTTCAAATCATGGACAATAGCCAATCTCGCGGATGAATTAGAAAAAGCTTCCGGTTTGTTGGCTAACAATAAGAATGCTGAAGTTCGTTTCTATTCGCGCGATTCATTTGGCACAGTAGCAAAGCTGCGTGAATACGCTACTACTCAACCTGATGAAGCAAGCTATCTTGTGAATTTGAGTCAAGAGCATCAAAAAAACGATGCAACGTTAGCAACGATATTTTCTACTCAGGCCCCCAACCTCTCAACCTACGAGTTCCTGCGACGAACAACATTTGAAACCACTCATGAATTGGATCGCATGGAGGATTTGCTACATGAACGTTTGCGCTCTATAGTGAGCAATCCAACAGCCGCATACAACGCCCTCTGGACGCGTATAGATCTGCTCGGAGGGCGTATGGGCGGTGGTAGCTCATCCACTTCCCCCCCAGCATTGCCTGACCAAAGAAAATCTCAAAACTATCCTTCAACAGGTCGGTGCATTGTTAGCCCCGAGCATGAGTCTTGAGAAGGTGAGATCTTCGTTTGCCAGCACTTCAATTATCGGTAGATCGTGGCAACGAAACATTGCGGGTCAGCGCATTACTAGCTCTGTTGTAAATGAGCTACTCACGGCCATTGATGCCGGGAAACGCGCTATCTTGCTCACGGGGTTACCCGGTTCTGGTAAAACCTGCGTGATATTGGCAGTGCAAGAAGTATTGGAACAAAGAGCACAAGCCCGCACTGACTTAGCACCACTCTTTATCCAAGCACGTGAATTTGCCGATTTGGCCACGGAGGAAGAACGCAAAGCCATGGGCTTGCCTGAACAGTGGGTAGAAAAAGCTGCCCGCATGGCTGATGAAGCGAAGGTGGTCGTAGTCATTGATTCTTTAGATGTTCTGTCCATTGCCCGTGAGCACAGCATACTGACGTACTTCTTAGCACAAATCGACCGCTTGCTATTGATACCCAATATCACCGTGGTCACTGCCTGCCGTGACTTTGACCGGTATTACGACTACCGAATTGCTGCACGGCAATGGGATTGTGAATTGAAGTGCCAGCCTTTGGACTGGGATTCCGAAATTGCGCCGCTGCTTGGTGCTCTCGGCATTCATACGGCAATCATCGATTCCATCACCCGTGAACTAATCCGAAATCCACGCGAGCTGGCATTGTTTGTCGAGCTAGCCCAGCAAGAGGGCAGCTTCAACGTGGTGACCAGTCAGGCGTTGGCTCAACGATATCTTGATACCATCGTGCGGGCCAACAGCAAACTGGGTGAAACAGCAATACAAGCGATTGAAGCCATCGCCGACGAAATGCTGAAATCACGCAGTTTGGCAGTACCTCATCAGCGTTTCACCGCGTCGCAAGATATTCAACGGGCACTGTGTAGCCTTAACGTATTACAAGAAACTCAGGAGGGAAAATTAACGTTCGGACATCAAACCTTGCTGGATGTATTGGTGATCAGTGGGGCTGTGCGCCAGGGTGTCACGCTAAATGAGTTTATTGCTGGTTTGCCACCCGTCCCCTTTGTACGCCCCAGTATCCGCAGTTTTGTCGCACAGCTGGCGATAGGAGAACGCCGTGTATTCAGGAAACAATTACGAGCGGTATTGACCGGGAGTGCGGCCTTTCACATTCGCCGCTTGGTTGCAGAATCGTTTGCTGAACAGATACCGCAGGATGACGATTGGCCCCTGATACGTGATTTACATGACAAGCACCGTGAAGTGTTTCAGGTAATTTACACCCAAGCGATGCTGATTGAGTGGCATCACTTTTGGTTCAGGCATCTGGTGCCTGTTTTGAAAGACATGCGGGATGCCGAGGGGCTGACAGCGCATACCTATCGAGTATCACAGTGGAAAAATGAAGATGCCGAAGGGGTATTATCTTTTTGGACGGAAGTATTGTCATTAGATTGGGTGGATGGTAAAAACATTGCCGGGCAGTTAGGGCATTATCTATCTAAAATCAATCTGGAAAATTTGGCACTGGTTAGCCCCTTACTTGAACAACTGATCAGTATGCCGAGGCAAGAACACAGTTTTCTAGGGCATGCTCTAGCTCGCTGTGTGGCAGCAGGGGTTGTGGAAGATCTCTGGCTATGGCGCTATATCGTAGGTGACATCCACAAAGACGATGTAATCAAATATCGGTTCGACAACAAACTGCATTGCCAACCCCATGAGTTTGGAAACAGTAATAACAACTTTCTCCATGACCGAATGATGCAATCCACCACATTGCTAGATTTGGCGCTGAAATCGATAGAGCAGTGGAGCGGAGTTCAGTCATTGCACTATGGCAACACCCGTATAGGCTATCGAAATGGATTTCTGCACGAAACCTCATACAACGATGACCATACTCAGCACGATCATCAACATATAGACAGTGGACGCGCCCTGATGGATGCAGTGGAGGCCGCCATCCTTAATCACGCCAAAACACACTCAGACTGGTGGCAATGCAACCGTGAACGTCTGTGCTTTAACCATGAAGGTGCCTTACTTTACTTTGCCATCCTTGCCTGTGCCGTCTCTCCTCAGGCCAACATTGACTTGATCGGGCGCATGTTGAGCAACAAGTATTTAATGGAGTTTGATCTCGCCTACGAATTGGGCACATTGATACAGGCAGGGTTTATATACCTTGATATGCCTAAGCAAGATGCTGTGATGACCTGCATCTTGAGCGTGTGGGAGGAAAAGCTAACAGAGGAAGATCACTGTGCGTGGATACTGAAGAAAAAAGCTGAATTGATCATCGTCATTCCATGCTATCTGCGCTCATCTGAAGCACAAGCAGTGATGGATGCTTATGAAAAGGAAGAGGGAGTATTAGTTCGTCAACCCAACATTCGGTCGCGGGGTGGCACAGTCTCAGCTCCGTTTTCGTTTGAGGTGTTTCTTAGTTCTAGCAATAGTGGGGTGCTGCATTTACTGGGGCACTACTCGGGGCATGTCAGAGACTTTGATGACTTTCTGGTTGGTGGAGAGCGAGAGGTTGGGTGGCAATTACGTGAAGCAGTGTCTCGCCATCCAATACGTTTCTTGCAGTTGTTGTCCACTCATTGGGCTGAGATCCCCGAAGGATTCTGTGATGACATCATGGATGGTGCCGCTAATTATTTGGCACGCCGTTACGGCAACTTGCAAACCAATGGTTAATGGACACCGATTGATGAGCCTGATGCCTCCACCTTGGCGGATCACATACTTGATGAACTGGAAAGACATTCTAAACACTGGCATCACAATCGAGCTGCATCCAATGCCCTGCAAGCCTGTTCACATGTGATATATGATACGCAAAATGCTGAACGTTTGGTGTCTATGGCAATAGGTTTTGCAAGTCTCCAAGAGGAAAGTTGCATCAAAGGAGATTCGGTCAATTTACTCACTACAGGTATTAATATGATGAGTGGGCATGTTGCCGAAGCCTTGATGATTTTGGCTAATAATTTTCAAGAACGTAGCGTTCCATTTCCCGAGTTATTATCGTCCACACTGTATCTTTTTTCTGGAAATGAACATCCAGCGATTCGCGCCTTGATCCTGCGGCGCTTACCCCATTTACAGAGCAAAAACTCTGAGTTAGGTTGGGGTTTATTCGATTGTGCCATGAAAGATGCCTCAGGGCTTTGGCAGACTGCTGAGCCTTGTCTTTATTATTCTTATAATAACCATTTTGAAAAAGTCGCTCCTTTGCTTGCTCGCACTTACCGCGAGGGTAGCGGTGAAGATATGGAAACCTGGGGGCGCATTTCGGCTTTGGTAGCTTTGTCCAATCACATCGACTTTGACGGTTGGCTAGAGAATTTAAAAAACCTGGATGTTGTTGAGGCATGGCGGGGGGCAGCAAGCGTATGGACGAACCTTGGAAATATCAAACAACATCGGGATCAGTGCCTTGCTGGCATTGAGGTTGGTTTGAATGCTAATAGTCCACATTCTGATACAGTCGCACATAAAATGGAGAAACTATTCCGAGATAGCACACCAGCAATTTCTATTTCGACAGAGCTGATTCGCCTCTTCTTTGCCATCTTGGAAAATGATAATGAGAACACACACCACCACTTCTGGTTTGATGAATGGCTTAACGCTACAGCTCATCGCGATCCAGAGCAAGCAGTAGCTGCAGCTGAGATTTATCTGGCCTATGTTAAACGTACTAAGCCGTATCTGTATGATCATGAAAATAATCTTACCCAGTTAATGACCCGCTTATTTGCAGAAGCAGAGGAGCGAGAAGAGGCTGATCATGGCGAGATGTTACGACGCGTGGTATCGATACAAGATACGCTGCTGTCATTAGGATTAGATAGCATCAATGATTGGCTTAAAGCCGCCGAGCGGCCGTAACTAAGAATCAATCAATATTTGTGGTCGGAGTAAAAATACAAATGCCTGCTTATGGCGGTGGACGCAACTGATTAATGCAATATTTTAACTTCAACAATAAAGCCATAAATTTATGTCACTTGATCTGATCATTGCTATCGTTAATAAACGATTACTATGAGGTGCTAATAAACAACACCATCCCCTGAATTGATTTCCCATTCCCTGCTGTAGCCTTCAGTGTAATTATGCCGCCTCATCACGTATGAATCCCTGATTCATTTTTTTGGGGTCGGTTTCAAAATGAAGAGATCAAGTTTTAATAAATCACGTCCCATAGTTGTTTTTTCGATCTGCCTGATAGGCGCCACTATAACTACTGCCACTCAGTTACAGGCTAATGAGGTACAGGTAGGCAGATACTCAATGTTGTCTGCCACGCCCACTGAAGCACAGACTGACCTGTTGGCAACAACCATTACGGTTCAACTTCCCGAACTAATTCACACCATTGGTGAAGCCATCCGCTATCTGCTGCAACGCAGTGGATTTCGGTTGGCCGATCCAGAGGCAATGGCCCCGGAAATGAATGTGCTGTTCGAGCTGCCGCTGCCCGCTGTACACCGGGATCTTGGCCCAATCTCATTGCGGCTGGCATTAGAGACTCTGGCAGGATCGGCATTCCAATTGGTTCAAGATCCTGTTCACCGGCTCATTGCATTTGAACCCTGTGTGTCGGACTGGCGGGTTGTCCAGGATGCCAGCCACACCATCTTAATGGAGGTTCCACACCATGGGGAATGATACTGACTTGAAGCAGCCTGACTACCCCAAACAGGATGCCCTGCATGATGAGGCAGCTGATCAGCCAATCCCTTCCCGATTGTTACGTAAAACAGTATTGATTGCAGCTGCAATAGGCATAGGCACAATAGGCGTGCTGTCAGTACTCCTTCCTGGCCAGGCTATTGTGCCAAGTAGTAATGGCCCTCAGGAGGATATCACTACCCTCACTGGCCTGATGCCGGAAAGCAGTGCCGGACCTCTTGCCCTGGAAATATCCCAGGCAAACCAGACCCATGAGGCACTGCACCTCAAACTGGATGCCTGCATAGACCGGATGGATCAGGGGTTCGATGCTTTAGAGACCGATCAGCTGGTTCTGAAAAAAGAACTCCTTGCAATGGGCAAAGGCATCCGTGCGATACAGGATGCCATCGCCGATCTGCGTCTGGGGAATGAAGCACTCAGCCAACGCATTACCGAGGCCCAGGCAAAACTGAAGTCCATCACCAAAGATGTGCGAGGACTCAAAACACTGAAGAAAAAGACCGTCACCAAAAAGCGTAAGCCCGTTGTCACCCCGCCACCGTTCCAGATCGATGCCATCGATCTGTGGGACGGCGTGGCCTATGTGGCGGTTTCTCACAATGGGCGTGCCGCCTTCCTGAAAGTGGGAGAGCAGCAGTCCGGCTGGTCGGTTAGCCGGATTGACCGGCTCAAGGGAGAGGTCGGGTTCCGTGGTCCAGCGGGTCAGAGCCATTAAGTGACTGTGCGGAGATAACAGCCATGGAACTCATACTTGGAATCCTGATGTTGTTCGGCATTGTCAGCATGGGAGCAGAGGCTGAAACCGAAACCACAGACAATCCAGATACCAAATTCGCAGCTATAGAAAGTACGCCACCTGTGCAGCCAGCACCAAAAGCGGCAGATACCCACCCACAAGAGTGTCTCGCCCGCCATCCACACAGCATCTACCGTGATCTGACTCTCCCATACGGAAGCCAACAACGGACAGCTGCATCCTGTCTCCAGAGTGGCAATGGAGCCCACCCAGATGAATAGCGCTTTCAGATTGGCAGGCCTGTGCCTGGTGCTTGCAGCAGTGACTCCGGCATTTGCGATAGAGCAGGCCCATACCCAGATAAAGGAGACCGGGACAGTTTCTGCGTCCACCGGTCTGAATAAGCTTTCTCCCACCGAACTGGCCCGCTCCCGTGCTTGGGGTCTGACGGAAACGGAATGGCACCGCTACAAACAACTGATGCAGGGCATCCGCAGCAGCATCAGCCCCTCGACCATCTCACCCATCGAGGTGCTGGGTATCCATGCGCGGGATGGTGAAGAGCGCCGTCGCTATGCCGAGCAATGGGCTCAGGCAATGCGTGAGGACGTGGGCCGCATCCTGGCTTTTCAGTACGCCTATGATGAAGCGGGAAAACGGCTCTATCCCAATCAGCAACTGATCGATATCACCCGCTTGCCACAGTCCCAAAAGACAACTCCCTTACAGCGGGATGATCGAGTGCTCTTCTTCACCCGTTCTGATTGCCCGGCCTGTGATGTGCTGCTGGAGCGCCTGCTCAAACGTATCGACAAGATTGGTGGTATCGATATCTATCTTACCGGTACCCAACCAGGCGATGACCAGGCCATACGCGATTGGGCCAGCGTCCATTCGATAAAGCCGGAGTGGGTAAGAACCCGCCGCATAACCCTCAACCATGAAGCGGGTGCCCTGGAGAAGCTT
>JAJRZI010000004.1 GCA_024275295.1 Gammaproteobacteria bacterium | reverse complement strand
CTATCCTGGCTTCTGTATCACTGGGTGGGCTTGCATTTAGTATGCAGGCTATTGCCCCAAAGTTTAACAAGCTTAATCCGGTTTCAGGGATGAAGCGTGTCTTTTCTCTTAAAGGATTAATAGAGCTGGTTAAAGCATTGCTGAAGTTCATGCTTATTGCCTCTGTTACAGGGAGTATTCTTTGGTTTTCGATACGAGATTTGATTGGCCTTAGCCAGATGGAAATTGGCCCTGCATTGGCAGAAGTTGGATCACTTGTTGGAAGTTCTTTTATTCTCCTAGCTTCCACGCTTATTCTGATTGCACTAATGGATGTGCCATTTCAGCTATGGGATCACAAACGCCAAATGCGCATGACTCGGCAGGAAGTGCGTGATGAGATGAAAAATACAGAGGGCCGTCCTGAGGTGAAAGGGCGTATTCGGTCACTGCAGCGTGAGATGGCACAACACCGGATGATGGGTGAAGTGCCAAAGGCTGATGTGGTTGTGACAAACCCAACGCATTATGCAGTAGCACTTAAGTATGATCAGGATAGCATGGCAGCGCCAAAGGTTGTTGCTAAAGGTAAAGAGTTGGTTGCTGCCAATATCAAAAAGGTTGCAGAAGAGAATGATGTCTTGCTTGTAGAATCTCCTCTGTTGGCTCGTGCTATCTATTTTAATACAGAGATAGGCCATACGATTCCTGCTGGTCTATACCTGGCTGTAGCAAAGCTATTGGCCTATGTATTCCAGCTTAAGATCTATCGTAAAGATGGTGGTGAAATACCACAGATGCCTGATGATTTCCCTGTTCCGGAAGAGTATCAACATGATTAATATAATTTACTATGGGTTACTGCACAAAAAGATATTTAACCCAGCACCCAGGGTCTGTAACAGATGAGTGCTGTAGCTGTATTTGAGTCTGTAAAACAGGCGGGGGCACGCGGCTTCGGTGCTCCCATCATACTGCTAATGATACTGGGTATGGTGGTGCTGCCACTGCCGCCTATTGCGTTGGATATATTCTTTACCTTCAATATTGCCCTTTCAATTATTGTATTAATGGTGGTTGTTTATACCCTTCGGCCACTTGATTTTGGTGTCTTTCCTGGATTGCTGTTGATTGCCACACTGCTGCGTTTGGCCTTGAATGTAGCATCTACGCGTGTGGTCTTGCTGGAGGGACATAACGGTGGTGATGCTGCAGGCAAGGTGATTGAGGCCTTTGGCTCTTTTGTAATTGGTGGTAATTACGCAGTGGGCCTGGTGGTGTTTTTCATTCTGGTGATCATCAACTTTGTTGTTGTCACCAAGGGTGCGGGACGTGTTTCTGAGGTGAGTGCCCGTTTTACACTGGATGCCATGCCGGGTAAACAGATGGCTATTGATGCTGATCTAAACTCAGGCCTGATTGATCAGGATGAAGCCCGGGAAAAGCGTGAATATGTCGCCAAAGAGGCTTCTTTCTACGGTGCGATGGATGGTGCGAGCAAGTTTGTAAGAGGCGATGCGGTTGCCGGTATTCTTATCCTCTTTATTAATATTCTGGGTGGATTGGGTGTTGGCATTCTTCAGCATGGACTGGATTTTTCAACAGCACTGCGTTTCTATGTGTTATTGACCATTGGTGATGGGCTGGTTGCGCAGATTCCCTCTCTACTGCTCTCAACCTCTACAGCCATCATTGTGACGCGTGTGGCGGGTAAGCAGGACATGGGGGGGCAGGTTGTAACACAGCTCTTTTCTGACCCTAAACCATTGATGGTAACCTCAGGCATTTTATTGCTGATGGGGATTATTCCCGGCATGCCAAATCTGGTATTTTTAAGCTTGGCTGCAGGGGCAGGTGCAGCTGCCTGGATGATTATACAGCGCCAAAGAAGAGAAGCAGAACAGCCACCGCCACCAGCAACGGAAGAGGTGGCGGCACCGCAACAAAAAGAGTTGAGCTGGGATGATGTACAGCCGGTGGATATTGTTGGTCTTGAAGTGGGTTATCGTCTGATTCCCCTGGTGGATCGCAATCAGGGGGGGCAACTTATGAGCCGTATTAAAGGTGTGCGGAAAAAGCTCTCGCAGGAACTGGGGTTTCTTATCCAACCGGTACATATCCGTGACAACCTTGACCTCTCGCCCAATGCCTATCGTATCTCTTTGCATGGGGTGGCTATCGGTGAGGCAGAGATTCATCCAGACCGAGACCTTGCAATTAATCCAGGGCAGGTGTTTGGCACACTGCAGGGGATTCCAGGAAAGGATCCCACCTTTGGTTTGGATGCGGTTTGGATTGAGCCGGGTCAGCGTGATCATGCACAGACCCTGGGGTACACCGTTGTGGATGCCAGTACGGTGGTTGCAACACATCTGAGTGAGATTTTACAAAATCATGCGCATGAGCTGCTAGGGCATGAAGAGGTGCAGCAGTTGTTGGATGTGCTGGCGCAGAATGCGCCCAAATTGGTTGAGGATCTAGTGCCGAAGGTGATGTCTTTAGGTCAGGTGCTGAAGGTACTTCAGAACCTGCTGGCTGAAAATATCCCCATCAGAGATATTCGCACAATTGCCGAAACATTGGCGGAATTTGCTCCGCGAGGTCAAGATCCTGACGCACTTACCGCCGCTGTGCGCGTATCTCTGTCGCGTTCAATCATGCAGCAACTTATTGGCCCTAATGAAGAAATTCCTGTGGCTGTGCTGGATCCTGGGTTGGAACAAATCTTGCAGAATACTTTACAGGCCTCAACAGAAGGGGCAGCAGGTTTTGAGCCTGGGCTGGCTGAGCGCATGCAACAGGCGCTTGCTGAGACAGCCAGTCATCAAGAGACGGCAGGCCAAGAGAGTATCCTGTTGGTGGCGGCGCCAATCCGGCCCTGGATGTCTAAATTTGTTAAGCAGAGTGGCCTGAGTATGAAGGTACTCTCATACAATGAGATCCCAGATAACCGCCAAATTAAGGTGGTTGCGACGATAGGCAAGGCTAATGCAGATGTGTAAATGTTAGTTAAGGATAGTTGTTGGGTTTTACCCCATGCTTATTGCAAATAACTCTCTTTTTGTGAGGAATTACAGCCAATGAAGATAAACCGGTTTTTTGCGAAGGATATGCGACAAGCAATCCAAAAGGTACGTGAAGCACTAGGGCCAGATGCTGTAATTTTATCGAATAAAGCGGTTGAAGGTGGCGTTGAGTTAGTGGCCGCTATTGACTATGACGAATCTTCGGTGGTGGCTGCAGCTGTTGATTCCTCTTCTCAGCCAGAAATCTCCAAAGCCTCACCGGGTATTGTTGCTGATGTTACAAAAAATAGAGCTCTAAACAGATCTCAGCCCTCTATAAAGCAGAGCATAACAGATCAATCTCAAGCACCATCAAAGCCTAATGTAGAGTGGAGCCAGGATCCTATTTTGGTAGAGATGCGTCAGGAGATGCAGGCACTGCGGCGCATGATGGAAAATGAGCTGTCAGAGCTGACCTGGCACAATATGGGTGAGCACAAACCAAATACCCAGGAGCTGCTGCGGCGTCTTATGAATATGGGTTTAAGCCCTGATATATGTCGTGATGCCGTTAGCAAGTTGGATGATGTTGATAATATAGATCAGGCTTGGCGCAAGCTGCTCAACAATCTGGCGAGTGAATTGCCTATTGCGGGTGAAGATATTTTAGAGCAGGGGGGAGCCATTGCCATTGTTGGGCCAACAGGGGTGGGAAAAACGACAACTGTAGCTAAATTAGCCGCCCGATTCTGTCTTTGCCACGGTTCTCGCAATGTGGCATTGATTACGACAGATAATTTCCGGATTGGTGCGCGGGAGCAACTTAATACGTATGCTCGTATCCTGGATGTGCCTGTGCGTTCTGCGGGTTCTGCAGATGAGCTGAACAGTGCCCTGAATGCTTTTTGTGACAAGCGGTTGATCCTGATTGATACGGCAGGTATGAGTCAGCGTGATGTGCAACTTAGTGAGCAACTCTCTATGCTTAAAGCAGGTAATCAGCCTGTACGTAGTTTTTTGGCGCTACCGGCCACTACTCAACAAGTATCATTAGAGCAGGCGATAAAGGCATTTTCCACCGTGCATATTGATGCCTGTATCTTGACCAAAATGGATGAGGCTGCCTCAATAGGAAATATACTTTCTGCTGTGATTCGTAGTGGGCTACCTGTTGCGTTTACCACAGATGGTCAAAAAGTTCCTGAAGATATACAGCTTGCACGGCCGCACTCACTAATTAGTCATGCAGCCGCACTCAGCCAAGAAACCACTGGAACCCAGGATGATGAATTTATGGCGCTAGCTTTGGGAGGCATAAGAGTCCATGCTCATGTCTGATGTTACGGCCGATCAGGCCTCAGGCCTTCGCCGAATGGTAAAGCCCCGCCCAATACGGGTTATTGCAGTAACAGGGGGTAAGGGCGGGGTAGGCAAAACGAATGTCTCTATTAATCTGGCAGTTGCCCTGTCAGAAATGGGCAAACGAGTTATGATACTGGATGCCGATCTGGGGCTGGCGAATATTGATATTGCTCTCGGATTGCATCCGGAGTATGACCTCTCTCATGTATTGCGTGGCGAGCGTAGCTTAAGTGACGTAACACTGGATGGGCCTGCAGGTATTCGTGTGGTGCCTGCATCATCTGGTATTCAGAAGATGGCAGAATTAAGCCCTGCTGAACATGCCGGGCTGATCAATGCCTTCAGTGACATCAGTAATGATCTGGATGTACTTGTGGTGGATACTGCAGCGGGTATTTCTGATACTGTGGTTAGTTTTAGCCGGGCAGCACAGGAGCTGGTGGTTGTGGTATGTGATGAGCCAGCATCCATTACAGATGCCTATGCATTGATTAAATTATTGAATCGGGAGTACGGCGTTAACCGCTTTCGGATTCTTTCTAATATGGTTCGCACTACACAAGAGGGAAGGGAACTCTATAATAAACTATTTAGAGTGACTGATCGGTATCTTGATGCCATGCTTAACTATATGGGAAGCATTCCCTATGATGAGTCTTTAAAAAAGGCCGTGAAGAGTCAAAAACCGGTAGTACAGGCCTATCCACGTAGCCCGGCTTCACAGGCATTCAAGAATTTGGCAAAGAAGGCCGATAACTGGCCTGTACCTGCCGGAGCCAATGGGCAACTTCAGTTCTTTGTTGAGAGGCTGATTCAATATGCAAGTTATAACGGGGAGACAGAACGGTGAACGGTCTGGCAGCGTATTCGGCTATGCAGGAACATAATTATGATGAATTGGTTAACCAGCATGCGCCGCTGGTTAAGCGTATTGCGTATCACCTAATGAATAGACTACCGCCAAATGTACAGGCAGACGACTTGATTCAGGCCGGCATGATTGGCCTGCTTGAGGCAAGTCGCAATTATGACCCAAGTCAAGGCGCCAGTTTTGAGACCTATGCAGGTATTCGCATCAGGGGTGCCATGCTGGATGAGATCAGGCGAAGTGATTGGACACCCCGATCAGTGCATCGTAAAGCGCGTGTTGTAGCAGAGGCTATGCGCACTATTGAGAATGAATATGGGCGTGACGCCCGTGATGTGGAGGTGGCAGAAGAGCTGGGAATGAATCTGAAAGAGTATCACGCGATACTTCAGGACGCTTCCGGGTGCCGGATTTTTAGTCTTGATGAGCTGGCAGCCGTTGGCGATGTCATGCGAGGAGAGGCAGGTGGTGTGCATGCGGGGCCTTATGAGGGGTTGCAAAAAGATGCATTTAAAGAGGCTCTGGCTCAAGAGATAGCAGGTCTACCAGAACGGGAGCGTTTGGTAATGGCGCTCTATTATGATGAAGAGCTTAATTTAAGAGAGATTGGTCAAATACTTGGTGTAAGTGAATCACGTGTGTGTCAGATTCATAGTCAGGCTGCATTGCGGTTACGTTCCCGTCTGGAGGAGTGGCTGGCAGATGCTGAAGAAGAGTAATGGCTAACTATTGTATTGAGTTTGGAGGTAACAGTGGATAAGAACATGAAGATTCTGATTGTGGATGATTTTTCCACGATGCGGCGGATTATCAAGAACCTGCTGCGGGATCTTGGGTTCACCAACACGCATGAGGCTGATGATGGACTTACCGCATTGCCGATGTTGCAATCAGGCAATTTTGATTTTCTAATCAGTGATTGGAATATGCCTGGCATGACCGGAATTGACCTGTTAAAGAAGGTACGAGCTGATCCAAAACTGGCCACTCTTCCTGTATTAATGGTTACTGCAGAAACCAAACGGGAGCAGATTATTCTAGCAGCAGAAGCAGGCGTGAATGGCTATGTGATTAAACCCTTCACGGCGGGAACTTTAGAAGAAAAAATCAACAAGATCTTTGAGCGCGTTGCGGGTTAAGCAAGGGGAATATGGATGGAACAAACCATCGTTGAGAATGAACGCCTGGCTCAAGCACGTGCCCTTGTAGCATCTTTAGAGGCCGGTGATGATGTTGATGCTACCCGTATTATCAGAAATTTCCCTGAAAATATTGAAACGGATCTGTTTCAGGAGGTAGGCCGTTTAACACGTGAATTGCATGGAGCGATAATCGGTTTTGCTATGGATGACAAGGTCGTACAGGCCGTTCAGCATGAGATGCCTGATGCAGCGGAACGTCTTACCTATGTCATCGAGATGACTGAAAATGCAGCCAATACTACGCTTAAGGCAGTAGAGGAGAGCGTGCCGGTCTCAGAAGAGTTGTTACAGGTCTCCAGTAAATTGGCAGCGGAATGGGAGCGATTCCGGGATCGCAAAATGGAGCTGGAAGATTTCCGTGCTCTGAGTGAAGAGATTGGTAGTTTTCTAACCTTGGCCAGTGATCATTCAAAGACACTGAATAAGAATTTGTCTGAAGTCCTTCTTGCACAGGGGTATCAGGACATAACTGGACAGATTATTCGCCGGGTGATCACCCTGATTCAGGATGTAGAGGAAAAGTTGGTACGTTTAGTGGCCATCTCTGGTACTGCAAGGATGAATGAGATTGAGAAAGCAAAAGTTGAATTAGAAGGCCCAGCTGTGCCAAATATTGAACAGGGAGAGATGGTCAACAGTCAGGATGATGTGGATGATTTACTGTCCAGCTTGGGATTTTAGTTATGAGTATAGATACTGATGATGAGATTCTACAGGATTTTTTAGTTGAAGCAGGTGAGATCCAAGAACGATTAAATGAGGAGCTGGTTGACCTTGAACAATCTCCAGATGACCCTGAACTACTTAACTCCGTTTTTCGTGGATTTCATACCATAAAAGGTGGTGCCGGTTTTCTTGGCATGGATGCATTAGTAGCCGTTTGTCACCGGGCAGAAGATGTATTCAATGTGTTGCGCCAGGGTGAGCGAGCTGTTGATCCAGAGTTAATGGATGCGGTTTTACAAGTGCTGGATGAAGTAAACAGGATGTTTGAAAGCATAAATGCGGGTGAAGATCCAGAAGGTGCTGATCCTGAATTACTGGAAACATTAAGATTATTTGCATTGCCACAAAATGAGAGTGTGGCTTCTGAAGCGGCTCCAGAACCGGAGCCAGCACCAGTGCCAGAAACCAAACCGGATTTACCAGCTGAGACAGCTGAAGTAGAAGCAGAAAGTGATGGGATTACTGAGGATGAATTTGAAGCATTGCTGGACCAGCTGCATGGTGAAGGCAAGCATGGTGGTGCTCCTGCAGTTAATGAGCTGGTAGAACCTGAAGTGTCAGTATCCGCACCGGCTTCTAATAATGATGGCATTACAGAAGCTGAATTTGAAGCGCTGCTTGATCAACTGCATGGTGAGGGTAAGCATGGTGGCAGCCCTGCGCAAGCTGAGGCAGCACCAACTGCAGAAGCGGAAGAGAGCGGAAAGGTTGAGTCTGTAAAAGCAGAAGAGCCAAAAGCAGAGAGTGATGAGATTTCTGAGGATTAATTTGAGGGGTTACTGGATAAACTTCACGGAAAAGGAAAACATGGTGGAATTCCAGCCTCGGCTAAAGCTAAAGAAAAGCCAACAGTGCCAGAACAGGCTGTAAAAGCAGAGCCACCCCCTCATGCACCCACTCCTAAAAAGCCGGAAAAACCGGCATCACAGGTGAAACCCAAAGAAGCACCCGCAAAAAAGGCTGCACCGCCCAAAAAAGCCGGGCCTAGTGGAGAGACTACGGTACGTGTCGATACTGCAAGACTCGACGACATTATGAATATGGTGGGTGAGCTTGTACTGGTTCGTAACAGGCTTGCCACACTACGAGCGGATATTGGTGAAGGGCCTGTAGCCGTGGCTGTCAGCAATCTGGATGTTGTAACCTCTGACCTGCAATTGGCTGTTATGAAAACCCGTATGCAGCCGGTTAAAAAAGTATTTGGACGCTTTCCACGTGTGGTACGTGATTTAGCACGCAATCTTAAAAAAGAGATTGACCTGGAAATGGTTGGAGAGGATACAGATCTTGATAAGAATCTCGTTGAAGCATTGGCTGACCCCCTGGTTCATCTTGTTCGTAATGCCGTAGATCATGGAATCGAACTGCCTAATGAGAGGGAGGCGGTTGGGAAACCACGTAAAGGCACCGTAAAGCTATCAGCCTCTCAGGAAGGCGATCATATAATGCTTTCGATAGCTGATGACGGGAAGGGTATGGACCCTGATGTGCTCCGTATGAAAGCTATTGAAAAGGGCATTATGGATGAAGAAGCAGCCGCTCGCCTGGATGATAAAGAGTGCTTTAATCTGATTTTTCATGCAGGCTTTTCAACGAAGATAGAAATTTCTGATGTCTCAGGGCGTGGTGTGGGCATGGATGTTGTTAAAACACGCATTGCACAGATGAATGGAACTGTTGATGTAGATTCAGAGCTGGGAAAAGGCAGCCTCATCACCGTCAAGTTGCCCTTGACACTGGCCATCCTTCCCACCTTAATGGTGGTGCTTGGCACTCAACCCTTTGCTCTGCCGCTATCCAATGTGGTTGAAATCTTCAATATGGATGAAAGCCGAACCAATACAGTTGATGGCCAATTAACTATTCGAGTCAGAGGTCGTGCATTGCCACTCTTCAATTTACATGACTGGTTGATTTCAGATGCTAATGCACCGCGTGGAGAGAGTGGTGGCCATGTGGTAGTGGTCTCTTCAGGGGGGGTGCATATTGGCCTTATCGTGGATTACCTGATTGGGCAGGAAGAGGTTGTAATCAAACCACTGGGTGCATTATTGCAGGGGCTTGAAGGTATGGCGGGTGCAACTATTACCGGTGATGGCAAGATCGCTTTAATCCTGGATGTACCAGGGCTTATGCAAAAATATGCGCATTGATTTTTATCATCCTATCGAATTGATTGTGAGCTGCAGGTAATACGAATATTTTTTACCGTTCGTTTATAACTTGCTAACCAAGCCTATGACATTGAGTTTAAAAACACGGGTGCTGGTTGTTGATGATTCAGCCTTTTTTCGTAAGCGCCTTATTGAAATGCTTAATAAGATTGAAGGTGTTGAAGTTGTTGGCGAAGCAGAGAATGGATTAAAAGCAGTGCAAGCATCGCATCAGCTGCACCCTGATGTCATTACTATGGATGTAGAGATGCCGGTCATGGATGGGATAAAGGCGGTGAAACATATAATGGCAGATGCCCCTACTGCCATTTTAATGCTGTCGTCCTTAAGCAAGGGATCAGCGATGGCGACGCTGGATGCATTGGATGCCGGAGCTGTGGATTTTCTATCAAAAGATTTTGAAAAAATGTCTGGAGGACGTGAGGCTGCAAGAGCTATTTTAGCTGAACATATATACACCCTGGCCAAACGTCATAATGTACAGCAGCCAGCTTTAAAAGTTAAAGCGGCTAAAGCCCAGATCCAACAACGTGCAGCATATAAAGATCACTATCAATTGATTGCCATTGGTGCATCAACGGGTGGGCCAGTTGCTTTACAAACGATATTAACCAGCCTGCCAGTAGATTTCCCACTCCCTATCTTGCTGGTGGTTCATATGCCTGCAAATTTTACTCCAGCTTTTGCAGAAAGGTTGAATGCACAATCTCGTATTACAATAAAAGAAGCGGTTGATGGTGACCTTCTAAAGCCTGGGCTGGCATTGTTGGCGCCAGGAGGCACTCAAATGACGATTGAGCAGCAGGGAGGAGCACGATCAGCCGTGCGCATTAAGGATGCGGAAGCCACTCAAATGTATAGGCCAAGTGTTGATATTACATTTAGTTCTTTGGCAGATACCTTTCACACAGGCGTGCTTGCTGTCGTTTTGACAGGTATGGGGGCAGATGGGCTGGAAGGTGCTCGCCTGCTCAAATCCAATGGTTCATCTGTATGGTCTCAGGATGAAGCCAGCTGTGTGGTTTTTGGTATGCCACAAGCTGTGCAAAAAGCAGGCTTATCAGATCGGGTTCTCCCTATTAATCAGATAGGTTCTGCACTTGTAAAGGCGGTCTGATATGGATGTACTGAGTATTATCGGTGTCATCCTGGCTTTTGCTGCCATCATTGGTGGCAATGCCCTTGAAGGTGGACATATCGATTCATTAGTCAATGGGCCTGCGCTGGTGATCGTGGTAGGCGGTACAGTCGGTGCCATTCTGCTGCAAACTCCAATACGTGATTTTCTGCATGCACTGCGGTTGGCTGGGCATGTGTTTGTGCAGCCAAAAATTAATACCAAAGCCGCAATAAAAAAAATTATCCATTGGAGTGATATAGCGCGTAAAGAAGGCCTGCTGGGGTTGGAAACAATTGCAGAGTCTGAAACAGATCTATTTATGCGTAAAGGTATGCAGCTGTTGGTTGATGGGAGTGAACCAGAGGTCATAAGGTCAATTCTTGAAGTTGAATTGGATAATCAGGAATATCATGATTTAGCGGCCGCCAAGGTGTTTGAGGGAATGGGTGGCTATTCTCCAACTATTGGCATTATTGGTGCGGTTATGGGCCTGATCCACGTCATGCAAAACCTGGCAGATCCCAGTCGGTTGGGAAGTGGCATTGCAACGGCTTTTGTTGCCACTATTTATGGTGTTGGGTTGGCAAATCTATTTTTATTGCCATTCAGTAGCAAACTAAAAGCTTATGCAATAAGTCGCAGCCAATACCGGGAAATGGTTATAGAGGGGATCATTTCGATTGCAGAAGGCGAGAACCCTAGAAATATAGAGTCAAAATTGCATGGTTACATCAGATGAAAGTGACGGATGGCGTAAATTTTGTGGTTCTAATTTATAGCGTGTTGTAACTGATTGCGGATGATATGAGACGAAGAAAACGACATGAAGAGCCAGTCAACCACGAGCGGTGGTTGGTCTCTTATGCTGACTTTATTACCCTGTTATTTGCATTCTTTGTTGTTATGTATTCGGTATCATCTGTTAATGAAGGAAAATATCGAGTGCTTTCTGATACCCTGGTCGGTGCATTTCAACCTCGTGTAGATAAGATAACCCCCATTCAGATTGATGATATGGCAACAAGTTTAAAGCCACCTGAGCCTGATTCTTATCAGCAGGATAATTTACAGTCAGTAAAATCAGAATCTCTTGTTGATCTTGCACAGTTGGAACCCGTGCAGCCAATGGCTTCTGATAAACAAGATGTGGCTGAACCAAATCAAGATGATCTACCTTCTGTTGCTGTGGATCTTAAAAGTTCCATGTCAGACTATATTGATCAGGATCTTATTGAGGTAACACAAACCAAACACTGGATTGAAGTCGAAATAAAAAGCAAGATGTTGTTTGCCAGCGGTACGGCGCGTATTTCATATAAAGCCCTTAAAGTCATGCGAACCATTGCTGCCATACTCAAGCCACTGCCGAATGTCATTAATGTTGAAGGGCACACAGATAATATACCGATTAAGAATGCTATGTTTGCTTCCAATTGGGAGCTATCTGCATCTCGTGCCGCCAGTGTGGTGCATATATTTACCCGCTTGGGCATTGACCCTGAACGTCTGGCGGCAATCGGTTATGCTGAATATCGACCTGTAGCTGATAATACAACGGCTGATGGCCGGCAAAAGAATCGTCGTGTTTCGCTATTGATAATGGCTGGAAAAACACAGAAGGCAGGCCGTAAAGTTGTAGAGGCTGCTGAGGTTAAGCTGTGAAAGTCTGGACAATTGCCAATCAAAAAGGTGGGGTAGGGAAAACGACAACAGCGGTTAGCCTGGGTGGTCTGCTTGCTGCGTGGGGCTTTAGAACACTGTTGGTGGATATTGATCCACATGGTTCACTGACCAGCTACTTTAGATATGACCCTGATGTGCTTGAAGAGAGTGCCTATTCACTGTTTCAGGCAGTAGCGGAAAAACGACAAATTGATCCAGCTTCAATTATCTGTGAGACAGGGACGGAGGGTTTGGATCTGCTGCCAGCATCTGTGGCTTTGGCAACGCTGGATCGTCAAGCGGGCAGGTTGGAAGGCATGGGTTTGATACTCAAGAGTGCGCTGGACAGATTATCTGATCAATATGATTATGTTTTGATTGATTGTCCACCCATGTTGGGTGTGCTCATGGTTAACGCGCTGGCAGCCTGTGAGCGCTTGATTATTCCGGTGCAAACAGAGTTTCTTGCGCTCAAAGGTCTGGAGCGAATGCTAAATACGCTAAAAATGGTGTTGAAAGCGCGTAAAACAGATTTCTCTTATATTATTGTCCCTACTTTATTTGATAAGCGTACAAGAGCATCCATTTCAAGCCTTAGAACATTGCGTAAAAGCTGGCCAAATGAGCTGTGGGATGGCGTTATTCCGGTAGATACCAAATTCCGTGAAGCAAGCCGTGCTGGCATACCACCGGCCATATTTGACCCGCGTGCCAGGGGGGTTTCGGCTTATGCTGCTCTATTGGAAACCCTCCAGCAAATTGATCAGCCCCACCCTAGAGCCGGAACTACCGGATGAAAATGCCACAAAAAAAGCAAGCTCCGCAGCTCAGTGAGCCAGATCAAGTGGTTGCAAAGTATCTGCAGGCGCTATTGAGTGAAGTAGAAGAGTATCAGGAACCGGTTAATGAGGTGGTAGTAGCGCCTGTTATCCAGAAGCAGAAAGCGGTTGAAATGCCAAACCCCATAGCAGAAGCAACGGTGGAACTGGCTACTGTGCCAACTTGCCCATCTGCAGTGAATCTGGATGCAGAAGAGAAACCTCAGCCGGTTATTCCCCACTGGGCGAAAGAGCGGTTTCAGTGTCTGCTATTTGAGATCAATGGGCTACACTTAGCTGTACCGTTGAGTGAATTAAACAGTATTGCTGGAAAGCAAGAATCAAGTACAACGCATCTCTTGGGACAGCCAGAGTGGCACCGAGGCATATTAAAGCATCGAGGGCACAAGGTTGGTGTTATTGATGTGGCAAGGCTGGTGATGCCAGGGAAATTGTCATCAGTCAAAGAACAAACGGTATCCCCCAATCATGTGCTTATAATTGGTGATGGAGACTGGGGGCTAATGTGTGACAGATTGCTCAGCCCCATTACGGTAGAGTCTGATGATGTTCATTGGTCATGCCGACATAAAAATCGTGCCTGGATGGCGGGTACTTTACCGGATCAGCTCTGTATTATTCTCGATTTGGATGTGTTGCTGGCGATGATTGATCCAACCAAGAGCGCATTTACGCCAAAAAACAGGCATGAATGATGCATAAATATAAATGCTGCACGCTATCCGCGTCCGGTTTTTGACAGTCAGATGATAAGAATATTTGAGGTGAGTCATGACAGATGCCGTAGCCGAGAGTTATGCGAATGACCCGGTAATACAACTGGTTACCTTTAGACTTCAGGATGAATCCTATGGCATCAATGTGATGCAGGTGCAGGAGGTGCTGCGTGTGTCGGAGATTGCGCCGGTTCCTGGAGCGCCGGTATATGTGCTGGGGATAATCAATTTGCGTGGTAATGTGGTTACTGTAATCGATACAAGAACCCGTTTTGGATTGCCAACGGCAGAACTTAGTGATTCCAGCCGCATCGTGATTATTGAGTCTGACAAACAAGTGGTTGGTATTTTGGTAGACAGTGTTGCAGAGGTGGTAGAGCTGCGCACCTCTGAGATTGATAGTGCTCCAAATGTTGGCAACGAAGAGAGTTCACGTTATATCCAGGGTGTAGCAACAAGAAATGAAAATCTACTGATTGTTGTGGATTTAAATAAGCTGCTAACCAAGGAGGAGTGGGCAGAAGTGGGAATGTTCTAATAGCTATGTAACATGAGATTTGTGGATTAATACTCATGGTGGTGATTGCAAATGCCTAATATTGGTGAGACAAAACCGGTCAGTTCAATATGGCCAACCAAGCCGGGTGAACGGCCAAAGCCACGCAATCGCCCAAAACCACCAGAAGATAAGCAGGGTGAGCAATCGGATAAACAGGATCAAAACAAGCCCGGAACACACCCAAGGGTAGATGATTATGCTTGATACGATAGATATGACTTGGATTAGCATAGGGATAGTGGGCTTGATTGTCACCTGTACCTTGTTGTGGATATTGGTATCCCAGCTACAAAAGAAAAGTATTCAACTGGCCCAACTGCAAGCTCAGATCGATACTCTCTCATCGAACCTTTCTGCGCTTTGTGCCGGAACCATCGGGGTCAATAAACGACTCAATCAGTTAGAACAACATAATCGAGCGTTGCAGGTTCGCCAGGATCATATAGAAAACCAGGAGCAGAATGATTGCTCTTATGGTGACGCAATACAGATGGTTCGTCACGGTGCAACGGCTCCACGCTTGATAGAAGAGTTGGGATTAGGGAGCAGTGAAGCCAACCTAATAGTGATGCTGCATGGGATGAAAGAGACAGGCTAAGGTCGTTACAAATAAAAACAAGCCTTATTAGATTGGTTAAACAGACAATAAAAATCTTTACTTGCCTGAGTATAATGCATGGTTATTTTTTTGAGTGGAAAAACATTAGCAGATAGTTATAATCCACCAGTAGTACGCCATTTGCAAATTATAATACCCCACAGGAGAGAGATCATGGGACACAATAAGCTAAATATAAAAACAGCCAGTTTCATATTATGTGTTGTTTTTAATATGGGGGTGCTTAGTGTTGCACAAGCTGGATATCCGACTGATTCACGAGGAGAGACAGTCAAAAATTCAGCAGGCGAATGCGGATGTGAGTGCTGGCAAGATCGATGGCTAACGGATGGGCCGCGCCCTGAATGCGGTAATAAAATTTTGGATTCTGATGGGGATGGTGTTGCAGATGATATGGATAAATGCCCAGGCACACCCAAGGGAGTAAAGGTAGATGCTGATGGGTGTGAATTAGACTCTGATGGCGATGGTGTAGTGGATAGCAAAGATCGCTGCCCTGGCACGCCAAAAGGTGCCAAAGTGGATAGGCACGGCTGTCAACAAGAGATGGATTCAGATGGTGATGGTGTTATAGACAGTAAGGACAAATGCCCAGGCACACCTCGTGGCGCACAAGTTGATCGCAATGGATGTGAGCTGGATTCAGATGGTGATGGTGTTGTAGACAGAAAAGATCGTTGCCCAGAAACTCCAGCTGGAGTCAAAGTTGACCGCAAGGGCTGTGCTGAGCCAATAGTGCTTAAAGGCGTCAATTTCGAAAATGATTCTGCCGTGCTAACAGCAAAAGCAAAGTCTATTCTGAAAGATGTAGCTAATTCATTGAAGAAACGTCCAGATATAAAGATTACTATTGCTGGTCATACAGACAGTAGAGGTTCTGCTGCATACAACAAAATGCTGTCTCAACGCCGTGCTGATTCAGTGCGTAGGTATTTGGGATCAAAGGGCGTGAAGGTATCAAACCTTGTAGCAAAGGGCTTTGGTGAAGAGCAGCCAATAGTAACAAACGATACAGCGGCAGGTCGCGCTGATAATCGTAGAGTTGAGTTGCGTATGCAATAAAACCACACATCATTAGCAGTAAAAAACGGGGGCTATATAGCCCCCGTTTTTTTGTGGAGTGGTTTTTTATGTTCTGTGAAATAGTGCATATCTACCATGTGATCTGTATCTAAAATGGCTGATAAAACTTGTAAAGTGTGCACAAGCACACTGTTCTAAATATGAGGTGGTGCCACACTGAGAATCAAGAAATATGTATTTAGGGTCACTGCTGTCCCGTTAATTGGTAAGTAAAGAGGCCTGATTTCCCCAGGTTTTGGTACAATGAGTTTGCTTATAACTTGCTGAACCAATAAGGAAAACCAGGCCATGGCTCATTGTAATACGATCTTCTCACAAATACT
>JAJRZI010000150.1 GCA_024275295.1 Gammaproteobacteria bacterium | reverse complement strand
TTTTTCCAGATAGTTTCTGTTGTTATAAAACACAGCTCCGGCAGTGATGAGAATGCCGATGATGATGTATTCACTGTTGATCTTGAAAGGCGTGAGTCCGCTCTCTTCAGAAAACATCGTGTGCAGTACCCCGCTGATGGCCAGCAGGGTTATGAGTACGAAGTAGAGGGCAAAAGCTATGGTAATAGGGGGTCTTCGGAGTTCATGCCGGAGAAAAAAAGGGGCACAGAGCAGCAGTGTCGCCTCAAAATAACGGGCAAAGATCCAATACTCCAAGCTGACTTGCGCATCATTGAATGCAAAGATCCCCATCCCTTGGTAGGTTATGAGGTGTACCAGATCCATACTGGCTACCCAAAAGTAACCGATGCCCAGGTAGGTGAAAAAGTGATTACGGGTAAATGAGTAGGTATGCCAGGCGACCACGGCCATGGTAATGGCTACGATAATGGAAAACAGCTCTGCAAGGGTGTGAAATAGCAGGTAGTGCTGTGACTTGGTGGCTGCCAGCAGAAGCGCAACAATGACAGGGATGATAAAATCGGCTTTGTGCTGGAATATATCTGTAGACTGGTAAGTATTGGAGACCATTTCTATTCTGATTTATTTATTCGTTGAGTTTATATGGGCCAGCTCCCCTTGCTGACTTTAGATAGCGTGTCTAATGCTTAAGCCACAAATTAGCCTATCCTGAATAATTTAGTATAGATTAACCCCGCTATCCTGTGGTACCAGGCGCCTTAATTTATAGATTCCATATTTCCCGAGCTGCTTTATGTCTATCCTGCTGTTCCGATTAAGAGATGTACCTGATGATGAGGCGGAAGAGATCCGTAAGTTGTTGGCCGATAATGCGATTGAATTTTATGAAACCACTGCCGGTAATTGGGGGATCTCGTTTGCCGGGATCTGGGTGAAGGATAAGGCGCAGCTGGTAGAAGCCAGGGTATTGATTGAGGAGTATGAAAAAGAGCGATTGACCAGAGTCAGAATGGAGTATGATCAACAGATCAGTGAGGGTAGGGGGAGGACGGTGATGGATGTGATAAAAGAGCATCCCATCCGCTTTCTTGTCTACATGGCGATTATAGCGCTGGTGTTAACCCTGTCGATAAAACCCTTTTTGGATCTTGCTGGCGGGTAGCTGCTACCATACCCCCTTCCCGCTAAATAACCAGATAATAAAAGTGCAACTATTCGTCGTTCAACGTATTCTCGGCATCCTACTAATGGTGTTCAGCTTGACCATGCTGCCACCCTTGCTGGTCTCCTGGCTCTATTCAGATGGTGCAAGTGCCGAATTTTTCGATGGTTTTGCATTGACGCTCTCTATGGGGGTGCTCTTCTGGGGGCCGGTTCGCAAGCAAAAAAAGGAGCTGCGCCTGCGCGACTGCTTTATGGTTGTGATTATGTTCTGGACGGTGCTGGGTCTGACCGGCTCACTCCCGTTCATGCTGGCAGAAAACCCGCACATGTCGATAACAGATTCAATCTTTGAATCAATCTCCGGCCTGACAACCACCGGCGCAACCGTCATTGTGGGTCTGGATGCACTGCCGCCATCCATCCTCTATTACCGACAACAGCTTCAGTGGCTGGGTGGCATGGGTATCATCGTGCTGGCGGTTGCGGTGCTGCCGATGCTGGGTATTGGTGGTATGCAGCTCTACCGGGCAGAGACCCCCGGCCCGATGAAGGATACCAAACTCACCCCGCGCATCACCGAGACAGCCAAGGCGCTATGGTATATCTACCTTGGGCTGACACTGACCTGCGCCCTGGGCTATTGGGTTGCAGGGATGAGCCTGTTTGATGCCATCTGCCACTCTTTTTCCACGGTCGCTATTGGTGGCTTTTCAACCCATGATGCGAGCATGGGGTACTTTGACAGTCGCTTGATCGAGATGATTGCCGTGGTCTTTATGCTGTTGGCCGGGGTCAACTTTGCACTGCACTTTGTGGCCTTTCGATACCGCAACCTGCGGGTCTATTTTGGTGATTCGGAGTTTCGCTACTATATGGCCAATATGGCGATTGTCACTGTTGTTGTGATCATTACGCTGCACACCACAGGAACCTATGAAACATGGGACGGCTCCATTACCCAGGGGCTTTTTCAGGCCGTCTCCATCGGCACCACGGCAGGTTTTACTACCGCAGATTATTCAAGCTGGCCCGCCTTTATCTCAATTCTATTGCTGTTTACCAGCTTTGTGGGGGGCTGTGCAGGCTCGACCGGTGGTGGCATCAAGGTGATCCGTTATGTGCTGTTGATCAAGCAGGGGCTGCGGGAGATCTTTCGGCTGATTCACCCCAGCGCCCAAACGCCCATCCGCCTTGGGGGCAAGACCATATCCACGCGGGTGGTGGAGGCGGTCTGGGGCTACTTCTCGCTCTATGTGGCCAGTTTTATCCTGATGTATCTGGCGCTGGCGCTGATTGGGATGGATCTGACCACCGCCTTCTCTGCCGTGGCGGCCTCCATCAATAACCTGGGGCCAGGGCTGGGCGAGGTGGGGCTTAACTACGCCAGCCTGAGTGATCCGGCCAAGCTGATCCTCTGCTTTGCAATGGTTTTGGGGCGGCTGGAGATCTTCACCCTGCTGGTGGTGCTGAGTCCTGCCTACTGGTCTAAATAAGCGGTTAAACCTAAAAAGAGCAGTAGGTTCCAACTGCTCTTTTTAGGTTTAACGCCAGCGCCAGGCAGCAATACAGAGGCACAACCAGCCGGCAAGAAAAGCGCTGCCGCCAAAAGGCGTGATGATGCCGAGTGAGCGGATGCCGGTCAGCCCCAGGGTATAGAGACTGCCACAAAACAGCAGGATGCCTGCCAGCAATAACCAGCCTGCGGCACGCAGCAGGCGAGAATCCTTGTGCAGCCCCAGCAGGCCAATCAGGATCAGCCCTAGCCCGTGTGGCATCTGGTAAGTGCTGGCCTTTTGGTAGATGGCGAACAGGTCTGCTGCCAGACGCCCTTCAAGCAGATGGGCGCCGAATGCCCCCAGTGCAACACTGAGGAGGCAGTTGAATGCACCAAGAGAGACAAATAGACGGGGTGTGGGCAGGCTGCTCATTGCAGTTGACTCATGGCATAGTGCCCTGGCCCGTAGAGTGCCACCTTATCATCCAGTATCACCTTGATGGGAATGCTCTGAAGTAGTGGCGCCATCCTTCCTTTATCATTAAAGGCCTGTAGGAATGGCCCTTCCTGAAGTTTTGACAGTATCTTGGGCGCGATCCCGCCAGCGATAAAGACCCCTCCGGTTGCCTTTTGTTTCAGGGCCAGATTGCCTGCCTCTGCACCATAAAGCGTGATAAACAGATCCAGTGCCTCAACGCTGATGGGGCAGCTCTGTTCCAGTGCCGCCTCTGAAATGGTAATAGCAGGATGATCAAAATCCAGCTGGAGAGGGGTACTGTGCTGGTGGTGCCTCAATAGAAATTGATAGATGGCAACCAGCCCCGGGCCGGAGAGCAGGCGCTCCCAGCTGACGTGTCCAAAGTGTTGTGCCAGGAATTCGAGAAGGGCGAATTCCAGCGCATTGCGTGGCGCAAAATCGGCATGGCCGCCTTCCGTGGCAAAGGGGAGGGGGCTGCCATCACTGCGCTGGATGATGCCCGCCTCGCCCAGGCCGGTGCCCGCGGCGATGATGCACTGGTTGCCCTCTGCCCCTGCGCTGCCCTCTTGCAGGGTGCAGAGCGCATCGTCAGCCAATGCCGGGATGCCCCAGCCGATGGCTTCCAGATCGTTGAGCAGCCACACCTTGGAAAATCGGAGTCCGTGCTCAAGCGCGGCAGCGTCAACCCGCCAGGGCAGGTTGGTGGTTTTGCATTTTCGGTTCTGGATCGGGCCAGCAACGCCAAAGCAGGCGTGCTTGCAATTGCCGCCGAGGCGGCTGATGTAGTGCGCCACGACCTCATCCAGGGATGAGCAGTTGTTGCTGCGAAATACCGTGAGTGATGAGGGCTGGAGCTGCCCGGTCTCGGTATCAAAAACAGCGAGACGGGTGTTGGTGCCGCCAATATCTCCAGTGAGTATTTTCAATGTCTATTCCTCATCTTTGGGTTTGCATATAGTGGGTGAACAGGTCAGGACTCAGTTGCTTTAGTTTGCCGCGCAGCGGGATGCTGTCGGCGCTGGGCGCTGCTGTGCCGGGTCGGGTTTTCTGGTGCAGGCCGTATATTACCCGATAAGCCTGGATGCCGGTGGTCTGTTGTTCGATATCAGGTTGTGGAAGCTGATGTACCAGTCCCGGCTGGCACATGAGATACCAGGCGGGGAACAGCTCGTGGGGTAGTTCAGGCTCCAGTGCCAGGAAGTTGTTCCAGGCCAGTTGCATGGGAGGTGTGGCTTGTGTGCCAATGGCGCTGGCGGCGTCCGGGAAGCGCCAGCAGAGCTGAAAATAGCCCTGCAGGGTGGCGGATTTGTCGTGCAGCTGCTCATTGGCCTGGGCATAGCGCCAGAGCAGATCCAGATGCCGCTGCCAGTCCGGTTCTGCCTGAATGGCTGTGATTACCTGCTGCCAGTCAAAGCCCCGGCCTGCGGTGTGGCTGGCGTGAAGCCCTGGCTGTTCCGGGTCAAATGCAGTGCCTTGCAGTGCGGCTGTGAGGTGCCGCCAGTGCGGAACCAACAGGTTATGGCTGGCTGATCCCAGCTCATCTTCCGCCAGTGGTGTCAGCTCATCCTGGATATAGGCCAGAGCCTCCGCTGGATGGGTGATGGGGCTGTGCAGGTGCTGTTCGGCCGCTGTCAGGCGTTCCAGTGTGCCTAACCTGGGGTGTCCCGGGTCGGCATCAAACAGCCGCTGGAGCAGACGTTGGGCCTCGGGATTATCCCGGTTGATCAGGGCCTGGGCCGTCCGGTTGGCCAGGCTGCTGGCGGTGGCATCCATAAACAGATCAAGCTGAGGCTGATCTTTGGCTTTGCGGTATTGAGTGTGGAATAGCTGCTCTCTGGCGGGATCTCGACTAAAGCGGAGTCGACGGTTGCTGTCACTACCCCAAGGGCTGTAGTTCAATGACTCGGGTTCCAGTTTGAGGGCTGAAACATACGCTTCAGCCTGCGTAAGCATCTGATCGATCTGCTCGGGATCTCCAAACAGCACCTCTTCCAGGTGCAGGATGTTGCCAGAGCGCCAGGCTTCGTAGTCGCTGTAATCCAGACGCCCCTCGGCCAGCAGGAGTCCCAGTGGGGAGTATGAACCTTGCTCCAAAAGAAGTTGGTCGATGCAGTCGTGAATAGGGTTGTTCATGGGGGGATGATGCAAATGAAGCCGGTAGGGTGCACCCTGCTGACTTCATCGTTTCCAGCGGGCTATTTTTCAATCGAGTCTGATGTTATCGATCAGACCCTGGCGATCATTCGGGAGCCTTGCGCCTGAATACTGTGCCGTGGCATTTGGGGCAGGGCGGGATATGCCCCGGCCGGTGAAAATGTAGCAGTTCGCCACACTCATTGCAGCAAAGCGTGCCGGGACCGGTAATCTCGCCAGTGCGGTAGTGGGAGGCCTGCTCTTTGAGCTTCATCAGTTCAACCGTGGTCTGGTCTGCCGCTTGGGTGAATAGTTCCTGCAAGCGATCTTCGATCAATTCAATATCGAAACCGAACCAGATTTTAAAATCCTCACTGCTCTCTTTGATATATCGGGCGGCATCGATCAAGTCACGCTTCAGATAACCAGCGAGCTTTTCTGCCTCTTCCTTCGTCAGTTCTTCCAGCTTACCTGTCTTGATATGTGCTTTATCAATTGCTCGGTGGAGGGCGGGGCCGGTTTTCTCCTCAATTTTGTGAGCCTCTTCGAGAGCATCCTCGAGCAACAACTCATAGGCTTCGCCTATTGCTTCGATGGGGTCTTTTGCTGGGGGTAAATCTTTCATGGTTCAGCTCCTGAAGTGAGAAAATCTTACTGCTCTATGCAGCAGAGGCATTTATCTTCAGAGTATACTGGTTTCCCACTTAATATGCGGATGCAATTTCCCTGTAAATTTTCGATAGGTACGCTTGATGTGAAACTTTTTGCCAGCCCAAGTGCGTATGTCATGAATAACAGACCTGTTATCAGGAATCCAACAGCTTCTAAGGTTGGGCGAGGCATTCTTGTTCTGGCTGCGGCCTGTTCTACAATTTTAATTCTGCTTGGCGGCTGCTCAGGTAGTGTTGGTCGTGGCCAACCTCCTGTGGCAAGTATCAGTGACGCTGGTATCGACGAAGGCGATGCGGGTCTCCGCATCCTGCGCTTCGAGGTTAAATTGACCGCACCGGCAAGGGATACGGTGACGGTTGATTATGCCTCGCACGACGGCAATGCCCTCAGTAAAGCCGATTATGATCCGGTCGCCGGTTCATTAATCTTCCGTGCTGGTGAGGCGAGTAAGACCATCGATGTTGTGGTGCGCAGTGATACCGATATCGAAAGTGTCGAGACCCTGGTCGTTACCCTTAGCAATCTGACCGGCCACGCCGACCTTGGTCGTGCAACGGCTTTCGGTCACATCTGGAACGACGATTATGGCCCCTTGAACGATACCGGCATTACGACGTGCGCGGACGGGGTGCACAACGATCTGACCTGTCCGGTGGCAGGATTTCCCGGTCAGGACAGGGAGTTGGGGCGGGACAGTAGCGAGGGTGATGACAGTGATGGTCATGCCGGTTTTTCGTTTACCAAATTGGACATCAACGGCCAGCCGCTGGCTGAGCAGAGTGTGGAGTACAGAGATCAGCCTTGGGGCTGCGTACGTGACAACCTGACCGGGTTGATCTGGGAGGTGAAAACAGCCCGGGGACTGCGCGGTACCGACAATGCTTACGTCTGGTATGACCCCGATGCAGCCAATAACGGTGGTGTGGCAGGTACTTTGACCACTAGCACTCAAGGGGGGTGCCAGGGCGGGATTCGTTGCACCACCGGCGCCTACGTCGAGGCGGTCAACGCACTGTACGGTGGCCACGGTCTATGCGGATACAACGATTGGCGCATGCCGAACCGTGTCGAGTTGAGTTCGCTGGTGGATTACAGCAAAAAGTATCCTGGACCCACCATCGACATGGTCTATTTTCCTAACACGGCTACCTCAAGTTACTGGTCGGCGATCTCCTTTGCATTCGATCCGCAGGATGCCTGGGTGCTCTCGTTCTACAACGGCGCCAACGATAATCACTGGAAAATCAATGCGCTCAAGGTGCGGCTGGTGCGCGGTGGGCCTTCCCCGTATCGAAAACCGGGTATGCCGCAGATGGACGAAAAGTTGCACCTTGTACAGCGCACGGATCAGACTGAACAGCAACGGGGTATGCTATGAGGCAGAGAAAATCAGGAAATTGTTTATGGGTGTTTTTGCTGGCAGGCGCCTTGGTAGTCTTCGACGATCTCCTTGCCCAGACCTGCCAGAGCGATATCGCCAAGTACGCGCCTGCGGAACGTTTTAAGGATAATGGTGATGGCGTCATCATGGATAAACTGACCGGCCTGATGTGGAAGAGCTGTTCCGAAGGCCAGACCCGGCAGCGCAGCAGTTGTCAGGGCGATGCTGCGATCAACAACTGGCAGGAGACGCTGCTGCACGCCGAGGCGGTCAATCGCGAGGGCGGTTACGCCGGGCACAGTGACTGGAGGGTTCCAAATGTCAAAGAGTTAGAGTCGTTGGTGGAGTTGGCCTGTTTTGAGTCGGCGATCAATATGGAGATTTTCCCGGACACGCCTGCTTGGTATTATTGGTCGGCTTCGCCTTATCTGGGCGATTCCGAATTTGCCTGGGGTATTGGCTTTCGCTATGGCAAAAGCCTAATCGGCCGTAAGTCCCAGGCCTATCATGTGCGCCTGGTACGCGGGGGTTATTGATATACCCGCGCGGCAGTTGATTCTCATCTTTGAGTCCTGTTTGAATATACATGATCATAATACCGTTACCTTAACCGACTGTTATTGCCACGCCCCCAAGAGATATTCCAGATCCTCTTCTGTCCAGTGTGATCCTGCGGTTAGCTTCTGTTCGTACAGTCCATCAGCCAGTGCCTGTTTGTGTGCCTGCATAGTCTGGATGCGCTCTTCTACGGTCTCTTCACAGATGAATTTATAGATAAATACCGGGTTTTTCTGGCCGATGCGATGGGCGCGGTCGGAGGCCTGATTTTCAGCTGCGGGGTTCCACCAGGGGTCGTAGTGGATGACGGTATCTGCGGTGGTCAGATTCAATCCGACCCCGCCAGCTTTGAGACTGATTAGAAACAGTGGCACCTGGCCGGACTGGAATTGCTCGACAGGGGTGGCGCGATCACGGGTTTTTCCGGTCAGTTTGACATGCTGGATACCCGCCTGGGTGGTGGCTCGTTCAATAATATCCAGCATGCTGGTGAATTGGGAGAAGAGCAGGATGCGGCGACCCTCTTCAATCATCTCGGGCAGCATCTCCATCAGCAGTTGCATCTTGGCGGAGGGCTGATCCTGTTGGGCCGTTTCCAGTTTCAGCAGTGCCGGGTCACAGCAGACCTGGCGCAATCTCAGCAGCGCATTCAGGATCGTAATCCGGCTGCCGGAAAGCCCTTTGGCATCCACCGCCTGCCGGACTTGCCGGTACATGGTGAGACGGATGGTTTCGTACAGCTCACGCTGTTTTCCGGTCAGTGCCACGCTTTGCAGGATGGTGCTCTTGGGTGGCAGCTCGGTGGCCACGGCCTCTTTTGTGCGTCGCAGCAGGAAGGGCTTGATGCGCTTGCGCAGCCGGGTGGCGGCCTCTTCATCACCGTGGCGTTCGATGGGGTTGCGGCTGTGGTTGCGGAACTGGCGCTCTGTGCCCAGCAGGCCGGGCAGGCAGAAATCAAACAGCGACCAAAGCTCGCCCAGATGGTTCTCCATCGGAGTGCCGGTCAGGCAGATGTCGTGCCGTGCCTGGAGCAGCCGAACGGCCTGACTGACCTTGGCCTTGGGGTTTTTGACCAGCTGTGCCTCGTCCAGTACCAGCAGGTGAAAGGGCTGCTGTTGCAGCTGTTCGATATCCCGCAGCAGCAGCGGGTAGGTTGTGAGTACCAGATCATATTGGGGGATCTGCTCGAACAGTGCATGCCGTTGCGAGCCGTGCAGGGTGAGCAGTGTCAGTGCCGGAGTGAAGCGTTCCACCTCTCTGCGCCAATTGCTGATCAGGCTGGTGGGGATGATGATCAGGCTGGGGTGATTGGCTCTGCCTTGCTCTTTTTCGATCAGCAGATGAGCCAGAACCTGCAGGGTTTTTCCCAGTCCCATGTCATCCGCCAGGATGCCCGCCAGATCATATTCGCGTAGAAATTGCAGCCAGTCCAACCCCGCCTGCTGATAGGGGCGAAGCTCGGCTTTGAGGCCGATGGGCGGGGTGATGGTCGGGATCCGGTCAAGCTGGCGCAGCCGCTCTGCCAGCTGTCGGCACTCTGTATCGCCGAGCCATTGCAGCTTCTGTGCCGTGTCGGGTGCCTCGTCAAGCTCTGCCAGTCGGGTCAGTTGAAAGCGGTTGAGGCGGAGTGTTTCGGTATTACCCAATGAGGCATCCTGCAGTTCCGGCAGGGTATCCAGCAGGTAACGCAGCCGGTTGAATGGCAGGGGGAGCATGTAGCCATCTTCCAGCGGGATGATGACGGTGTGTGTGTCGCCCAGCGGGTAGTGTTCGTGGTGGCTGTGTCGCTCGATAAATTCCCGCGAGAGCTGACTCAGGCTGGGTAGCAGATTGAACTGTCGGCCCGCCGCTTCAATGCCGATGCTGACATCGAATTGGCCATCGCTCGTGGGGGTGGCATGGGTAAACCAGTGGTCGGGTTCTGCCAGGTGATGCCTGAAATTGGCGTTGATCTCGATCCGCCAGCCCAGCTCGGTCAGTTCAGGCAGATGCTGGGATTGAAACTGTAGCCAGTTGCTGGATTCACCGGGCAGGTTAAAGCAGCTTGTGCCCAGCTCATGGGTGCGACGGTTGTCGATGTGAAAACCCAATCCAATAAGCCGTTCAATGCACTGTTTTTCAGTTTTATGATCGCGTTCAAAACGCAGCAGTTGATTGCCTGTGAGTCGGGCCGGCGGCTGTTGGGTTCTCAGTGACAGATCGTGATAACGGAAAGTGAGTGAGGCAATGTCCCCCTGCAGGGTGCCATTGTCATTGTGCAGTTGCAGTTGGGGCTGTGGTTTGATGAAGGGGAGCTGCTTTACCGTTATCTGCCGGGCGGCAGGTATCTGTGCCTGAGGAAATTGGGCAGCAAGATCGCGAGTGAGCTGTCCAATTTGCTCAGGCGGTGTGGGTGGTAGCGTGGCCAATGCAGTGATCAATGTATTCGGCAGATTGCACTCAACGCGGCCACAAAAATTGTTGCTGCTATCCAGATACCAGAGTCCATCGAGATAAAAGAGGGTGACGGTATCTGATGTTGTCCGCCACTGAATGGTTTGATTGCCAGTGCTATTGATGACCCATGAGGGTGTGGCGTTGATCGTTGGGCCTGGCTGTATGGCCTCGCTTTGAATTTGATCATGATAACAGCGGCCTGTTTTTAATAAGGCCTTTAACAGTGTGCCACCCGCTCTACCCTTGAGTATGTTTTTGTTGTTGAATGTTGAGTGAGCGAGTAATTTTAGAATGTCGATGTCGCTGCTTAAAAGATAACGGGGAGGGATACCCCGCAGCACCCATTCAGGTTTGTAGGGTCGGATGTCAGTGTAGTTGTTGCTGCCAGATAGTCGTGCAGAGCGGGGTTCAACCTGTAGCCACCGAGGATGTGTGCCAGCCACTCTGAGAATATAGAGTAGGCGATGTTGAATATCTGCCGGGTAGCTTTCAGTCCCGCTCTTCTGCGTGGTAGTTTGCTGATTGGATGAGTGATGCTGTTCGGTGGGGTCTGCGTTTTGCTGAACGGCTTTAAGCAACAGAGCAACAACATGTGAACAGTTTTGACCTGTGGCGCAGGTGCATTCCCCCTTTATGGTCAGATCACCATGGCTCTCTTTTTTAACCTGAATATAGATACGCAACGGTTTGCCGCCATGTTGGATAATGGCGGTGATGAGCTGGCCATTGCGTTTGATATCGGGCGTTACAACGGGGTGCGCTTGTAACTCCTGCAGACCCTGCTCGATTTGATCTGGGCTAAAATAGGATTGGAGTTCTTCTAAGGTGTAGATCATTTAACTATTAGCAGAGGGTAAAAATGGTTGCTGTAAATCGGGGGTGTGAATCTATCATATTCAACGGCTCTTTCCAGGATAATATCTGTGAATAACCACTTGCCGGAAAATGCCAACAGGCGTCTGGGAAAAGGCATGATGATCGCTGCCTGGGTGTTGGCGCTTGGCATGTTGACCCTGTTTTTTAATGGCGTGCTGGACCGCCAGCATAACCCTAATCAACAACTTAATACCGCAATAGTACCGGATGAGCCGCAAGAGGTTGTGCTGGTGCGCAATAAACAGGGGCATTATGTGGCTACCGGTGGCATCAATGGTGAAGCGGTTGTCTTTTTGCTGGATACGGGGGCAACGGATGTTGCTATCCCTCAGGCATTGGCGAGGCGCCTGAATCTTAAGCGCGGTGCTGAAGTGATATCCAATACCGAAAATGGGCAGGTGACCGCCTGGCGTACCCGTTTGGATCGCGTCAATCTTGGTGGGATCGAACTCACTAATATCCGGGGTTCAATACTGCCCGGCATGGAGGGTGATGAGGTGTTGCTGGGTATGAGTTTTCTCAAACAGTTGGAGTTGATTCAGCGGGGTGACAGCTTGACGATTCGGCAGACCTTTGGAAGCGGGACTTCAGTTCCGCAGTCCGTGAGGTTGCAGGACTAAAGTCCCGCTTCCAAAAACATTCAAACAGACAGGGCGTGATATGCATTGCATATCACGCCCCGTTTTTATTGCTGTATGCCTGAACAGGTGTTAGGCAAACCCGCTTAGGAGAGTTTGTCCTTTAGTGCCTTTAGTGCGCCTACTTTAATAACGGTGCTGGCCGGCTTGGCTGCAATCTTGATGCTTTCACCTGTTGCCGGGTTGCGACCCATGCGGGATTTGCGAGCAGGTTTGCGTACGCGGCGGATCTTAACGCCAGTCTCTGGAATGGTGAATTCACCAGAGCCGCGACGTTGCATGTGACGGGTCACCAGAGTACCCAGTGATTCAAACACAGCCACAACCTGCTTGCGTGAGAGTTCGGTCTCTTCAACAATAGCGTTGATGATCTGGGTCTTGGTCTGCTTGGTGGTGATCGCTTTTAGCTTTACAGGAGCTGCAGGTTTTTTAGCCACCGCTTTTTTCTTGCTGGCTACTTTCTTCTTGGCGACTACCCTCTTTTGGTAGCAACCTTCTTCTTTGCTGCGACCTTCTTTTTGGCAGCAATAGGTTTCTTGGTAACTGCCTTTTTCTTTGCAGTCTTTTTAGCAGCTTTTTTCTTCACAGCCATTGGTGGCTCCTGTATTAAGTGATTAAAATATAACTATAGATATAGCGTGGTTTTTAAGATGGTCGGCATTCTATAGTGGTCGATTAACAAATTCGAGTGTTTTTATTGGTTATTTTTAATAAGCATGCAATTAATCCCTGTTTTTCAGGAAAAATGCGTGTTTTTTGCAAGAATCAGGCTTTGCCAGTTATCTAATATTGAAATAGACGTGGTTTGCATAAGGAGTACCTATAGTTCAACTTACCTCAATTGGCCAAGTTTTTTATTGGTATTCAAGTGCTATACCACCGCGGCGACTGTCACCTTTTGCATGCAAATATCCATTGCTGTCACGCATGACACAATGTGTTCCACCAAAGAAGAGATTCTTTTCCGGCCAGTGTTTTAATTGGTTAAATTCATTTTTCAATATTTGAACTGCTTGCTGTGATGGGCCGGATTCGATATTCAATATCCCGGATTCAAAATGAATACGTGAATGTTCCACCGCATCATCAAGGCTCATGTTGAAATCCAATAGATTAATTAATACTTGAACAATGGCGCTGCGAATACGGTTTGAACCACCAGAGCCGATCGCTATTGCACGGTTATCTGCAGTGAATGCCAGGGTGGGTGACATCATGGATGCAATGCGTCTGTTCTCTGGCCACTGATGAAAACCATGCGGGTTGAGGTCTTCTTCACCCAGCATATTGTTGAGCATAATCCCGGTGCCGGGCAGCACATAACCAGATCCTTCGCCATTGGAGAGTGTCATGCTGGCAAAATTGTTATCGGCATCAATGATACTGATATGTGTTGTGCCGCGGCTGCATGTGGCATGTTTTTTCAGTGTTTGACGATAACTTACAAGCAGTGGGCCTTTTATGAGTTTATCAATAGCGGTGCTGTTTATCTGTTGGTCAATGGACTCTGCATGGCGTAACTGTTGTGTTAATCGCATGGCATGAGCCAGCAGTTGGAGATGCTCTTCGCTGTCAGCCGGATGGTGGTTGATCTGTGTTGACTCCAGCAGTGAGAGGGTGAAGGCAATCAGCGTGCCACCAATGGAGGGCGCTGGATTGGTGAGTATTCTATTGCCACGATAATTGAATAGCAGCGGTTTGCGTTGTGCAACCTGGTACTCCTCAAGATCCTGCATGCGGAGGTACCCGCCTTCTTCACGACAGGCTTTGGCCAGCTGCTGCCCCAGTTCGCCCTGATAAAAAAGTATCTCTCCCTCTTTGGCCAGGGCCTCTAACAGATCTGCAAATTCAGGGTGGGTTATCAGGTCGTTCTCAACAGCGGGTCCACCCTCTCTGTTTTCATGCAGTTTCCTGGCGGCAGGATTGGCATTGATAATGGGGTGGACAATAGTGGAGATGTAATGCTGGAAACTGTTTAGTCGGATGCCACTGCGGGCGGCCTGTTTGGCCGGCTCCATGATAATGTCCAGTGGCAGGCGACAAAGATCACGATGGATGGCAAACAGGCCGCCGATCATGCCCGGTGTGGCGATGGAGCCGAGGCCAATATGGAACTCCTGTTGTGCAGCGCCAAAATCTGCCATGATGGGGTAGAAATCCACTTCAGATTCTGTGAGTTTTGTATGCGGAGTCTGGGTGAAAAAATCATAGAGTGTGGCGTGGTCATTTGTCATCTGCCCTAATAAAAAACCACCTCCCCCCAATGATGCCAAAACAGGCTCTGCCACGCAGGCGGTCAGCATGGCGGCCAGTACGGCATCGAAGGCATTACCACCTTCACGCAGTATGGCCTGTGCCGCTTTGGCTGTTTCGGGATGTCCGGCGGCAACTGCATTTTGTTTTCTGAGAGCTGCAGTGTGCATTGATTTAATTGTTCTGAAATTGTGATAAAGGTCAAAGAAAGCCGGTTGTGGAGGCACAATAATGTCGATCCGTTCAATGAAACAGATCTGCATGCATCCTACTATATTAATGGGTTCTGGAATAAACCAGCGGGTAGATATTCTATTTCAGGTAAATATGCATGTTGCTTCATGGGCAGAAAATGTATCAGATGAGATATTCAGATAGAGGTTCTTATGGCGCCAACAGCTAAAGAGAGAGCTGGAAATGCTGGGTAAACTGGTGCCGCTCAATATGCTGTCAGAAAAAGATCTGGCGCAACTTCTGCAAGAGGTCTCGGTTGAATATCTGAACCGGGGTGAGTATCTGTTTCATGAAGGTGATACTGATCCTGAAAATGTCTATCTGCTCTCTGGCCGGGTCTCTCTATTGAAGGGCGAGACAGAGGTGGAGACCCTGACAGGTAATACGGATGCCACACGATTTGCAATAGCCCATCAACTGCCACGGCAACATGCCGCCCGCGCCAAGTCGCGTGTTGAGTGTGTGCGCATCAACAGCCACAGGCTAAGCGAGCTGATTGAGCAGGCCCGTGCCGATGCCTATAAAGCCGAACGGCTGGAGGGTGCGGATGATAAGGATTGGAAAAGCCTGCTGCTGCAATCACAAATTTTCCAACACATTCCCCGAGCCAATATTCGGCATGTAATAGGCCGTATGGAAGAGATGGCCGTGCGCAAAGATGAGGAGATTATCCTGCAGGGTGAAGAGGGTGATTATTTTTACTTTATCAGCGAAGGGCGTTGTTCTGTATTCCAAAAGCCGGTAGACAGTTACCAGTCGATAGAGGTGGCGCAACTTGGGCCGGGTGACTGTTTTGGTGAGGATGCCCTGCTGTCAGATAATCTGCGCAGCAGCACGGTCAGCATGTTGACGGATGGCGTTTTGATGCGACTGAGCAAGGATGATTTTATCAACCTTATAAAACACCCCCTGGCCACTGCGGTAAATTTCAGTGAGGCCTGCACGATAACAGCAGACAACGGTGTCTGGCTGGATATTCGTTCGCCAGTAGAGTACCAACAGGGACACATGAGTGGCAGTATTAACCTGCCGCTTAACTCACTGCGTTTTCAGGTATCAAGCCTGGCGCCTGGGCATCAATATGTCATCTATTGCCAGGATGGACGTTATAGTGCAATTGCCGCTTTTCTTTTATTGGAGCGTGGCTTTGATGCGGTGATTCTGAGTGGTGGGGTAAAATCCATTCCAGAAAAATCTCTGATCTGCAGGGAAACCTCATCACAGGAAAAGAGCGCCAAGATAATCACTCTCAGGCCTGGTGACCATGCGGGCATTGCTCAACATGAGCAGACAGAGCAGAAATTAACAGAGAAGATCAACGCACTTGAGCAGCGGGCAGAGCGGGCAGAAGAGGGTAATGCGGCTTTAAAACAGCAGATAGATATACTCAAATCAGAAAAAAGAGAGCAGGAACTTGAATTGGAGGTATTGCTTACAACGGCACAGGAACAAGAGCAGGTTGAAATGGCAGAGCTGCAAACGCTACGCACCCAGCTCAAGCATCTGCAGCAACGCTTAACAGTGGCTGAAAAAGAGAAAGAGAGCGCCTTACAGCAGCTGAAAAAGCACGCCAGTCAGAGCAGGGCGGTTGATGCTTCTAGCCTGCTCTGTACCCCGGATATCGCTGAACTTGAGAGGGCAACGCAACTGCAAGCGGGTCTGGATTATGAGTGTACACAAACCACGCAGCAGTTGCAGGAGAGAGGGAAGGCGCTCCAGAACAGACTGGAGCAGCAGGATTCCACCCTGGATGCTGTTGATCAGGAGGCGATCAGGCAGGAGCTGGAGCAACTGCACGGTGCGATCAAAGAACGCAGCAATGAGATGGAACGGGCCATACTGGAGCAACGTTCGCTGGAGGATGCGCTGGAGGACAGGGATGCACACCTTGAGCAGGTCAAACAGGAGATGGAGCAACTAAAGGTAAAACTGTAATCGGTCACAGCACGATATGAGCAGGCAGATGAGGCGCACCGGCAGGCTGAAGGGATGGTCGGGCGGCTGAAATCGCAGCTTAAAACGTACAAGCCCCGTGGTGTTGTGAGCATAGCGACAGATAACGGTGCGGATGGAAATGGTCGACAGATAAAGGCGGGTTTCTTTGGCATGTTGATGGGTGGGATCATCTCTTTTGCACTCTTAAATGCGCTATTGGTATTCAATGGGAAGGACGAGATCATCTTCAGCCTGTCGGGAGAGCGGGCCGTGCAAGAGATGTTATCCCGCTGGTTGGTGCCGGAGGAGGGGAGTGTAAAACCGGATATAAAAAAGAGCATGCCCAAAGTGGAAGTGGCACAGCCAAAGATAGCGCGAGTGGTTGCTGCCCCGGCAGCCACGCCTCAACCCGCCAAACCCAGAGCGCCAAAGGTGATACGTGACCGTCTGCAGGATGGCTCTGTCGGCCCGGCAATGGTGGAGATCCCTGCTGGCAGATTCTTGATGGGGAGTGATCGCAGCACCCTGAAGCAGGATGAGCGGCCGCTCCATCGGGTTGAGCTGAAGCGTTTTTATGCCGGACGCTATGAGGTCACTTTTGATGAGTACGACCGCTTTGCCGAAGCCACAGGGCGCGCACCGCCGAATGATCAGGGCTGGGGAAGAGGGCGTCGCCCGGTTATCAATGTGACCTGGGAAGATGCGGTAGCCTATGCCGCCTGGCTGTCACAACAGACGGGAGCAAGTTACCGGCTGCCTACAGAGGCAGAGTGGGAGTATGCAGCAGGTGCGGGGAATAACAGCCTCTATTGGTGGGGTTACAAGCTGGAAGAGAACCAGGCCAACTGCTACAACTGTGGCGTTAAGTGGGCGGGTGATCGTACCGCCCCGGTTGGTCTATTTAAGGCCAACCCCTTTGGGCTGCACAATACAGCAGGCAATGTCATGGAGTGGATTCAAGACTGCTATAGCCTAAATTATATAGATGCCTCAACCAATGGCGCTGCCTGGACAGCTGCGCTATGCAAACAGCGCGTGGTGCGTGGAGGCGCCTATAGCAAATCGGGTATGAGCATGCAGACCACGGAGCGCAATAAACAGGCTCCCTCTTCACGGCTGTCGGTTTTGGGGTTTCGGGTGGTGCGTGAGTAAAACAACATGACTGCCCGGTTATAAAGTCTATTCCTGCGGATCATTTTTTCCGGCACCTGACTTGATTGCCAACAAAGTCAGCGGAAGGTACGCCGCAAATGTGGCAAATAGACCTGCCGTTGGCTTGATTGCAGCAAGCCAGGCCCAGGGAAACAGCCAGATTACATTTATGCCAAGCAGGGCCATAGTAACTGAGTGATGACTTCCCCACTTTCTCGATAACTGCTGGTAAAGATGAGAACGATGCGCCTCGAACCAGCGTTCACCATTTAGCATGCGACGAAGGAGCGTCACTGTTGCATCGGTGACAAATAGGGCTAAAAGTATGATCCAGCACCAGATGGATACCCCAAGATTGCTGCTCCAAATTGCAAACAGGCCAAGCATTAATCCAAGAAAACCGCTTCCTGCATCCCCCATAAAGATCTTTGCCGGTGGCCAGTTCCAGACTAAAAAGCCAGCAACGCCCGCCATCAGGATAGAGAGCCAGAAGATAGGTTCAACATAATCACCATCTGCTGCAAACTGCATGATCAGTATGGCTCCAATGCCAACAAAGAGCGCCTCAGTCCCGGCAATGCCATCGATGCCGTCCATAAAGTTGAACAGGTTTAAAAGCCAAACCAAGGCAATGATGCCCAGCGGGTAGCCAATGATGCCCAGATCAATGGTTGAGTTGGCTAGTGGAATCTCAGGTATGCCCAATAGAACCAGCCCCGTCAGTGCTGCAATGGAGTGGGCAAGGAATCGCCATCTTGCCGGGATATGGGTGTGGTCGTCCCAAAAACCAATACCGGCAACCAACAGCCCGCAGCTGAAGATAGCCCAAAATGGTTCGGGCTGTGGAGTCAGGTCAGAAATGTTGAAAAAGTAAGCGAATGCAAATGCGGCAAGAAAAGTGATGACGAATGAGAGGCCGCCGCCACGGGGCGTTGGGATGGTGTGGTAACTGCGCTCGTTTGGCTTATCGATGATTCCTTGTGTTAGCGCATAGTGACGAAGTGCTCCTGTCAATCCAAGTGAGGTCAGGAATATCAGTAAAATTAATGTGATCATTCGGTGAGGGATGCTTGAAGTTTGCTCACCTGCTCTTCCAATTGTGGTAAATCCAGTTCGATGGTGCGCCAAACAATGGGTATGTCGACTTTGAAGTAACCGTGTGCAAGAGCGTTTCTCATCTCATAGGCGATAACCAGTGGTACTTCAGGGTGTTGGTCGGCAAAATCAGGGTAGCGTCTCTTAATGTTGTTGGAGGCCTCACCAATAATTTCAAAGTTGCGTATCACCGCATCCTGGGTTCGGTGATCCTGTATAAAGGCTATTTCATCTATATCTTCAATATATTCTTGAATACGATGAATGGCCTGGAGGATATGACCTAGATAGTCAGCAAGCCGGAGGTTATTGGAGGGATTCATAGCAAACGGGCTTCCTTGAGTACTTGATCTCTGAAATTGTCGGGCAGGTTATTTTGGGTCAGAACATCAACTTCAACTCCAAGTAGGGCTTTTAGTTCATGTCGAATGGCGCCAATGTCCATTAACGTTGTATCCGAAGTTGTCTCTATTAGCAGATCGAGATCACTGGTATCAGTATCTCGCCCATAAAGGACAGAACCAAAGACCCTGGCGTTACTTGCATGATGCCGAGCAACAATCTGACGGATAGCTTCCCGGTTATGTTTCAGGGCGATAGATGGTTTCATTACTCTCTCTATAAAATACAATGCATAAGTTTCCAGTATTGTCAGTTACAGATTAACTCGGATCAAGCACTGAAGTTGATTAAGAGAAGAGAGAATCAATGCTCTTTCTGCTGAAGATACCAGTTTACTGTTTTGGCCATTGCCTCATCTACAGATAGCGGGGGCTGCCACTGTAATAGCTGTTTGGCTTTGCTAGAGTCTATCTGTAACGAGTTTGTTAGTAGATCTACTACCGATTTTTTTCCTAAAAGTGAAGCACCCAACTTCATCAAAGATGGAGAGAATATGAAGAGTCTGGCTGGGTGCCCGGTATGCTTTGCTATGCATTGGGCTAACTCGGTTGTCGATAGGTCTTTACCGTCTGAGATCAGGAATACCTCATTGGCGGCGGCGGGATGGTCTATGCAGGTGATTAGAAAGTCGACTAAATTATCTACTGCAACCAGGCTGCGTTGATTATTGATGCTTGCCAGAGGCAAAGGAATCCCGCGATCAATCCAATCCAAAAGACGCAAGAAGTTTGCCTTTACCCCAGGTCCATAGATGAGAGGAGGGCGGATAATAACAACTTCCATGGATGACTCTTCTGCAATTTTACGGAGTCCCTGTTCAGCCTCATACTTAGATATGGCGTAGGGGTCTTGTGGCGCCACGGGCATTGACTCATCAAAAGGTTTATCGGTAGTGAACTCACCATTGACCTTGATGCTGCTCAAGAAGATAAAGCGCCGAACACCAGCACTCGCAGCCGCTTCGGCAAGATGGAGTGTGCCCGCTGTGTTGACCTCCCGAAATGATTCTAGGGGGTCAGATGCCGTGTCGTTCATT
>JAJRZI010000149.1 GCA_024275295.1 Gammaproteobacteria bacterium | reverse complement strand
TTCACCCCACCGATTCGTATACTCCATGACTATCCTTTGCACCGCTTCGCCGCCAGAACCTGATGCAGGAGCCCAGTGCATTAGTAGTGCACGCTGGGATCTGTGCGAGGGGTGCCGGGTAACCGGCATTCCTATCGCGACTACTCTGCAACTCTTTTAGTCTGATCACGGCCACCTTGCGCCGATGAGTTCCTGTGAGTTTTTTGTTGTTCCCTTCAAATAAAGATATTGAATGCTGCATGCAGGTTGACTGTCATGGTCTGCGCAGGCGCTTGCGTAACCTTCAGCAGCAGCAGAAAGCGGGTAAACCCTTTGAGTCGGGGCTGGAACGGCTGAAGCATGATATCAATACCTCACAGCAGTTATTAAAACGCCGCCGTGAGCAGTGTCCAACACCTAAATTTCAGGAAGAGCTGCCCATCAGTGCCCGCCGGGATGAGATAGCTGCGGCAATAGAAAAACATCAGGTTATTGTCCTCTGTGGTGAGACAGGATCAGGCAAATCTACCCAGCTACCCAAGATCTGCCTCTCCCTGGGGCGTGGTATCACAGGTCGCATCGGCCATACTCAGCCACGACGTATTGCAGCCCGCAGCCTGATGAATCGTATCTACAGTGAGCTGGAGCGAGAGCCGGGCACCGCAGTTGGCTATAAGGTGCGTTTTAAGGACCATGTCAGGCCGGAAACGCATATCAAGCTGATGACCGATGGCATCCTCCTGGCAGAGGTTCAACGGGATCGTTATCTTAATGAATATGACACGCTGATCATCGATGAGGCCCATGAGCGCAGTCTCAATATCGATTTTCTGCTGGGCTATCTCAAGCAGTTGCTGCCAAAGCGGCCAGATCTAAAGATTATTATCACCTCTGCCACCATTGATCCAGAGAGCTTTTCACGACATTTCAATGATGCCCCGGTGATTGAGGTGTCAGGGCGTACCTATCCGGTTGAGGTGCGCTATCGCCCACTGGAAGAGGAGGGCAGTGAGCGCGATGACCCCATGCAGCAGGCCATTGTAGATGCCGTGGATGAGTTGTCGACAGCTGACCGTGGGGATATCCTGGTCTTTCTCAGCGGTGAACGTGAGATCCGCGAAACAGCCGAGAGTCTGCGAAAACACCGTATGCTTCAGACTGAGATATTGCCGCTCTATGCCCGCCTCAGTGCGGCTGAACAGGCGCGTATCTTCAAGTCCCATGCGGGACGACGAATTATCCTCTCTACAAATGTGGCAGAGACATCCCTGACGGTGCCCGGCATTCGTTATGTTATCGATCAGGGGTTTGCACGTATCAGCCGGTACAGTCACCGCAGCAAGGTGCAGCGACTTCCCATTGAACGCGTTTCACAGGCGAGTGCCAATCAGCGCAAAGGTCGTTGTGGTCGTATCAGTGATGGGATCTGCATTCGTCTCTATGATGAAGAGAACTTTCAGGCCAGACGTGAATTTATAGAGCCTGAGATTCAGCGTACCAACCTGGCTGCGGTTATCCTGCAGATGAAGATGCTTGGTTTTGGTGAGGTGGAGCATTTTCCCTTTATTGAACCACCTGATTCCCGATTGATCAGAGATGGCTATCGGCTATTGGAGGAGCTGGGCGCTGTGGGTGGTGACAGGCGCATTACCCGACTGGGCAAGCAGCTGGCGGCTCTGCCGGTAGACCCAAGGATCAGTCGGATGTTGCTGGCTGCTGCACAGGGCAATGCCTTGCGTGAGGTATCGGTAATTGCTGCTGCCCTCAGCGTGCAGGATCCTCGGGAGCGCCCGCTGGAGCATCAACAGGCCGCTGATGAGATGCACCGTGAGTTTCAGAATGAAGAGTCAGATTTTTTAGGATTTCTCTCCCTCTGGAACTACCTGGAAGAGCAGCGGCGTCACCTGTCAAAGAGTAAATTCCACAAACTTTGCAAGCAACGCTTCCTATCCTGGACACGGATCCAGGAGTGGCATGATGTCCAGCACCAATTGAGAGGACAGCTGCATGAGATGGGGTTTCGTGATAATCAGACCGAGGCCTCATATGAAGCAATCCACCGTGCAGTGCTAACCGGCCTGCTGAGCAATGTGGGTTTTCGGGACAGGGATAAAGAGTATCTGGGAACACGTGGCAGCCGGTTCTGGCTCTTCCCTGGATCAGGCCTGTTCAAATCATCACCCAAATGGCTTATGGCTGCAGAGCGCGTGGAGACCACCAAGCAGTATGCCCGCACCGTGGCACAGATTCAGCCCGCCTGGATTGAAGCTGCGGCAGGGCATCTGCTTCGGCGCAACTACTCAGAGCCACACTGGGAAAAGCGTGCGGCTCAGGTTGCGGCCTATGAAAAGACAACACTGTATGGCATCACCCTGAATCCACGGCGCAAGGTCAATTTTGGCCCCATCTGCCCTGATGAATCGCGGGAGATCTTCATTCGCAATGCCTTGGTGGAGGGTGATTTCCACACACGTGCCCCCTTCTTTCGCCATAATCGGGAGTTGATAGATCATATCTGGCACCTGTAGAGTAAAGCTCGTCGGCAGGATATTCTGGTAGATCATGACGTGATCTATGCCTTTTATGATGCACGTATCCCACAGGGTATCTATAGCGGAGCGGGCTTTGAGAAGTGGCTGAGGGAGAACTCTGCATCACAACCCAAGCTACTGCACATGACGCAAGAGAGCCTGATGCGTCGTGATGCCGGGGAAGTGACTGATGAGCTCTACCCTGATGTGCTGAATATAGAAGGAATCCCGCTGCCTTTGGAGTACCACTTCAAACCGGGGGAAGAGAGAGATGGCGTCACGCTGAAGATTCCACTGGCGGTGATCAATCAGGTCTCTGAAGCGCGTTGTGAATGGCTGGTGCCGGGTCTGCTGCGAGAGAAGATCGTTGCCCTGTTACGTGGCCTGCCCAAACAGCTACGCAAATCATTTGTACCGGTTCCAGATTATGCTGATGCCTGCCTTAAAGCCATGCAGCCATCTGATAAGCCTCTGACACGGATTCTTGGAGAAGAGCTTAAGCGTATGACAGGTGTGCATGTCCCGGAGGATGCATGGCAACAACAGGAGATACCGTCACACCTGCAGATGAGTTACCGTCTGGTGGATGATGAAGGGCGCTCTATTGCCACAGGGCAAGACCTGCATCAGCTGAAAAAAGAGCACGGTGATGCAGCGGAAAAAAGTTTCAAAACCCTGCCGGTCTCAGGTTTGGAGCAGGATGATCTGAAAGATTGGGATTTTGGTGATCTGCCGGAGACGGTATCACTTGAGCGGGCAGGGATTCAAATGCAGGGTTATCCGGCCCTGGTTGCCCTGAAAGAGAGAGTGGCCATTCGTGTGCTGGACTCCAAACTCAAGGCAGATCAGGCCATGAAGGCAGGGCTGCGGGGGCTGATTATGTTGAAGCTTGCGCAGGAGGTCCGCTATCTGCAGCGAAATCTACCTGAACTGCGATCCATGCACCTGCAATATGCCAAAGTGGCAACAGCGCCGGAGGGGCTGATGAGTCACCTGCCGAAGGATCTGGAAGCTGAGTTGGTCTCACTGATTGTGGATAGAACCTTTATTGAGGGCCGCCCAGCTGTTCGAACTGAGGTGCAGTTTACACAACGTATCACAGAGGAAAAGGGGCAACTGGTGGCCGTGGCCAATGAGACCTGCAAGCTTGTCAGCCGCATACTTGATGAGTACCAGCAAGCGCGAAAGCTACTGTCAGGCAGTATGCCAATCAACCTGATTCCCATGATTTCAGATATGAAACAGCAGCTTGACCGGCTGGTGTTTAGAGGGTTTCTGCAATATACCCCGTGGCCGCATCTGCAGCATTTCCCCCGTTATCTAAAAGCCATTATCATGCGACTGGAAAAAATCGGGTATGCGGCAGGACGTGATCTTCAGCATATGCGGGAGATGCAGTCACTCTACAGCCAGTGGCAGGAGAAGGATCAGGCACTGCGTAAAGCAGGCAGGCTGGATGCCAGGGTTGATGAGCTTCGCTGGAGCTTTGAAGAGTTGCGGGTCTCCCTTTTTGCTCAGGAGTTGAAGACACCTGCTCCCATATCACTGAAACGCATAGAGAAGCGTTGGAAAGAGCTGGGGTTGTAGCAGAAGTGGTCAACTCTTGGGTTATAATCCCGCCTGAATAATGATTGAAATCTATAAAGGATAAAAATATGAATCCATGTCCCTGCGGCTCTGGTAAAGCGTACGATGCTTGCTGCGGCCCACTGCATGCTGGAACCAAAACAGCAGATTCGGCAGTAGCCTTGATGCGCTCCCGCTATAGCGCCTATGCCAATGGTGAAGTTGCCTATCTTACAGATAGCCTGCACCCGGAGCACCGAGATGATCACGACCCTGCTGCAACCAGGCGGTGGGCTGATAATTCAGACTGGATCAAGCTTGAGGTTGTGTCGGTTGATGAGCAGGGCGATGAAGGCAAGGTTGAATTTATAGCGACCTATCGTGAGAAAGGGATGATCCAAACCCACCATGAAATGGGCGAATTCAAATGCCTGGATGGGCGTTGGTACTATGTGGATGGCAAACTGGTACCGCCATCCACTCGGCAACACGAAACCCCCAAGGTGGGCCGTAATGAGCAATGCCCCTGTGGAAGCGGCAAGAAATATAAAAAGTGTTGTGGGCGCTAAGACATATTGTTTTTGAGAACAGGCTTAAGTTTACATGGCGGCCAGTCGATCTATACTCGTATAGAACAATAGCCTGACTGGAAGATTAATGACTGTGCAAAAAAAACCAACAACAAAGATACGCTACCTTTTGATTGGAGGTGGGATATTAATGTCGTTGATGCAGGCTGCAAATGCGGAAATTTACCAATATGTCGATGCAAGAGGGCATACCTATTTCACTGATCATCCATTAAAAGGCAACTATAAACTGAAGAGTGTTACAGGTAGGCCGAGATCCGTGGCCTCATTCGATGCAGAAAATTCGGCACAGAATCGAAAGCTTTATAGCACAATGATCACGGCTGCTGCCCGGAATTTGAATCTGCGGCCTGAATTACTGCACGCCGTTGTGCGGGCCGAATCCTCCTACGATCCTCGCGCCATATCACGATCCGGGGCAGTAGGGTTGATGCAGTTAATGCCGGGGACGGCCCAGCGCTATGGTGTGAGTGAGCGGGGTCGCTGGGATCCAGAGCAAAATCTAAAGGCTGGAGCCAGCTATCTGCGTGATCTGCTTAAAGTGTTTAAATCTGATCTGCGTTTGGCTCTTGCTGCCTATAATGCGGGTGAGAATGCAGTAAAGAAATATGGAAACAGGATTCCCCCCTATCCTGAAACCCAGCGTTATGTCCGTAAGGTTCTTGCTTTTTATAATCAGAGCCTTGTGTCCAGTAGTTAGTTTTTCCAGGCCTGGAATCAATGTGTCATGAGTATGGCTGAAATCAGAAAATAGCCTATAGTATATGAGGGGCAGGCGATAAAGATGCACCATTCCAAATAAGATTGAGCGCTAATTTTGTTGCTGTTTTTTCATACAAACTCACTTTAAGGAAGAAAAGGAGATGCTGGGTGAGATATCTGTAAATGACTGACACTGAGAATCTTATAATAGCACCCGTTGATGGTGTGCTTCTGTCGCCTGTTGAGCTGTCGATCCTAAAAAGGCTGCAAAAAGGAAAGCCGGATGCTGAGGTATGTTGCTCCCTTGGTCTAACCAGGCAAAAACTGGCCACCCATCTCAAGGATATTCGACAAAAATTAAATGTTCGTACCCGGGGGCATGCCATTGATCGTGCAGTCGCCTTAGGGTTTATGAATGCCTATGTGCCTAATGGGCAGGATATGGCAAAGCCAAGCCTGAAAATTGGTATTGTGGGTTGTGGCAGAGGTGGTACTGCGGTACTGCATATTCTTAAAGAAAATCCACACATCGATATTATATTTGTAGCGGACAGTGACCCGGAGGCATTTGGGGTCAAAAGCGCTGTCAGATTAAATATCCCTTTCTATACCCAACTCCCCATCCTGGAACCTGATGATGTTGATGTTGTTATCAATGTTACTGGCTCGGAAGAGATGGCCGCAGAACTGCGCACTCTATTGCCAGCTAATACAGAGTTGATGGGTGGTCTTTCTGCAATGTTGATGTGGCAGATTACAGAAGAGCGCCGAAGAAGGCTGGCGGAGCGTGACAGAACATTAAAAGAGCATGAAAGTCTCTGTCATCTGGGTGAAATTATCGAGAATATTGACAGCATGGCGGATGCGTCGTATGCCGTTGTTGAATATGCATCAAAACTCCTGAATATGCCGGCAGGTTCCCTTGCGATCTGTGATGATACGGGTGAGGAGATGATGCTGGTAGCAGCCAAGGGGTTCAGTGAAAAATTCAATATGGATGGCAGGTGGAAAATCAGGCAGGGCGGGCTGACCAATATGTTGTTAAATCAGACAACCCCGCTCTTTTTTGCTGATATTGCTGATTCACCAGATCCCAATCCCTTGCTGCTTGCTGAATGGGTTAAATCGGTGTTGGCAGCGCCATTGATTATTCAGCGAAATGTGGTGGGCATTCTTTACCTTAATGATTTCAAAATAAAAGAGATTAGAACAGAAGATATTTCACTTTTTTCACTACTGACCATCTATGCTGCGCTAACGGTGGCGCGGGTTAAGTCTATCGAAAAATTATGGCATCAGAGTCAGCATGATGGCCTGACAGGGTTGCTGAATCATCGCAGTCTAATGGAGCAGATCGAGAAAGAGGATCAACGGGCGCGGCGGCATAACAGTTGCTATTCGCTGATCATGATTGATATTGATAACTTTAAGGCCTATAACGATGATTTTTGGCACCTTGAAGGGAATAAGGTGTTAAAAGCGGTATCCAGGCTGCTGATGAAGGCCGCCAGGGTTTCGGATACCGTGAGCCGATTTGGCGGTGAAGAGTTTTCGATATTGGTGCCTGAGCTTGGTAAAGACCAGGTAACCCCCTTTGTGGAGAGATTGATTGCTGCGGTGGCAGAGTATGAGTTTCCTCATCGCCGCATTACCATCAGTGCGGGTGTGGCCAGTTATCCAGAAAATGGCAATACCGTTATGGAACTCATTAAATATGCAGATGACAGGCTCTACCAAGCCAAACGGGAAGGCAAGAACAGGGCCTGTACCTGATATCTTTAACGCTTTTCCTGTTGTTGCGCCAGATGCAGGAAATTTTCCAGTCGGCGCGGATCTATCTCCCCCTCCTCAACAGCCTGCCGCAAAGCGCACTCTGGCTCCTCTAAATGACGGCAATCGCTAAACCGGCAGTGGCCAAGAAAAGGGGTAAATTCTTTAAACCCCTTTTCCAATTGTGATCTGCTCAGCTCGACCAATCGAAAGCTGCGCACACCGGGTGAATCAATCAGGTGGCCTCCATCAGGGAGAGAGTAGTAGGTTGTAGCCGATGTGGTATGCCGCCCAAGTCCCGTTGCCTGGGAGAGTCGTCCAACCTGAATGTCCTGATCGGGAAGCAGGGCGTTGATCAGGGATGATTTTCCAACACCGGATTGCCCAACCAAAATGCAGGTTTCACCAATGAGGTGTTGGATCAGCGGGTCAAGTCCATGCTCGAATTTGGCGCTGATCTGGATAAATGGGTAGCCGATCCTCTCATAATGGCCAAAACGTTGGTTTAGTATTTGTGCTGTGGCTTGATCCAATAGATCGATCTTGTTGAAGGCAATAACCGCTTCCACACCAATGGTTTCAGCAGTGACCAGATATTGATCCAGCAGGTATTCACTGGGTTCAGGCTCGGGAGCCAGTACGATTACCAGTTTGGTGATGTTGGCAGCCAGAGGCTTCTCTCTGCCGCTGTAATCGGGTCGAGCCAGTACGGATTGCCGTTCAAGTAGTGCCGTGACGACACCATTTGCAGGGCCTGTAGATTGCCAGACTACATGGTCACCGCAGACGATATGGCCGATATTCCGTCGCCACAGGCAGTGATGCAAGGTGCCTGCCTCATCGGCGACAACCAGGTTTTGGCCGTGGCGGGTAATTACAGTGCCTTTTTGTGGTTGCCCCTCTGCATGTTCCAGCTTGTGTTCGGCTTTTTCAGTCAGGCGTTTACGGCGCTTCTCCTGAATGCTCTGAATGCGTTCCTGCTGGCGTTGGGTTAGCCGCTTCTTTGCCATTAAGAGGTTCCCATGCTGGCTGCAATGTGGCTTACTCGAATGGGTGCAGGTGGATGGCTGTCATGATAGGCCGAGTAGAGTGGATCAGGTGTGAGGGTGTTGGCATTCTCCCGATAGAGTTTGACCAGGGCCTGAATCATGGCGTTGGGGCTGACCTGCTCAATGGCGTAATCGTCGGCTTCAAACTCCTGTTTGCGCATCAGCCAGCTGGAGAGAGGCTGTAGAAATTGAGTGAACACAGGGATGACCATCAGGAAGAGGAGCAGGGCAGCGGCATCAGAGGGCTGCTGTATGCCCAGGGCACTGTAAAACCAATCTTGTTGAGCCAGCCATCCGAGTAGCGCCAGCCCGATCAGCGAGGTCAGTGACATTGTCAGCATCCGTTTCAAGACATGCTTGCGCTTGAAATGCCCCAGTTCGTGTGCCAGTACGGCCTCCATCTCATCAGCTGAAAGGCTCTCAAGCAGGGTGTCAAAAAAGACAATGCGTTTGCTTTTGCCCAATCCAGTGAAATAGGCATTGCCATGACTTGAGCGCTGAGAACCATCCATGACAAAGATGCCATTGCTGGAGAAGCAGCAGCGGGTGAGCAACTGCTGAATGCGCTCTTGAAGCTCGGTATCTGCAAGGGGTTCAAATTTATTAAAGAGTGGTGCAATAAAGGTGGGGTAGGCCCAGCTCATGATAAGAGTGAAAGCGATCCAGACGGCCCATGCGGCAAGCCACCAGAGCGATCCAACGCTACCCATAATCCAAAGCAATACCCAGATCAGTGGGGTGCCGATGAGGAGCATCAGGCCGGTTTGAGTGAGCAGGTCGATGGTGAAACGCCGGGGCGTGGTGCGATTGAAACCAAAACGCGCCTCAAGAATGAATGTTCGCCAGGCGCTAACGGGGAGATCCAATAGCCCCATAATGAAAAATAAGGAGAGGATGAAGGCTGTGCCTGTTGCCAGGGGGCTGAGCGTGGTGCCACTCCAGGCTTGGTGCAGCCAGTTCAGTCCGCCCCCCAGTGTCCAAAATAGCAGCAGCAGAGTGCCTAATATCAGCTCAACCCCGGCAGCTTTAACCCGTGCCAGCGTGTAGCAAGCCGCCTTTTGATGCTCATCCAATGAAATAGCGTCTGCAAAGGCGGGGGGCACCTGATGTTGATGTGCCGAGACATGCTGTTTGTGTCGCCAGAGCAGCCAGACCTGAATCAGAAGCCCAAGGCCAAGCGCCAATAGAAAAAGTTGAGTGAAAATATGCATGGCTGAAGGATACAGGTTAGGTTTAAAACAGTACACAGCTTCACTTCAGCCCCAGAGCTGCAATCAATCGTGGATCTTGGATTTCGGGTAAAAAATATGGGATGGGGTGTGACTCTGCTAACATACTGGAGTACTTTTTTAACTGAGGAGTAATGGATGGCACAGGATCCAAAAAACCTGATCTGGCTTGATCTGGAGATGACAGGCCTGGATACCCAGAATGATCTGATTATTGAGATTGCAACGATTGTCACTGATGCTAATCTTAATATCCTGGCAGAAGGGCCGATGATTGCCATCCACCAGCCAGACAGTGTGTTGGATGGTATGGATGAATGGAACCGGCGGCAGCATGGCCGCTCAGGGTTGATCGAGCGGGTGCGTGCCAGTCAATATGATGAAGCAGCGGCAGAGGCTGAAACGCTGACCTTTCTGAAAGAGCATGTGCCTGCGGGTAAATCACCCATCTGTGGCAATAGCATCTGTCAGGATCGGCGTTTTATGGCACGTTGTATGCCTAAACTGGAAGCGTGGTTCCACTACCGCAATCTGGATGTCAGCACCCTTAAAGAGTTGGCCAATCGCTGGTCGCCGGATATGGCGAAGGGATTTAAAAAAGAGTCCAAACATCTTGCACTGGATGATATTAAAGACTCTATTGATGAGCTTATTTACTACCGCAAAAATTTTTTGCGGCTGCCGGATTAAGTTGTCACTTTAGATGCTGGGCCAGCCCCCAGGCGACATGTTCGCGTACCAATGCCGATTCGTGATCTGCCCTGGATTGTAGTGCAGCAACAACCTCATTGGAGGTTGGCGCATTGCCTAGTGCGACGGCAATATTCCTGAGCCAGCAGCTATGCCCAATGCGGCGGATGGCCGAACCTGCCATGCGATTTAGAAATTCATCTTCTGTCCAGGCGAACAGATCGACCAATCGGGCATTATCAAGCCCCTGTCGGGGCATGAAATCCGGTTCGCTGCTTTTGGCAGCGTATTGGTTCCAGGGGCAAGCCAGCTGGCAATCATCACAGCCAAAGATGCGATTTCCAATCAATGGGCGTAGCTCAACGGGTATGGAATCCCGCAGGGTGTTGGTCAGGTAAGAGATGCAGCGCCGTGCGTCCAGCTGGTAGGGTGCGATGATGGCCTGTGTGGGGCAGATATCCATGCAGCGACGGCAACTGCCGCAGTGGTTGTCGGCTTTGGCATCAACAGGAAGAGGGAGATTGGTGAACAGTTCGCCAAAGAAGAAGAGTGACCCGGCTTTACGATTAACCACAATGCAGTGTTTGCCAATCCAGCCGTGCCCCGCCTGTGCTGCTATGGCTTTCTCCATCACCGGTGCTGTGTCGACAAATGCCCTTGAATCAAAATCGCCAATCTCATCTCTGATCCTGGTTGCCAATTTTGCAAGCCGGGAGCGGATAAGTTTGTGGTAATCGCGCCCCAAGGCATAACGTGAGATATAAGCGCTGTCAGGGCTGTCGAGTGTGTGCTGTGGGTCGCTGTCAATATCCGCCAGATAATTCATACGGACGGAGATAATACGCAGGGTGCCAGGGATAAGTTCCTGTGGTCGGCTTCGTATCTGGCCATGTTCGGCCATGTACTCCATTTTGCCGTGAAATCCCTGATCCAGCCACGTTGCCAGCTGCTGTTCCGCTGATCCAAGATGTGTATGGGTGATGAGGGTCTCTTGAAAGCCTAATGCTGTTGCCCACTGTTTGATTTGATGGCTGAGCGCAACGTAGTCTTGAGGGGGAGGGCTGTTCATTTACGGTTGGAATATAGCATTTCATGGATCGTTGTGCCTTTTCTCCTGTAGTTGTCTAAAAGAGTTCAATGTCTCCGTCTTCTACTGCTATGGGTGCATCCACCTGTTTGCGCATGGTCTCATAAGAGACAACCTGATTGCGCCCATGATCTTTGGCGTAGTAAAGCGCTTGGTCTGCTTGCTCGATGAGGGTGCTGGGGAGCATGCAATCCTGCAGGCAGACATAGCCTGCAGAGACAGTTAACTGGTCTATTTGGGGGAAACTGTTCCCCTCTATGACATGTCGGAACCGTTCCAGGGCATTGACCACCCCCTCCTTGGTGCAGCAGTTGAGGATGACGACAAACTCCTCTCCTCCATAGCGGAATAGCAGGTCAGTGCTGCGGAAGTTTTTCTCCATTAGTCGGGCGAAAACCAGCAGAACCTCATCGCAAATGAGGTGGCCGTACTCATCATTGATCTTCTTAAAATAGTCGATATCGAGGACAGCCAGCCAGGATGAACCCTTGCCTCGCCCCTCCCGATGAGCCTGGCTGCGGTAGTATGAGATGATTTTGGTCAGTTTGTCGTCGAAGGTTTGGCGGTTGAGCAGCCCGGTTAGTTTATCCCTCTCCTTCTCATCAAGCGTCAGCAGCAGGTTGCTGTAGACGGCAAGCAGGCCATTGATGATCCTCCAATAATCCGGGTCAATCAGCTCTGCCTCAAGTAGCAGCACGCGCATCTGGCCGTTAGCACCGGGAATGGGTAGCATGATCTGCTGGTATGGCTTCAGGGCGCCATGGCTGGAGAAGGAACCCTGGATGCAGTTGTTCAAACCTGCAAAATCGGAGAATGGCCTGGGTTTCTCCATGTCGTTCATGAGTTCGCGGACAATTAGCTTGTCCATGGGGATGCCGGTATAGTCCTTGCGGCCATCTGCACAGTGCACCTCAAAGACCCTTGCCGCAATCATGGTCGGAACCATATGGAGCTGTCCCAGGAATAGCTCCGTCAGAGACATGTGATCTCTCTGGGCAGTCATCTCGATTGCCAGTTCCAAGCCTGGCAATGTATTACTGTTTTTTTTGGAGGAGTCCTTCTTCTTCATACCTTATTACAGCGGCAGTATAGAAAAGAACATTAAACCATGTTAGAACGTGTAAGTGTAGCTGACACCATGCTGGATGCCTCAACAGAGAAGAAACTTCTTGTTTCTCACCAGGATGATGGGTTTTTGCTTGATCTTTGAAGCTCTTGGGGTGTTATTCCTCGCTGCTTGCAGTGATTGAAAAGCACTGTGATAAAATTTTTGATTTTGGGTAATTCATCTTGATACTCCATCCGCTGGCAGTGGGGGGGGTATTCAAAAAGTCAAAAGGAATCTTGGAGATCCATTTATGAAAATAAAAATGCCATTTATTGTCGCTGCGACCATGATGCTGTCTCTTTATGGTTGTGTGACCACGGGTACAAAGACAACAGTGACAGCTGGGCAAGGGGGGGCGTCGATGGGTGAGGCGCGTGCGGCAGACTATAACGGACCAAAAGCCAGAATTGCAGTCGCCCAGTTTAAAAATAAAGCAGGCAATATGGGGGGGTGGTGGAACCCCCAGATTGGAACTGGCATGGCTGATCAGCTGGTGACGGCGCTATTCAATTCCAATCGTTTTATTGTTTTAGAGAGGCAAACACTGGGTAATGTTCTTTCAGAACAGGATTTGGGTGCTTCAGGCAGAATCAAGAAAGGGACAGAAGCTGCAATTGGAGAGATCGAAGGTGCTGAACTTCTTGTGGTTGCAGCCGTAACCGAATTTGATGGTGCCGCATCAGGAACTCAGGGCAGTGTTGGTGGTGGTGCTTTTGGTGGGGCTGGTGCCCTGATTGGTGCAGTTACAGGTGGTATCAAAAAAGCACATATGGCCATTGATTTGAGGATTATTGATGCCCGGACATCACGTATCCTTGCGGCAACCAGCGTTGAGGGTGAGTCTACTGATGTGAATCTGGGGGGGGCGATAGGAGGATTCTTCGGTGGTGGGGCTTTAGGGGGTGCATTGGGTGGATGGAAAAACACACCTAAAGAGAAGGCGCTCAGGCAGGTGATCAATAAAGCGGTTGAGTTTATTGTGCAGAGAACGCCACAGAAATTTTATCACTATGGCGGCAATGCACCGAGCAATGCAACGGCTAGTGGTTCAGATCGTGCTGCTAGCAAAGTAACGAGTAGTGATCCAGGGCGAGCTGTTACCAAGGAGATGCAGGCCTTGTTAAATTCGCTGGGGTATAACTCCGGTACGCCTGATGGGCTAGCCGGAAAGATGACGCGTGCGGCAATTTCTGCTTTTCAGAAAGATTATGGGCTGCCAGAGAATGGTCAGCTCAATCCAGGGACAATCAAATTATTGAGAAAAATGGCCAAGTAGACTGGCTTTGACGCAATAAACCAACCCTCCTTTGCTTTTTGTGAAGGAGGGTTTTTTATGGGTCATTTGCTATAGGCATTGGACATGAACAACCCCAATCAAGTAGAATTCGGCAGCTTCGCGACGGACTCTGTCCAGTTGCATCCTAATTGATTCTGCAAGCGGGGCGGGTTCACTGAACTCATCCCGTTTTTTATGCCTGCTCCGGAGTGTTTCTTGAGAAAACCTGCGCTTTTGGTCCTTGAGGATGGCACCCTTTTTCGGGGTGAGTCCATCGGTGTTGATGGTCAGACGGTGGGAGAGGTGGTATTCAATACCGCTATCACCGGTTATCAGGAGATCCTGACTGATCCTTCCTACTGCCGTCAGATTGTTACCCTCACCTATCCCCATATCGGAAATACCGGTACCAATGATGAAGATGAAGAGTCTCCACGCATTGATGCTGCCGGGCTGGTTATTCGTGACCTGCCACTGCTTGCAAGCAGCTGGCGTAACCAGCTGCCACTGGATGAGTATCTGCAAAAGCGTGGTGTGGTAGCGATTGCCGGCATTGATACCCGCCGCCTGACGCGTATTCTGCGTGAGAAAGGGGCGCAAAGCGGTTGTATCCTGGCGGGTGATGAGATTGATGAGGCGGTTGCTTTGGCGGCTGCCAAAGCTTTTTCGGGTCTTAAAGGTATGGATCTGGCTAAAGAGGTGACGGTTGATTCATCTTACCCATGGCGCCAGGGTTCCTGGTCTCTGGAAGAGGGTCTGCCAGCAGATGCTCAGGAGCTTCCGCACCATGTAGTCGCCTATGACTTTGGTGCGAAGCGTAATATCCTGCGCATGTTGGTTGATCGAGGCTGTCGCCTGACCGTTGTTCCAGCCCAGACGCCTGCAAGTGAGGTGCTGGCGCTGAAGCCTGATGGTGTTTTCCTCTCCAATGGCCCCGGTGATCCAGAGCCTTGTGACTATGCCATCGCTGCAATCAAGGAGATCGTGGAGAGTGGTGTACCGACCTTTGGCATCTGCCTTGGCCATCAGCTATTGGGGCTAGCCAGTGGGGCAAAAACAGTCAAGATGAAGTTTGGTCATCATGGGGCAAACCACCCAGTGCAGGATCTTGAAACGCGTACCGTCATGATCAGCAGTCAGAATCATGGCTTTGCTGTTGATGAAGAGAGCTTGCCAGCTACCCTTAAAGCCACACATCGCTCCCTGTTTGATGACTCACTGCAGGGGATACACCGTATTGATTGCCCCGCTTTTGGTTTTCAGGGACATCCAGAGGCGAGTCCTGGCCCACATGATGTGGCGCCGGTTTTTGATCATTTTATTGAATTGATAGAGCAGCATCGCTCAGCGGATTGATTTCGCTTGGGGATGAAGTTAACCCCTCTCTTCCTGGGTAGGCTCCCGGGTAACCAGCGACTAGACACTATATAAATGCCAAAACGTACAGACATCCAAAGTATCTAGATTATCGGCGCAGGCCCTATCGTTATCGGCCAGGCTTGTGAGTTTGACTATTCCGGCGCTCAGGCCTGTAAGGCGCTGAGGGAGGAGGGCTACCGGGTCATTCTGGTCAACTCCAACCCAGCCACCATCATGACCGACCCGGAGATGGCGGATGCGACCTATATTGAACCCATCACCTGGCAGACGGTAGCGCGCATTATTGAAAAAGAGCGCCCGGATGCGCTATTGCCCACCATGGGTGGCCAGACGGCACTCAATTGTGCGCTGGATCTAGGGCGTCATGGCGTGCTGGAAGAGTTTGGTGTGGAGATGATTGGCGCTTCACGTGAGGCTATTGATAAGGCTGAGGATCGTGATCTGTTTCGTCAGGCAATGACAAAGATTGGCTTGGCAATGCCACGTTCAGCCATTGCTCACAGTATTTAAGAGGCCCGGCAGGTACAGGCGGGTATTGGGTTTCCTGCCATTATTCGCCCCTCGTTTACCATGGGTGGAAGTGGTGGCGGTATTGCTTACAATAAGGATGAGTTTGATGAGATCTGTACCCGCGGGCTGGATCTCTCGCCCACCACTGAGCTGCTGATTGAAGAGTCGGTGCTGGGGTGGAAAGAGTATGAGATGGAGGTGGTGCGTGACCATAAGGATAACTGCATCATCATCTGCTCTATCGAGAATTTTGATGCAATGGGTGTGCACACAGGTGACTCTATAACGGTTGCTCCGGCCCAGACCCTAACCGACAAAGAGTATCAGATTATGCGTAATGCCTCGTTACAGGTATTACGTGAGATTGGTGTGGATACGGGGGGTTCCAACGTGCAGTTTGGGGTCAACCCCAAGGATGGCCGCATGGTCATTATTGAGATGAACCCTCGGGTGTCGCGCTCCTCAGCACTGGCCTCGAAGGCCACAGGTTTTCCCATTGCCAAGGTTGCTGCCAAGCTGGCCGTGGGCTTTACGCTGGATGAACTGCGCAATGAGATCACAGGTGGCGCGACACCCGCATCTTTTGAGCCGACGATAGACTATGTCGTCACCAAGATCCCTCGCTTTGCCTTTGAGAAGTTCCCCAAGGCGGATGATCGCCTCACGACCCAGATGAAATCTGTGGGTGAAGTGATGGCCATTGGCCGAACCTTCCAAGAGTCGATGCAGAAGGCGCTACGCGGGCTGGAAACCGGCAAACATGGGCTTTGTGAGATAGTGGATCTGGCGTTAGATGATGCCCTGGAGATTATCCGGGATGAGATTCGCCAGCCTGGGCCTGAGCGGCTCTGGTTTATTGCTGATGCCTTCCGTGCCGGTATGTATCTGGAAAAGATCTTTGCTCACAGCCATGTAGACCCCTGGTTTTTGGTTCAGATCGAAGAGCTGGTAAAGATTGAGGCAGAGATTAAAACAGAGGGCTTGGAAGCGCTGAACAGAGCGCGACTCTTCTACCCGAAACAGAAAGGTTTTTCTGATAAACGGTTGTCCGTACTGGTTGGTGTGCAAGAGAGTGAAGTACGTAATAGGCGATATGCTTTGGGCGTTCGCCCGGTATTCAAGCGTGTTGACTCCTGCGCGGCTGAGTTTGCGGCAACCACAGCCTATATGTATTCCACTTATGAAGAGGAGTGTGAGGCTGCACCAACTGAGCGTAAAAAGATTATGGTATTGGGTGGTGGTCCTAACCGTATTGGGCAGGGGATTGAGTTTGACTATTGCTGCGTACATGCCGCCTTTGCGATGCGGGAAGATGGCTATGAAACCATCATGGTCAACTGCAATCCTGAGACGGTATCCACCGATTATGACACCTCTGACCGGCTCTTTTTTGAGCCTTTGACGCTGGAGGATGTGCTGGAGATTATCCATATTGAGCAGCCCGTTGGGGTCATTGTGCAGTATGGCGGGCAGACCCCGCTCAAACTGGCGCAGGATCTGGAGGCAGCGGGTGCCCCTATTATTGGCACTACGCCTGACTCCATTGATCTGGCGGAAGACCGTGAGCGCTTCCAGCAGATGATCCAGAAACTGGGTCTGCTGCAACCCCCCAATCGCACTGCGCGTGAACCAGAAGAGGCGGTGCTGCTGGCGCAGGAGATTGGCTATCCACTCGTGGTCAGACCCTCCTACGTGCTGGGCGGGCGTGCGATGGAGATTGTCTTTGACGAAAAGGATCTGCGTCGTTACATGCGTGAAGCTGTTAGTGTATCGAACGACTCCCCAGTACTGCTTGATCGCTTTCTGGATGATGCCATCGAGGTTGATGTCGATGCCATCTGTGATGGTGAGCAGGTGCTGATTGGCGGCATTATGGAGCATATCGAACAGGCGGGCGTTCATTCAGGCGATTCGGCCTGCTCTTTACCGCCCTATACGCTCTCCGATGATCTGCAGGATCGCATGCGGGAACAGATGCGCCAAATGGCACTGGAACTGAAAGTGGTTGGCTTGATGAATACCCAGTTTGCGATTAAAGGTGATGATATCTACATCCTGGAAGTCAATCCCCGTGCATCACGCACCGTCCCCTTTGTCTCAAAAGCGACAGGAGTGCCGCTGGCAAAGGTAGCGGCTCGCTGCATGGCGGGCCGCAGTCTGGAGGAGCAGGGGGTCACCAAAGAGATTGTCCCTGAATACTATTTCGTTAAAGAGGCTGTTTTTCCCTTTATTAAATTCCCCGGTGTCGATAGTGTGCTGAGTCCAGAGATGAAGTCCACGGGTGAGGTTATGGGGGTAGGTCGAACCTTTGGTGAGGCATTTGCCAAATCCCTGGAAGCTGCAGGTGATACACTGCCGCAATCAGGGCGAGCACTGCTGAGCGTGCGTGATGCCGATAAAGAACGCATTGTGAAGGTGGCCAAGTTGCTGAAAGAACAGGGCTTTGATCTGGTTGCTACCTATGGAACCACTAAGGTGGTACGGGCTGCTGGTATTGATTGTGCATTGGTCAATAAGGTTGGAGAGGGGCGTCCACATGTTGTGGATATGATCAAAAATGATCAGTTTGACTTGATCATCAACACCACTGAAGGTAAAAAGGCGCTGGAAGACTCTGCCTCAATTAGAGGAGCGGCTTTACAGCATAAGGTCAGCTACACCACTACCATTGCGGGTGCAGAAGCGAGCTGTCTGGCGCTGAAAGAACTGGAATCTGCAGACGTCAATCGTCTACAGGATTTACATTAATATTACTGTCTTGATGTTTTGCTTTGCCAGAACAGGACGCTATTGAGGATAGAGTAGAATGAGTAAGGTACCGCTCACTGTTCGTGGTGCAGAGGCGCTGCGTAATGAACTTGCAGAGCTAAAGTCAGTTGCCCGCCCTAAGGTTATTCAGGCCATTGCGGAGGCACGTGCCCATGGCGATCTGAAAGAGAATGCCGAGTATCATGCCGCCAGAGAGGAACAGGGCTTTATTGAAGGGCGAATAAAGGACATTGAAGGTAAACTCTCCCATGCACAGATCATTGATGTCACAACACTGAATGCGGGTGGCAAAGTGGTGTTTGGCGCAACGGTTGATGTTGCAGATGAGAATACGGGTGAGGAGTTTACCTATCAGATTGTTGGAGAGGATGAGGCTGATATCAAGGCTGGCCGCATCTCTGTCACTTCGCCGATTGCACGTTCTCTCATTGGGAAATCTGAAGGTGATATTGCCTCATTTCAGGCGCCTGGTGGTGTCAGAGATCTAGAGGTTCTAGAAGTACGGTACGAGTGAGTAAACGCAGTAAAAGCAGCCGTCAGTGGCTGGATCGCCATTTTAAGGATGCGTATGTAAAAAAAGCCCAGCAAGAGGGGTATCGTTCACGTGCTGCCTTCAAACTATTAGAGATCCAGGAGCGAGATAATCTCCTGAAACCTGGGCAAACGGTGGTTGACCTTGGCGCCGCCCCCGGTGGTTGGAGCCAGATTGCCAAACGACTGGTCGGTGCTAAAGGTCATGTTATTGCGCTGGATATTCTTGAGATGGAACCCCTGATGGATATTGAGTTCATACAGGGGGATTTCCGTGAAGATGAGCCACTGCAGAGACTGACAGAGGCGCTTGGCGGTCGGCCGGTTGACCTTGTGATTTCTGATATGGCCCCCAATGTAAGTGGTATGGCAGTGGTGGATCAGCCACGGGCCATGTATCTGTGTGAATTAGCACTGGATTTTGCAAAACGGACACTGAGGCCTGGTGGTGGGTTTGTGGTAAAGGTGTTTCAGGGAGAGGGTTTTGATGGTTATATTCGGGAGCTGCGTAGCAGCTTTAAAAGGGTTGTGACCAGGAAGCCAAGTGCCTCTAGGCCTAAAAGCAGAGAGGTCTATTTGGTCGCACAGGGCATTAATGTATAGTAATGTTAGCTAGTATTTAGCGAAAAAATTGAGTTAATTGCCAGAGCTAGTGTACTTATTTAGTTCGGTAAAACGAGGGTATCGTTTTGAATGATATGGTAAAAAATCTAGTTCTGTGGGTGGTTATCGCAATCGTCCTAATGTCCGTATTCAATAATTTTACGACAGAGAAAACGGCTGCACTTCCAATGCCTTACTCTCAGTTTATTGAAGAGGTAAAGCGCGGCACCATTAGTGAAGTCGTCATCAATGGCCGACAGATTGAAGGCGTTGATACCAGTGGGGCAGCATTTTCAACCTATAGTCCTGAAGATAATGGGCTTATAGGTGACCTGCTAAACAGTGATGTAAAAATCATTGCCAAGCCGCCGGAGCCACCTTCGCTCCTGATGTCTATTCTGATCAACTGGTTCCCTCTCTTTATCCTCATCGGGTTGTGGATCTTCTTCATGCGCCAGATGCAGGGTGGCGGTGGTGGCCGGGGGGCGATGTCCTTTGGTAAAAGCCGGGCCCGTTTACTGAGTGAAGATCAGATAAAGGTGACATTCAATGATGTCGCCGGTGTTGAAGAGGCCAAAGAAGAGGTCTCTGAAATGGTTGATTTTCTTCAGGATCCCTCGAAATTCCAAAAGCTGGGCGGCAAGATTCCGCGTGGTGTACTGATGGTGGGTTCACCAGGTACGGGTAAAACCCTGCTGGCCAAAGCCATTGCAGGTGAAGCCAAGGTGCCATTTTTTACTATCTCTGGCTCGGATTTTGTGGAGATGTTTGTGGGTGTGGGCGCTTCCCGTGTGCGTGATATGTTTGAGCAGGCCAAGAAGCATGCCCCCTGTATTATCTTTATCGACGAAATCGATGCAGTTGGCCGACACCGTGGCGCAGGTCTTGGTGGGGGGCATGATGAGCGGGAGCAGACCCTGAACCAACTGCTGGTGGAGATGGATGGTTTTGAGGGCAATGAGGGTGTCATCGTCATTGCTGCCACTAACCGCCCTGATGTGCTGGACCCCGCACTGCTACGCCCAGGGCGTTTTGACCGCCAGGTTGTGGTGCCGCTGCCGGATATTCGTGGCCGTGAGCAGATTTTAAAGGTTCACATGCGTAAGGTGCCCATGTCTGAAAATGCCAAGGCATCGCTGATTGCCCGAGGTACCCCTGGGTTCTCCGGGGCAGATCTTGCCAACCTGGTCAATGAAGCCGCGCTTTTTGCAGCTCGCGCCGATAAGCGTGAAGTGGATATGGAGGATCTGGAAAAAGCCAAAGATAAAATCATGATGGGCGCGGAACGGCGCTCTATGGTAATGAGTGATGATGAAAAGAAGCTGACGGCTTATCATGAAGCCGGACATGCGATTGTCGGGCGTTTGGTGCCACGGCATGATCCTGTCTACAAGGTGAGTATTATTCCTCGTGGTCGAGCATTGGGTGTCACCATGTTCCTGCCTGAAGAAGACCGCTACAGCATGAGCAAGGAGCTATTGGAGAGCCAGATCTCCAGCCTGTTTGGCGGGCGTATTGCTGAAGAGCTGATCTTTGGCCCTGAGAGCGTGACAACGGGTGCATCCAATGACATTAAGCGCGCCACAGAGATTGCCCGAAATATGGTGACCAAATGGGGCCTTTCTGAAAAGTTGGGGCCACTCATGTATAGCGAAGATGAAGAGGAGGTATTCCTCGGTCGCTCGGTGACACAGCATAAAAATGTATCTGATGATACAGCCCACATCATTGATGGTGAGATACGGCTGTTTATCGATCGTAACTATCAGCGCTCACACAAGATACTCACTGAGCATATTAAAAAGCTTCACATGATGGCTGATGCCTTGATTAAATATGAAACTATAGATGCGGATCAGATTGATGACATCATGAATGGAAAACCCCCGCGTCCGCCGGCTGACTGGGATGAATCAGAGCCAAAATCAGGCGGTACAGGAACAGCAGTTGTAGAGGATGAGCCTAAAAAAGAGAAAGGTGAGGATACCATTGGCGGCCCAGCCAGCCAGCACTAGGAGCCTGTCCGAGAATAGGAGTTATAGCGATGGGTGCGGTGCCTATTGTTGAGTGTGCAGGCAAGCTGCTCGATCTCTCCCGGCCCAGGGTAATGGGTATCCTTAATATCACCCCCGATTCCTTTTCGGACGGAGGTGATTTTTTATCATTCGATTCAGCGATGGAGCAGGCACAGCGAATGGTGGAAGAGGGTGCAGCCATCATTGATGTTGGAGGTGAGTCAACCCGCCCTGGCGCTCCAGCAGTCTCAGAAACAGAAGAGCTGGATCGTGTGTTGCCCATTATTGAAGGTATTTCCCATAATCTTTCAGTGCCTATCTCCATAGATACCAGCAAGCCAAATGTTATGAGAGCCGCCGTTGCTGCGGGTGCAGGGCTGATAAATGATGTATTGGCATTACAAACTCCGGGAGCAGTGGAAGCCGTAGCTGATCTGAATGTACCAGTATGTCTGATGCATATGCAGGGCGAGCCACGCACAATGCAGAAAAATCCCTGCTATGGTGATGTTGTATCCGAGGTAAAAAGCTTTTTAGCGCGGCGTGTTGATTGCTGTATATTGGCAGGAATTCCCCGTGACCATTTGTTAGTGGATCCTGGGTTTGGATTTGGTAAAACCCTGGATCATAATTTAGCGCTGTTGCGGGATTTGCAGGAGATAACTGAGCTGGATTTGCCTCTACTGGTGGGTCTCTCACGAAAATCGATGATAGGTGCGTTGTTGGATGAGCCGGTAAATAACCGTATGTTTGGCAGTCTGGCTGCAGCTGTGTTGGCTGTTGAGCGTGGGGCGCGGATAATCAGAACCCATGATGTAAAGCCAACGGTTGATGCCTTGGCTGTTTCAACCGCTCTTTTTAGGTTAAATAATAAAAGTTAGGATAGATGCCCTAAAATTTTCTGCCAATGATCGAGGAGGATTGAGTGGACCGAAAGTATTTTGGAACCGATGGTATTCGTGGTCAGGTGGGAAAGGGTCACATAACCCCTGATTTTGTATTAAAGCTGGGTTGGGCTGCTGGTCGTGTGTTTGGTAAAGCAGGCAATAGCAGTGTTCTGATCGGTAAGGATACCCGTATTTCAGGCTATATGTTTGAATCGGCTTTAGAGGCCGGATTAGTGGCTGCTGGCGTAAATACCCGTCTACTTGGCCCAATGCCAACCCCTGGTATTGCCTACCTTACCCGAACTCTGCATGCGCAAGCTGGTATTGTGATCAGCGCCTCCCATAATCCACATCAGGATAACGGTATCAAGTTTTTCTCCGCACAGGGGCGTAAGTTACCAGATGAAGTTGAGCTGGCCATTGAGCATGAACTGTCGGGCAAGATGACTACGGTTGGCTCAGAAATGCTGGGTAAAGCGGACAGGGTTAGTGATGCTGCCGGTCGTTATATTGAATTTTGTAAAAGCACCATCCCGTCTACAATGGATTTTAGCGGTTTAAAGATCGTGGTTGACTGCGCCAATGGCGCAACTTACCACATTGCACCTTATGTTTTTGATGAGCTGGGTGCCGAGGTTATTACCATTGGAGCAGAACCCGACGGGGTAAACATCAATGCGGGTGTTGGCTCTACAAACCCTGATCTGCTGGTGGAAACAGTACTGAATACAGGTGCGGATCTAGGCATTGGTCTCGATGGTGATGGTGATCGCCTTATTATGGTTGATGACCAGGGTAATATTCTTGATGGTGATGATGTGCTCTATATCATTGCCCGGTCACGGCAGGAAAATGGTGGGCTGAATGGCTCAGTAGTGGGCACTGTGATGTCGAACCTTGGGCTTGAGCTTGCATTGAAAAAGCAGAGAATAGGGTTTGAGCGCGTCAATGTAGGTGATCGCTATATCCTGGAGAGGCTTCAAGATAAAGATTGGGCCATTGGCGGTGAGCCATCGGGCCATATCATCTGCCTGGATCGTACAACAACAGGTGATGGTATTGTGTCAGCACTACAGGTATTGGCCGAAGTGTATAAAAGTGGAAAGCTACTGCGTGAACTCTCTGCAAGAGTTGAGAAGTGCCCGCAGGTGCTTGTCAATGTTAGAGTGGAAGAGGGCAGCAATGTTATGGAGCTGCCGGCACTGAAAGCGGCAGTAAAAGATGTTGAGACAGAGTTGAATGGTGAAGGTCGTGTGTTACTGCGTCCATCCGGTACAGAGCCGCTGATCCGCGTTATGGTCGAAGGGCGTAATGCGCAGCAGGTTTCCTGTTTGGCTGATCAGCTGGCGGGCAGAGTAAAAGAATTAGTTGCAATAAGGTAAATTCCACATTGATTTTGAACGCGTTGGCCGGTAAGCTAGCGCGCTCTTTTTCCATTGAGAGAGAAAGCAGATGCGCCAACCACTAGTCGCTGGAAACTGGAAGTTAAATGGCTCTTTGGCAAGCACCAGAGAGTTGCTGGCAGGGATAAAAGCAGGGTTAGAGGGTGTTACTAATGCGGAAGTGGCGGTTTGTCCGCCCTATATCCTCATTCCAGAGGCGCAGGCGCAGCTAACCGGTTCACCCATTGCCTGGGGCGGACAGAATCTCTCATCGGAAACAGGCGGAGCCTTTACGGGTGAAATAGCGGCATCCATGCTGTTGGATTTTGGCTGTAAATATGTCCTGGTTGGCCACTCAGAGCGACGCACGCTTTATGGCGAGGATAACGCACTGGTAGCGAAGAAGTTTGCGGTTGCGAGGGAAGCGGGGCTTGTCCCCATTCTTTGCGTAGGCGAGACGCTCGAAGAGCGGCAGCAGGGGATTACTGAAGAGATTGTTGGCGGCCAATTGGCTGCGGTGATTGATCAGGAAGGCGTGGCAGCCCTGGGTGATGCCGTTGTTGCATACGAGCCGGTTTGGGCTATTGGGACGGGAATGACAGCGTCGCCAGAACAGGCTCAGGCGGTACATGCTTTTATTCGTGCTCAAGTGGCGCAGCATGATGTGGGCATTGCTGATGGTCTGCGCATCCTCTACGGTGGCAGTATGAAGCCGGGGAATGCAGCAGAGTTGATGGCGCAGAATGATATTGATGGTGGCCTGATCGGTGGCGCAGCCCTAAAGGCTGATGACTTCCTGGCAATCTGCAAGGCTGCAAACTAGTTTTTATTGAAATTTATTGGGATTAAGAATGCAAACAATCTTAGTTGCTGTTCATCTTCTACTGGCTATCGGATTGATCGGGCTGGTTCTGATACAGCATGGCAAGGGTGCTGATGCGGGTGCTGCTTTTGGAAGCGGCGCATCATCAACGGTGTTTGGGGCGCAGGGATCTGGATCATTCCTCACGCGTGCGACAGGCGTGCTGGCAACGCTCTTTTTTGCCACAAGCCTGGCACTTGCCTATTTTGCGATGCAGGGTACCGAGCAGCCCAGTCTAATGGGGGCTGATACTGTTACGCCGGTTACGCAGGAAATTCCTGCGCCGATCAGTGAAGTACCAGTAACACCTGAAGTGCCAGCTGAGAGTGCTGGTGGAAATGAGATCCCAGTCGTTCCAGGGAAATAATTATTGCCTGTAATTTGGCTGCTCAGTGTTGAAACAGTAGTGAATAAGTGCAACATAAATAAAATTGCCGATGTGGTGGAATTGGTAGACACGCCGTCTTGAGGGGGCGGTGGCGCAAGTCGTGCCGGTTCAAGTCCGGCCATCGGCACCAATGATTAAAAACGGTATTGCTGATCGTGGCAATACCGTTTTTTTTGCGGGTAGAAAAATGTAACCCATTGATTGCAAAGGCGTTTGATGAGAATCTTTTGCTTGACATAGATTGTCATCATGCACTAGACTGCGTGCCTTGTTGAATTAAACCGGGAATCTAAAGATTCAAATAACTCGGTTGGGGGAGGGCTAAAAAGCAATGCTCGAAAATTATCTGCCCGTATTGGTTTTCATGGTGCTTGGCGCTGTTATAGGTTGCGTCATGGTAGGCCTGGGGTTTGTTCTTGGCACAAGAAAACCAGACGATGAAAAAGAGTCTCCCTATGAGTGTGGCTTCGAGGCGTTCGAAGATGCACGCATAAAGTTTGATGTGCGTTACTACCTAGTTGCTATCCTCTTTATTATTTTCGATCTGGAAATCGCGTTTTTCTTTCCTTGGGCTGTAGTGCTCGATAAGATCGGTATGGTTGGCTATCTTGTAATGATGGTGTTCCTGGCGGTTCTGACCATTGGCTTTATTTACGAGTGGAAGAAAGGTGCGCTGGAATGGGAATAGGAGGTATTTTTGAAGAAGGCGTTATTACAACTAACGCTGACAAACTCATAAACTGGGCGCGCACCGGCTCACTGTGGCCAATGACATTCGGTCTGGCATGCTGCGCAGTTGAGATGATGCATGCAGCTGCATCGCGTTATGATATGGATCGCTTTGGCATCATCTTCCGCCCTAGCCCACGCCAATCCGATGTAATGATTGTTGCGGGTACTCTAGTAAACAAAATGGCGCCAGCACTGCGTAAAGTCTACGATCAGATGGCAGAGCCACGCTGGGTTATCTCAATGGGGTCCTGTGCGAATGGGGGTGGTTATTATCACTACTCTTATGCTGTCGTTCGCGGCTGTGACCGTGTTGTCCCTGTTGATATCTACGTTCCAGGTTGTCCCCCAACCGCTGAAGCACTACTGTACGGCATTTTGCAGCTGCAAAATAAGATCCGCCGAACCTCAACCATAGCGCGTCAGGCTTGATTATGAATGCCACTATCAAGACAACACCTGAACAGCGGCTGGCCAAGCTGGTTGATGCGCTTAACGCTGCATTTAATAAAAAAGGCTGTACAGTTGAACAGGCTTTCGGTGAGGTTACACTGACTGTTCCCCGCGAGCAGTTATTGGAAGTCGCTTTTGAACTGTATGGCAGTGCCTCAATCTTCAGTTTTGATCTGTTGATAGACCTTTGCGGTGTTGATTATTCAACCTATGGTCAAGTTGAATGGGAAACCAGCAGCGCCTCTTCATCCGGTTTTGGACGCGGCGTAAATCGTGATTCTGAAATTAATACAAAGGCAGCCGATAGGTTTGCAGTTGTTTATCATCTGCTTTCAATAGAAAATAACGTGCGGATGCGTGTCAAAACCTATCTTGACAGTGAGCACCCTATTGTTGAGTCAGTAATGCCTGTATGGCCTGTTGCTGATTGGTTTGAAAGAGAGGCTTTTGATCTGTATGGGATTCTGTTTGAAGGGCATCCTGATCTGCGCCGCATTCTTACAGACTATGGGTTTGTAGGCCATCCATTCCGCAAGGATTTTCCACTTTCAGGACATGTGGAGATGCGTTACGACCCAGAGAAAAAACGCGTCATCTATGAACCGGTATCAATCGAACCTCGCACACTGGTGCCAAGAGTGATTCGAAAAGATAACCGCTACATGAACGAAGAATCAAACTAGCGAACGCAGCCAATGCCTGAGATTCGTAACTACACACTAAACTTTGGTCCGCAACACCCGTCTGCACACGGTGTATTACGCCTTGTACTGGAGATGGACGGCGAGGTCATCTAACGCTCTGATCCACATATTGGGCTGCTGCATCGCGGCACCGAAAAGCTGGCAGAGACCAAACCCTATAACCAGAACATTCCCTACATGGATCGCCTGGATTATGTCTCCATGATGCAGAATGAACATGCCTATGTTCTTG